>JBBQLL010000024.1:0-41247 GCA_038327865.1 Chitinophagales bacterium | reverse complement strand
CTTCCCAACATAATTGGGCTCTATATTTGTCGCAGACGTGGAAGTAAATTTTTACCAGATTATTTATTTGCATTTATAATCAACGTAATTTACTACACGTCTATTTTAAATAATCACCAACCCTTGATTCGCATAAATTATTTCTAATTACCAGCTTTTATATTAAAGTTGCCAACCGTTTAACGGTTGGCAACTCTCGCAATGGTATTTTATGAATCACCTCGTTAGCGTTACCATTTTACCGTAGCAGATTTATATAAATTTGTAACAAATCATTACAGTCATGTGTGGCATTGCAGGCATTATTTCACCGTATGCATCCTTAGTAAAACTTCACGATGTTCAGTTAATGATTAACATGCTACAACACCGTGGTCCTGATGGTGAAGGCAAATGGCTGAACAATGATAATACAGTTGCTTTTGGCCATAGACGGTTATCAATTATTGATTTAAGCAACAATGCGTCACAACCCCTACACTATCTACATTACACCATTATTTTTAATGGCGAAATTTATAATTATATAGAGCTAAAAGATGAGTTGCAAAAACATGGGTACACGTTTTCTACTAGTTCAGATACAGAAGTAATTCCTGCTGCATTTGACTGTTGGGGCAAAGATTGTCTCAATCACTTTGATGGTATGTTTGCCTTTGCCTTACATGATGATAACACGAAAGAAGTATTTATCGCAAGAGATAGATTTGGGGAAAAACCTTTGTATTATCATGCAGATTATCAGCAGCGTGGTAAGTTTGAACGTTTTGTTTTTGGCAGCGAAATGAAGGCATTGTGGGCTTTGGGTTTACAGAAACAAATGAATGGTACAATGTTGTTAAATTATATCACACTAGGCTATTTACAAAACCCAATAAAAAAAACACAAACCTTTTACAACAATATTTTATCCTTACCACCAGGCCATTGTTTAAGCATTCAACCAAATGCTGGTAAAATGCAAATGAAGCGTTGGTATAAACCTGAAAACAATATTCAAAATATTGACACTAAAGTTGCAGATACCATAGAACAATTTGCTCATTTATTTACTACATCAGTAAAAAGAAGATTACGAAGCGATGTTACTGTAGGTACAAGCTTGAGCGGTGGTTTAGACAGTTCTAGCATTGTTGCAGAAATGTACGCACAGTTCACAACTCACAATGCACAACCGCAAACTTTCAGTGCCATTTTTCCTGGGTTTAGTAAAGATGAAAGCTTTTATAGTAAGGTGGTTGCAGATAAATTTCACTTACATCAAAATGTAATAACGCCAACTGAAAATGACTGGATTGATAATTGGAAAACCTTAATGTATCACCAAGAAGAGCCGCTACAAAGCAGCAGTGTACTTACACAATTTATGGTGTATAAATTGGCTAAAGTAAAAGGGGTTACTGTTTTATTAGATGGCCAAGGTGCAGACGAAATATTAGGGGGTTATAAAAAATATATGCATTGGTTTTTGCAAGCATTGCTTAAAAATAATTATAGCTTATTTAAAAAAGAAAAACAATTATTAAAGAAAAATAATTTTCTAGAAAGCTGGGGATTAAAAAATTATGCTGCAGCTTATTTACCAGAAAAAGCAGCAAAAAAACTACAGCAAAACGCCATTCAACAGCAACTAAGTTATCCAAATATTCAGAAAGATTTTTATAGTAAATACCACAACGATGATACGCTACAAAAGCCCATTGTTACTAGCTTAGACGATATTTTGCATTATAATACTTTTACTATTGGGTTAGAAGAACTATTACGTTATGCAGATAGAAATTCTATGGCTCATAGTTGTGAAGTTAGGTTGCCATTTTTATCGCACCCTTTAGTTGAATTTTTATTTTCGCTACCAGCATCTTACAAAATACAAGACGGCTTTACCAAATGGATTTTACGTAAAAGTATGGAGCAAAAACTGCCAGAAAATATTGTTTGGCGAACTGACAAAATTGGGTACGAGCCACCACAAAAACAATGGATGCAAAACAAAAATATTCAACAGATGGTGTTGGAAAGTAAAAAAGTGTTGGTTGATAAAAATGTATTACAACCATCTATTTTAAATCAAGCTGCTAAACCCAAAAACGCACACGATGTAGATAATTTTGATTGGCGATACTTGTGTGCAGCAGAATTGTTTGCCTCTAACCACTAAAAGATAAATAAATAGGAAAGCCTTAATTTCGTTTAAAAGAAAATCATCAATATGAGTCAAGATAATAATTCCACATTTTGGGGTACAGGTACAAAGTTTATTCACGCAGGTGCAGAGCCAGACCCAACAACTGGTGCTATTATGACCCCTATTTACCAAACATCTACGTACGTACAAGAGGCACCAAACGAACATAAAGGTTACGATTACTCAAGAGCTGGCAATCCTACACGTGCTGCATTAGAAACGGCTTATGCAGTAATTGAAAATGGCAAATATGGCTTGGCTTTTAGTAGTGGGGTTGCTGCTACAGATGCAGTTATAAAACTATTAAGTCCAGGTGATGAGGTAATTGCAGCCAATGATATGTACGGCGGTACTTATCGTTTGTTTACCAAAGTGTTTGAAAAATTTGGCATTAAATTTATTTTTGTTGATACGACTAACATTTCAAATATTGAAGCTGTAATTACGCCAAATACCAAACTTATTTGGATTGAAACGCCAACCAATCCTTTAATGAATATTACAGATATTGCTGCAGTTGCAACAATAGCCAAAGCCGCCAAAGCCATGCTGTGTGTGGATAATACGTTTGCATCGCCTTATTTGCAAAACCCTTTAGATTTAGGTGCTGATATTGTGATGCATAGCGCAACAAAATATTTAGGCGGTCACAGCGATGTAATACAAGGTTGCTTAATGATGAATGATGAAGCGTTGCGAGATCAATTGTTTTTTATTCAAAAAAGTACCGGTGCTGTGCCTGGACCGATGGATTGCTTTTTAGTATTAAGAGGCATTAAAACTTTACATATACGTATGCAGCGCCATTGTGAAAATGGTAAAAAAGTGGCTGAATTTTTACGTAGTCATCCCAAGGTTGGAAAAGTGTGGTGGTGTGGTTTTGAAGATCATCCAAACTATGCTGTTGCTAAGCAACAAATGCGAGATTTTGGTGGTATGATGAGCTTTGAATTAAAAGACGATAGTACAGAAGAAACCAAGCGTGTATTAATGAGTACTAAACTATTTGCCTTGGCTGAAAGCCTTGGTGGTGTTGAGTCTTTAATTAATCACCCTGCAACTATGACGCATGCGTCTATACCTAGAGAAGAGCGCCTAAAGAATGGTTTAAGTGATGCTTTAATACGGTTAAGTGTTGGTATTGAAGATGCAGAAGATTTGATACATGACTTAAATGAAGCGATAGGGTAAAACATGCAAAATAACCTCACTGATTTCTTCAACACAAAAGTTGCTCAATACAATCAGCCAGATTTTATAAAAGATGACCCCATTTGTGTACCTCATCGTTTTACTAAATTACAAGACATAGAAATTGCGGCCTTTTTTGCGGCGATTTTTGCTTGGGGCATTCGTACGACTATTATTAATAAAAGTACTGAATTGTTGAAGCTGATGGATGATGCACCACATGACTTTATTATCAATCATCAACCACACGATTTAAAGAAACTATTAACTTTTAAACATAGAACATTTAATACGACTGATTTACTTTACTTTATTCATTTTCTACAATATCATTATCAAAAAAATGCGTCTTTAGAAAGTGCTTTTACAAATAAATTATCGTCAAATGATGCAACTATTGAGCATGGCTTAATTGGGTTTCATCAATACTTTTTTTCGTTAGAAGATTTTCCTGTAAGAACTAAAAAACATATTGCTACCCCTTACAAAAACTCATCGTGCAAACGCTTAAATATGTTTTTACGATGGATGGTTAGACAGGATAATACTGGTGTAGATTTTGGCATATGGAAAACTATCAAACCTTCGCAATTGGTTTGCCCAATTGACTTACACGTTGCAAGGGTTGCTAAACGTTTTAATTTATTAGATAGAAAATTAGTTGATTGGCAAGCAGCTTTAGAACTAACCACTTACTTAAAAACCTTAGATGCAAATGACCCTGTAAAATATGATTTTGCACTATTTGGTTTAGGGGTGATGGAGAAATTTTAATCTTAGCCGCTGATTAAAATGATTGAGATGATTTACTATAATTGAAAAATAATTATTGATGATTGAAGAAAGATTACAACAAGATTTAGAAAAAGAAATAGGCATCGTTTTAACCAATAATTTTAGAATTGAGTTAGCTGCGTTTGTTAATCATCTTATAAATACTGACTTTGAGAAACTGGTATTTCTATTGTATAGAATTGATGTTAGCGAAACTACTATTAAACACTTATTAGCATTGCCAACCAGCAGTAATGCTGGCGAATTAATTGCAGATGCTATCATAGCCAGGCAAGAAGAGAAAATAGTAACTAGAAGGCAATTTAAGCCGTTTATAAACATTGCTGAAGAAGATAAATGGTAACTTTAAGCAGCTATCCATTTATAAATAGTCATACCACAAAGTACAGTCATAGCAAGCACTACAAGCCAACCAGCAAATTGCAACCATAAAGGATGAGCATAGTTTTTGAGTAAGGTTTTATTGCGAGCAGCTACTAATATAACCGCTAAAGCAATAGGTAAAATCAAGCCGTTTAAAGCACCAGCCATCACTAACAAGTGTATAGGATTACCAACTATTACAAATACGACTGTTGAGAAAATAATAAACCCAGAAATGAGCTGTTTTTGATACTTATCAAAAAATGGATGGAATGTTTTTAAGAATGATACCGATGTATAAGCTGCACCAACAACCGATGTTATGGCAGCACTCCACATAACTACCCCAAAAAAACGATACCCAATATTGCCGGCGGCAATTTTAAAAACAGATGCCGGTGGATTTGCAGCATCAATAGCAGCACCGCTACTTACTACACCCAAGGCTGCTAAAAATAATACTGTACGCATGATGCCAGTAATAACAATACCACTTACAGCGCTTCTATTTACTTGCTTAATCTGCTGAAACCCTTTAATATCAGCATCTAACAAGCGATGCGCACCCGAAAAACTTATATAGCCACCAACCGTGCCACCAACCAGAGTAACAATGGTTTGAACATCAATTTTAGTAGGCAAAAAACTTCTTGTAATAGCTTCTGTAATTGGTGGGTGAGAACTTATGGCAACATACATCGTCAACAAAATCATTAGTACACCCAACAGTTTTGTAAAGCCATCTAATAAGTTGGCCGCTTCTTTCATCCAAAAAATAAATAAGGCTAAGCCACAACTAATGATGGCTCCATATTTTGTATCAAGGCCTGTTAATACATTTAACCCCAAACCACTACCTGCAATGTTGCCAATGTTAAAAGCCAAGCCACCCAACACAATTAAGGCTGCTAAAAAATAGCCAAGGCCAGGTAATACCTTGTTAGCAAGGTCTTGGGCTCTTAGTTCACTCATAGTAATTACTCGCCAAATATTTAACTGAGCACCAATATCTAATAAAATAGATAGCACAATCACAAAGCCAAAACTAGCTGCTAGTTGTTGTGTAAAAACGGTGGTTTGGGTTAAAAATCCTGGGCCAATAGCTGAGGTGGCCATTAAAAATGCAGCACCTAAAATAGCCGATGATTTACTGGGCTTTAATGTCAATGTTATGTTGTTTTATAGTACGACAAATCTGTTGAGCAAAGGCTACGGAATGCGCACTATCACCATGCAAACAAATAGTTTCAGCAACTATGGGAATAACAGTTCCATCAACACAAGTAACCGTTTGCTGTAGTACCATTTGCATTACTTGTTTAACAGTTATTTCGCTACTTGTAATTAACGCATTGGTTTGATTACGAGGTGTTAAACTGCCATCTGTTTGGTATGTTCTATCTGCAAAAACTTCACTACAAGTTGATAAACCTAATGCTTTTGCTTCGCTAATAAGATAGCTACCACTTAGGCCATATACCATCAATTTAGGATCTACTCTATAGATGGCATCAGCAACTGTTAGTGCCATTGCTTTATCTCTTGCAGCCATATTATACATAGCACCATGTAGTTTTACATGATGTAATTGTTGCCCCATTTTCATAGCAGAGAAACGTACCACTAGTATTTCATGCATTACCAAGTCTTGCAATCTTTCAGCAGATAATTGTATTTCTTTTCTACCAAAGTTTTCTCTATCATTAAATCCAGGATGCGCACCTATGGCTACATCATTGGCAATGCAAAAGTCAATTGATTTAGTAATACTATCAAGATCCCCCGCATGATATCCACAGGCAATATTTGCACTACTTATATAAGGATATAATAACGCATCATTCGGAAAACCTTCTCCCAAATCACAGTTTAAATCAATAGAATTCATCTTGTTAGATATTCGGTCAGTTTGAAGATAAGGGCATTTTGTATTTGTAACAAATATTGTTGTTGCAATGCATATTTTTTTATTGCGTCTTCACCATTTATAATTGCAAATTGTATTGGTTGGTGTACATGCATTTGTGCCAATTTTGGCATGTCAAACCGTGCCACATGAGCCACTCTTGGGTAACCACCAATGGTTTGATGATCAGCCATTAAAATAACCAATTCGCCATCTGGCAATAATTGAATAGTACCGTTTGTAACGGCAGTTGAAATAAGTTGCATTGGTGCTTGTAATTGCAACGGTAATCCATGTAAACGATAGCCCATTCTATCACTTTTATTAGTAATTATAAAGGGTGAATCTACTAATATTTCTTTAGACGCATCGCATAAAAATGTAAACTCATTACCCAATAAAATATGCACAATATCATTTGTATCATATACTTGTTGTACATCAACCTGCCAAGGCAATACTATACAATCTTTCTCCCTTAATTGCTTGCTATAGTCACTTTTAATGCTACATCCTATAACATCATCTTTATGCAATAATCTACCACAATGCCCACCGCTATTGGCTTTAATATTGGTACTACAACTATTTAACCAAGGTAAAACTGTAATGCCTCCTTTAACCGCTATATAGCATCTTGCACCAGTTACAAGCTTTGTAAAATTAATAATAGCGTTTTCAGCAACAATTATTGGTGTGTTGATTGAGACTGGAATATTATTTATTGTGGCTGTAAAATCTGCCCCACTTAATGCAATAATAGCATCTGTTTGAAACTGAAATACCGATGCAGGAAAATGTAATTCTAATACCGCTTCATTGGCAGTATTACCTACTATAAAATTAGCTATTTGTGCAGCTATAACATCCATTGCGCCTGTTGGGTTAATACCTACATGTTGGTAACCATAACGCCCTAAATCTTGTATACTATCTGCCAGCCCTTGCTTTAAAACCTTTATGCCAATAGCGTCGTTACTAGTGCCAATTACTTTAGGTTGTTGCGTTTTTTTTATTGTATAAAATTCAGCTACAGTTATTGGTATAAATTTAATGTGTTGACCCATTTTTAGTAGTACCGCTGTTTCTCTAGTTGCATCAAATAGCTGCAAAGGTGTTTGGCCAATAATATTCCAACCACCAGGCGAATTAAGTGGGTAAATACCAGTTTGCTCACCTGCAATACCTATTGATCCTGCATCTATACTCACCCTTGGGGTTTGCTTTCGTGGTGTTGCTATCAAATTAGTCACCTTACCCATATAGGTAAATCCTGGTAAAAAGCCTATGGCATAAATGCGATAAATTATCTCGCTATGTAGCTTAATAACCGCTTCAACCGACATTTTTTTTGCATCTGCTAACGCTACAATATCTAACCCAAAACTAGTATCGTAGCAAACAGGTATTTCTACAATAGTAGGCTGTTGTTGTATTTGCCAGTTACAATTGGCAATGGCAGCTTCAATTAACACCAACATCGTGTTAAAATCAGTTGTTTTGTTGTTAATAGTTGTAATGGTAAATACTAGTGTAACAGTATGGTAACTAGGTATAATGTCTACTACACCAACTAATTTTATAGCCCTTAAATGATTGTACAAAGCAATTACCTTATCATTGGTCGCATCATCAATTATTGCATCAAATGCAATGGTGACTGCGGTTTCACCTAAAGGGTATATAGTGTAATCTGTGTTCAAAACAAGTAATTAGTAAGTAATATAGTAAAATTTAGGCAGTAACTAATGCTATCTTATATTCAGCATCCTACTTCAATTACCAAGGTAATTATAAAATAATTTATAGCAAATAAATGCAACCACACTATACAGATGTGAAAGCCCTGCTACGCCTATGTGCTGTATGGAATATTCTCTGGCATGCGATAGAGTCACTGCAGATTTTATGATTACTTCACCGTTTATACACCAAGCATATGAAGCCATCACTCCAGATTATGCCAACTATTTAAAAAGAAATATTATACCGTAGTAAAATGAAAAATTTATGGTACAATCTGTTGTAATGCTATTCCGCTGCATAGGCGTCGCACACTGCATCTTTAGAATATTTAATGGGCTTTTATCAAAGCGTAACTTTATATTCTAAATAGTTTTATCAAATGGAATTTGGCCGAGTATCCGAAAGCGAATTAAATAACATCAATTTTAAATTACCTGATGAACCTACGTTTAATACTTTTTTTTAAAAGACTTACAACCCATGCCACCAAAAGTTTACATAGGTTGTGCCAAATGGGGTAGAACAGAATGGCTAGGTAAAATTTATCCAGCAAAAACAAAAGAAAAAGATTTTTTAGAGCAATACGTTCACCACTACAATAGCATTGAACTTAATGCCACACATTACAAAGTTTATGGTGCTGATGGCATTGCCAAATGGGCAGCAAAAGCGGCTGATAAAGATTTTTTATTTTGCCCAAAAATGTATCAAGGCGTTACGCATCGTGGCAGCCTTGCCAACAAAGATTTTATTACTACCGAATTTTTAAGAGGCATCCTAGCTTTTGGAAAAAACTTAGGGCCAATTTTCGTTCAAGTAAGCGACACTTTTACCCCAAAAAGAAAAGATGAACTCTTCTCTTTTCTAAAATTACTACCAACAGATTTGCAATTTTTTTTAGAAGTACGCCATCCAGATTGGTTTGGCGTTGATGCTATTCGTGAAGAATTATTTACCACATTAAAAGCCTTAAATATTGGTGCAGTTATTACCGATACTAGCGGCCGAAGAGATTGTTGTCACATGTATTTAACCATACCAAAAGTGTTTATCCGTTATGTTGGCAACAGTCTTCACCCAACCGATTTTACAAGGGTTGATGATTGGATTGAACGCATTAAATATTGGCTATCAAAAAATATACAGGAAATTTATTTTTTCATGCATATGCATGATGAAGCCTTATCGCCAGAGCTAACCGTTTACTTGGTAGATAGGTTGAATGCACTATGTGGCTTGAATTTGCAGAAGCCAATTTTTATTAAACCAGCCAATACTTTGTTTTAAATCAGGGTTATTTGATGTCATATAATTCGTGCCAACGGGTTGTATAGCGTGGGCTATTAAAGTTTTTTTGCATTTTCCAATTACGCGTAGTGCCACTAGATGCAAACTTGATAATATCGTCACGCATGGCAAAGTTCATGTTATCCATCATGCTCATTAACAGTCGGCCATTGTTGGTAGTATCGGGTACAAATAAGTTACCCTGAATGGAATTATCAGGTACTATACCACTTAATATTACACCGGCTTTTTTATATAATCTACCTTCTTCAAATAAATCATTAACCAGCTCAACAGCAGGTTTTATTAATTGGTTAGTAATAGAGGTGGCAGCATGTAAAGTAATATAGGAACTAATACTTGGTCCGTGCCTAAAATGCCCACTAGTAGATGGTTCTTTAGGTACTACAAAAACGCTAATAATATTGGCGGCACTATGTTGCCTACGCAGTTTTTCGGCCGCTCGTGAGGTATAAGTAGCTACGGCTTCTTTAATACTTTTAATATCTTTTACAGGGCTGCCAAACATTCTTGTGGTGGCAATCATTTTTTTATTCACGAGTGCATCTTCCATCACAATGCTTTCAAAGCCTTGCAACTCACGTACCAATCTGGTACCAGTTACACCACCCAAATGTTTATTGGCCCAGTCAATACTTTTTATACTCAAATGCCATGCTGTATTAATTTGTAGCCGTCGCAATTTTTGTGCGTATTGATAGCCAACACCCCACACATCTTCAATATCGGTTCGTTGTAAAGCTTGTTCTATTTTGCGAGGCGTATCTAAAACTAGCACACCATTGGTGGCTACTTTATTTTTTTTAGATAACCGATTGGCAACTTTACTTAACACTTTTGTTGGCGCTACACCAATAGATACCTTAATGCCAGTCCACATTTCTACAGTATCTTTAATAGTGGTAGCTGTTTGGTACAACTGATGTCTGGGTACATGGTCAAAATTTAAAAATGCTTCATCCACGCTATATACTTCTACATTTTCAACACCAAGTAGCATTCGCAAAGTTTCCATCACCCGCCAACTCATATTACCATATAAATTATAATTGGATGAGAATGTAGCCACATTGTGTTTATCAATCATTGGTTTAGCTTTAAAATAAGGCCCTGCCATTTGTACCCCAAAAGCTTTCGCCTCGTCACTTCGTGCAATAATACAGCCATCGTTATTGCTTAAAACAACAACTGGCTTATGTTCAAGGTCGGGCCGAAAAACTCGTTCGCAGGAACAATAAAAACTGTTACAATCTATAATGGCTTTCATATATATATTATTGCCCTGAAGGCGTGTCTTAAGTACATTAAAAAATAATATGTTTTTGCTATAGGTCTTTTACTCACCGATTTTTAACCATTGACGCAGTTTTACCACCACTCGATTTTTTATTAAAAGCAATTAATGCAGCATCTAATAAGTGTATCACACAAGTAACCACCCCCCAACTTTGAAAGGCTGTAAACTCATTAATATCTACGTTTTTAAACTGTTTGTTCTCTGCAGTTAACGTAGCAGCATTAAACGATTGCATGTAACGTCGCACCATTAAATCGCCATCAATAGCCGCTACAATAATTTTACCATTAACGGCTTTTATACTTCTATCTACAATTAAAATATCGCCAACATTAATGCCCGCGCCAACCATGGCATCGCTATTCATCCTAAAGAAAAAAGTGGCTGGCTTATTCATAATTAACTGCTCGTTTAAATCAATACCACGTTCGGCATAATCATCGGCGGCAGCCCCAAACCCTGTGGCATTGGCAGTTTGCACATTGTGTTGGGTAAATTTTTTGGTGCCCGTGTAAGCGGCATCTTCAAATATTTCATCGAGCATAAAAATTAAATTTTGTTATGCTAAATTAGTTAGTATTTTTATACCACAAAATTTAGTTTTTATGAACAACAATAATTCAGTTTGTAACAAAATTCACCAGCAATACAGAATAGTGGCAGAATGCAATAACCGCACAACCAAACTGGCTTTAGCAGGTTTTTGTGCCGAGGAACAAACCGAAGCAACCTTGTTTAGATACCTACAAAATATGTGTTTACTAAGCGATGGCAGCCTTGTAAATACCCATGGTTTACTATGTGGTGTGCTGCAACAATTGCAAACGGCACTCAGCATGCCATCGGCACAATTACTTAAAAATGTGGCACTAGAAAATGCCCAATTACAGTTACAGGTTTTGTGCTTGTACCGAACCAAATTTGGCGAAGAAGAAAAATTAATTAACCGAATATTTATGTAAAACATATTTGGTATTGGGGGCTGTGTACAGTTAATTTTTTAGCAGCTTCTGTTCGGGCTGTCCGTTCTCAAATCCGCCACAAAAGCCCACGCTACAAAACCCTCAGCGTGTTTGCCACTGCCATCCCGCAGCCTTTGTGCAGCAGAATATCTATCAACAAACTACAAAATATGCAACATCCATTTATTAATAGTGAACAAAATGACATACCAATTACAATAGGTGGCAAACTAAACATCAATGAGTATCTGCTGATTATACAACCACATGAAGATTTGTACAATAAAATCATGGGTATTAAAAAAGAGTTTGCTGAAAAATATGATTGTCCAACGGCCATGTATTCTAAGCCACATATTACGTTGGTTAATTTTGTGCAATGGGAAATGCAAGAGAAAAAATTTGTTTCAAGACTAAAAAATATTTTTGAAAGTGCTGCACCATTTCAAGTAAGTATTAATGGCTTTGGCAGTTTTCCTGCACATACTATTTATGCCAATGTGCAAACAAAAAATGACATTGTAAACCTAGTAAAATCAACAAAATCTGCCCAATCGTTATTATCGTTTAATGCAAAAAATAAAGCCCATTTTATTACAGAGCCGCATATAACTATTGCCAGAAAATTATTGCCCTAGCAATACGAAAAAGGCTGGTTAGAATATAGCAATACAAGCTTTTCTGCCAGCTTTATGGTTAATGAGGCGGTATTGTTAAAAAGGCATATCGATACTAAAAAATATCATATAGTAACAAGTTTTTTCTTGTTAAATAAGCCATCAGAAATAGCAACACAAGCGTCTCTTTTTTTATAGCCAAAATAGCACAAAGCAAGTCAGGCATTTTTCGTTCTGCTACTTATACTTCGTGCCATTATGGTTCAATTTTTTGTAGTCTGGTTCATTTTAAAATATCAATTAATGAAAGAAAATAACCCCAATGCAAAACCACAATCTACCAATGCAGATGAGGCTTACTTAAAAGGCCGCGGTGCACAAGTAAATACAAAAAATCGTTTTTTAACCAACCAAACGGTTAAGGAACACATTGAAGGTATTGATGATTGGACAGAAAGCAACGACGCAACGGTATATTTAGAAGACCATGCAAAAAGTATTGTAAATAAAGTTGATAGCCCCGATGTAGGCATGTTTTACAGTATGAACCCTTATCAAGGCTGCGAACATGGTTGCATATACTGTTATGCCCGAAACGCCCATGAATATTGGGGTTACAGTGCCGGGCTAGACTTTGAGCGTAAGATAATTGTAAAGAAAAATGCCCCCGAATTGCTGCGCAAATTTTTAATGAACCCTAAGTGGCAATGTGTACCAATAAGCCTTAGTGGCAACACCGATTGCTACCAACCAGCGGAACAAAAATTTAAGATTACCAGACAATTGTTGGAAGTGTGTAACGAGTTTAACCAGCCCGTTGGTATGATTACTAAAAACGCTGGTATGCTTCGGGACAAGGATATTTTACAAGAAATGGCCAGCAAAAATTTAGTGAGTATTTTGGTAAGCATTACTAGTTTTAATGAAGATTTACGCCGTGTGATGGAACCAAGAACCACTACTGCTAAACAACGGTTAAAAACCATTAAAGATTTGAGCGACTTGGGTGTACGCATGGGTGTAATGCTTGGGCCAATGATACCTGGCTTGAACGAACACGAAATGCAACGCATTATGCAGGCTGCCAGCGAAAACGGCGCAACCTTTAGTGCCTATACTTTTATACGGTTAAATGGTGCGATAAAACTGATGTTTCATGATTGGTTGTATAAAAATTTTCCAGACCGGGCAGACAAGGTTTGGCATATGATAGAAGCTGGCCACGGTGGCAAAGTAAATGATAGCCGCTATGGCAAACGCATGCGTGGCGAAGGCCCAATTGCAGATTTGGTACGGCAACAATTTGTAAAGTACAATAAACTCTATGGCTTAAACGCGGAACGCTGGGGCTTGGATTGTAGTTTGTTTAAACGGCCTGGGGAACAGGGAAGGTTGTTTTGAGGGATAATATAATTTAATACTTTTTTTTTCGTTTTAGGATTATAGTATTTAATTCTTAATGCATAATTTATGAATCAATTTGGCGGTAATTGGACTGAAGCTAAGATGGAAATAGTAGTTAGTTATGCAAAAGCATATTTAACTATCATGCAAAAACAATCTTGGGCAAAAACAATATACTTTGATGGTTTTGCTGGTTCGGGAATAATTGATACAGAAAAATCCGATGAAATCCAAAAAGGAACAGCCTTAAGAGTTTTGGATTTAGAAAATCCTTTCAGATTCGATATTTACTATTTTGTTGAGCTAAATGAAGGGTATAAATTAGAGTTAGAAAAAAGAGTAAACGAAAACTATTTTGGAAGAAATGCTCATGTTGTAAAAGCCGACTGCAATGAAAAACTTTTAAGTATGTCTAAATTTCTAATGGAGAATAAAAACCATAGAGCGTTGGCTTTTATTGACCCTTATGGAATGTCAGTAGATTGGAGTTCTATAGAATCTCTTAAAGAACTTGGAATTGATTTATGGATTCTTGTGCCTACAGGAATGGGTGTTGCTAGAATGCTAAAAAAAAACGGTGAAATCTCTGACTCTTGGTTTTCAAAACTTGAAAAATTCCTTGGAATACCTAGACTAGAAATCGTTAATTATTTTTATAAAAAGCAAGTTGTAAACACACTATTTGGGGAAGAGTCGTTGACCGTTAAAGAAGCTAATACTGTAGAAAAAGTTGGTGAACTCTATAAACAAAGGCTAAATACTGTTTTTAAATATACGTCTGACTCATTTGTTATGAAAAATAGTATGAACTCAATTATGTATCACTTCATGATGGCAACAAATAATACTACTGCTCTTAAAATTGCAAATGATGTAATTAGACCTAAATACAAATTATAATGGCACAATCATCAATAGAATGGACAGAAATGACTTGGAACCCAACCACAGGTTGTAATAAAATTTCGGCAGGTTGCAAGTATTGCTATGCCGAGGTAATGACAAGGCGTTTGGAGGCAATGGGTATAGCCAAATATAAAGATGGCTTTGCTGTGCGGACCCATGAAGATTCCTTAAACACACCTTACGAATGGAAAAAATCGAAAGTAGTATTTGTAAATTCTATGAGTGATTTGTTTCATCCAGAAGTACCTTTTGAATTTATAGAAAAGGTATTTACTGTAATGAATAGTACACCACAGCACACCTATCAAGTGCTAACAAAAAGAGCCGAACGCTTATACGAACTGCATCACAAGCTCAACTGGACAAACAATATTTGGATGGGCGTTTCGGTAGAAGATGCACGGGTAACGGAACGCATTGATTACCTAAGAGAAACTGATGCAAAAGTGAAATTCTTATCGTGCGAGCCATTAATTGGTGTATTACCTAATATGAATTTAACCAATATTGATTGGGCAATTGTTGGTGGTGAAAGTGGCAGAAAAGCACGACCAATGCAAGAGAGTTGGGTTTGGGATATTAAACAACAATGTGACGTGCAAGGCGTTGCGTTTTTCTTTAAACAATGGGGCGGCACCAATAAGAAAAAAGCTGGTAGAGATTTAGGTGGCAGAACCTACGATGCAATGCCAACAAAATATACACCGACTATTTAAATTGCATTTGTTTGCTTAACTTATCTGTGCCATATACAAATTTTCAAAAGAAGTAACAGTTGATAAAATGTTGTGCCGCTGAATCAGTTCTAAACTTTTACTACGCATTTGCTGATAAACAGTATTGTTGGTACAAATTTCTTGTATAGCTGCAACCATAGCATTTACATCGCCTTCGTTGTATAAATAGCCATTGCCATTTACCAACTCTACCAATGCACCTGCCCTAACGGCAATTAATGGTAGGCCAGATGCCATCGCCTGTAAGGTTACCAAACTTAATAATTCTGCAATGCTAGCTATTATAAAACAACGGCTTAATTTGTAAATAATAGGTAAGTCTTCATCGGGTACAAATCCTGTAAATATTACATTATCAGCAATACCCAAGCTTATTGCCAACTGCTCTAGTTCTATTTTTTTTGTGCCTTTACCTACCACCAAGAATATAAAATCAACTTTTTTTACTGCTATTGCTACAGCCTCAAGTATTTCTTCTATCCGCTTTTCTGGGTCTAGTCTGCCCACATACAATATGGTGGGTTTATTAGGAATATTGTATTTATTTTTTACAGTTGCTGTATCGCCATAGGGTGTAAATAAGGTAAGATCTATACCACTAGATATGGCTAGAGTTGTTATTTCTTTTTTTAAATGCGGTCGCATAATGCTAACCCCAGTTTCGGTGGGTGTGGTTACCAATGTTACTTGATTGTACACTTTAGAAAATTCTTTCCATAAATATTTTTCAACGCGTTGTTGCCACTTATCGCCTTTTATTAAAACTGTAATATTTTCGGGCATAAAATGGTTGGTAGCAATAATGGGAATATTATAGGCTTTGTTTACGGCAATTACGGTTTTACTTATTAAAAAGTGATCTTGTAAATGTATGATATCAGGCTTAAAAGTATCTATTATTTTTTTAATATTTGCCTTCATTAACATAGGAAATGGCACACGTATTAATGGATATAATACAGTAGATATAGAAGGTAAACCATATACATCTAACCCATCTACCTTATTTATTGTGCTTGCTGCTGTAGGCGAAGGTGCAATAACTGCTACTTGATGACCTTTACTTTGCAACATAGGTCCAACACGACAAACAAAATAATAAACTCCATTTATGTGGGGGTAATACGTATCTGATACAAATAATATTTTCATAGTAGTATTAATTTTCGTGTTAACCAAGGGCTATTACGAAATAGTGTCTGGTGATTTTTTAAGTTTGGATTTAATAATAAAAAATAGTATTGCAGTCAGGGTTGTAATAATAATGGCTGCTGATGCAACATCTAAATAGCGACTTATTTGTAAATAAGCACTGCCAAAAAGCAATCCAATAGCTAAATAAAATACATACTGTACAGCAGACGTAACAATACAAACACTAATAAACTTGCTGTAGGGAATTTTTGCATTACCAGCTAAATAAATACCCGCCACACCAATACCTAATGTAATTTTTGATAAAGAGATAGTTTTAATTGGGTTTGTATCGAAATAAGATTTTACTCGCGCCATTTTCTCTGGGCTAGCACCAAATTTTTTAGCTATTTTTTTAAAAAATTTTGGTACACCAAAGCGACCGAGTAAGTAACAAAGCGAATCGCCTGTTATATCTCCCAAAATAATGATTGGATATACAAGTGCCAGATTAAGCAATTTGTTGGTACACAAAAACCCAGCAACTACTGCAACGATAGGCCCTTCTACTATTGCTAATGGAAATAGTATGATGTATTTATATTGCGACAGTAGATGTATTAAATATTCCAATATTGCGAACGATGGTTTTATAAATAATCGTAGCTATTGATCAGCAGTTATTACTAATTATTAAGTTTGTAATTGTGCTGATTTTGACTAGGATTTGGTAAAATAAACCTATTGACGTTACTAAATTATTAACAAATAAAATAGTGGCTTTAAAATATTTTTTCACAATTAATTGCAATGGTGTTTCAATTAGCATTTTCTACTAACCATAAAGTATTTTATACAAATTATAACTTGGCGTATAAATTTTCTGCTTTAGACTAATTCGGTTCTGTTGATTAGCATAAAAAGACATAACAGCCTTTGGTACTGTAAAGCGGTTTTTAGTTTATTAGTTTTTTTAAATCACTGTCATTAACCGTTAATAAACCTACTGCTGGTAGGCGTTTGGTAAGTATCAACCAGTTTTTATTTTTAGCATAAATTGCTTTTAACATGGTGGCAGCCTTGGTAACTTGTTTGTTATTGGCTAGCGTAATGGCTGTCCAATATTGCATTTCTAAATTGCTGGGAAATAACTTCATGGCAGCATTATATTCATTCATAGCCAATGACATATTATTTTTCTCAACTGCTAAGTCGCCACTGTTCATATGTTCATATGCCAAGTGTGTATTGTAGAGTCGTCTTAACTCTACCAATGGTTTAGGGTTATCATCCACTCTTAAATCAACGGTTTTATTTGCCCATGTATCGGTTATTTGTCCAGGTACTACTAGTAATGCCGACGCTTGCATACCACGTATATCGCCACCAGCTTTTTGGGCTGCTTCTAAAGCTAATAAAACTCTTTCTGCCAAGGGTTTTCCTGCCGATTTTTTAAAAGCGGTTTCCATGCTTTGGCAGACAGTGCTGCCAAGCATCATATTGCTTTGTACGCTAAAATTTGTGCCTAGTATGTGCGAGGCGTATTGGATACATTTACTGCCAGTATGCGCTGCAACATTGCCCTTGTTATCTATAATTGCTACTTGACGTACATCTCGTCCAGCGTCTGCGTTTGTTAAACTATCTAATGCCTGCTTAGCCGTATAACCTTGTTTTAATAGTGCTAAGCCTTTAGGGCCATAACTTTTATCGGTAAAACTTTGTGTGGCAATGGCGCCTACGCCTGCCTCTGCCCAAGGCACAGATGTGCCTACACTAAACCAATGGCTTTGCACACCAACAGCCATTTCGCCAGTTGCCATATCTTTTGCAACAATTGAAAATGTATGTACTAACGGCTCTTTCTTATTAAATACCTGTTGTGCATTACTAGTGGTAGCACTAATAAAAAGTGCAAGGCAGATAAGTTTGTTCATATTTTAGTAATTTGAAGTGAAAATATTTAAAATGGTTTTTGGGTGTAATAATAATGATTGGTGGTGTTAGAAATAGGGTTTATGCTATCACATAACTAAATGTATATAAAAGCAACTATCTTTCGTGCTTTAATAAGTAGTAAATGTATCAAAAATATTGTAGGCTTTTAGTGGTGCTTTTTTTGGTAATTTGTAGTACTGCCATGGCTCAATATAAACGGTTTGATACTACAATGAAGTATACTTCTGCTGGCTACAGGGTATATGCTACCAATAAATCGTCTGAGAAAAATAATGTTACCATATCATTAATTGGCTTTAGCAATAAAGCCCAACGAGATGCCTCTTTTGACATAAAAGGCATTTTAAAAGGTGCTGCGGTTGATGATTTTAATAACGATGGGTTTCCTGATTTAGTGCTTGAAGTTTATAAAGGGAAAGATACAGAAATGGGTAGTATTATTGCTATTGCTTCTGAAAAAAATGAATCAATAAGGCCAATTTATTTTCCTGATATTTTAGATGATGCTAAACTTAGAAGTGGCTATAAGGGCAATGATAAATTTATGCTGATAGAAGGTACATTAATGCGTAGTTTCCCAGTATTTGATACTTCAGATTCTAGTGCTATAAAGCCTTTAGGCATTGTAAGACATATACAATACCGCGTTTTTACTGCCGAAAATAACTTGTTAAAATTTAAGGTATTACGTACCTACGAAACAAAATTGTAAATGTTAGTTATATGCAAAAAACTATTGGCTTTATTGGTGGGCTTACTTGGCACAGCACTTTAGATTATTATCGATTACTTAACCAATTAACTAACGATAAATTGGGTGGTTCTTCCTCTGCTAAAATTTTACTGTACTCTGTTAATTTTGAGGAGATAAAAACGCTTACTTATGCCGATAATTGGGAAGGCATTGCCACTATTATGATTGGTATTGCACATACGTTAGAAAAGGCAGGTGCAGATTGTATTTTATTAGGTGCTAATACGATGCATCATATTGCTGATAGGGTACGTGGTTCAATTACAATACCACTAATACATATTGCTGAAGTTACAGCTACTACTGTTGCATTAAAAAAAATACAAAAAGTAGCATTGCTTGGTACAAAATATACCATGCAATTGCCTTTTTACACCAATACACTTGCTGCACAAGGTATTGCTACTATAATTCCTGAACAATCCGATATTGATTTTATAAATGATACCATTTATAACGAAATGGGAAAGGGTGTTTTCTTGCCAGCTACCAAAGAAAAATACTTAGACATCATTGAAAAACTTGCAGCTAAAGGTGCAGAAGGTGTCATTCTTGGTTGTACAGAATTACCCATTTTAATTAAGCAAACTGATTGTGCCATCCCAGTTTTTGATACCGCTTTAATACATGCTACTGCGGCTGTAGAATTTGCGTTAGGTTAACTATGTAACAAATACTATAAATGAAATAATCTATCCAATTTTCAGTTTTATCAGTAGTCTTTATTACGTTACTTATTAGCACTAACACGCCAAATAGTATTTGCAGCATCGTCTGCAACCAACAAAGAGCCATCAGGTAAAACAGCAACACCAACTGGTCTACCATACACATAACTTTTGGCTTCATTGGCAATAAATCCAGTTAAAAAATCTTCTGGTTTACCAACTATTTTACCGTTATTAAAGGGTACAAACATTACTTTATACCCAGTTAATTTACTACTATTCCACGAGCCATGTTGCCCAATAAAAACTCCGTTATTATATTTTGTTGGAAAAGATTTGCCAGTGTAAAAAGCCAAACCTAAAGAGGCTGTATGTGCACCAAGTGACAAATCTGGCACTATAGCTTTATCTACTAAATCTAAACGTTCATCATTCATTCTAGGGTCAATGTTTTTACCAAAATAGCTGTAAGGCCAGCCGTAAAAACCGCCTTGCGTAACGCTTGTTAAATAATCTGGCACCAAGTCGTCACCAAGTTTGTCACGTTCGTTTACAACAGTGTACAATACATTTGTTTTTGGTTCAAAAGCAATGCCACATGGGTTTCTAAGCCCACTAGCAAATACTTTTTCGCCAGTGCCATCTATATTTATTTCTAATATATTGGCTCTACGTTTCTCAACATCCATACCATGTTCTGCAATATTGGTACCCGAACCAACCGAGATGTATATTTTATTTTTTTCTGTATTAGTGGTAATGTTTCTTGTCCAGTGGTTGTTGTACCCACCAGCAGGTAAATCTAAAATTTTAATACCAGCTTCGGTTATTGCAGTATCGCCTTCTTTGTAAGGATATTGCCACAAACCATCTGTATTTGCAACATAAAATTTATTACCAATAATCGTCATACCATATGGTTGATTAAGCTCAGTTAAAAAAATACTTCGTATTTCAGGAATCCCGTCCTGATTTTTATCTCTTAGCAAGGTAATGCGATTGGTACTTTTACCTAATTGCTGAGATTTTAATCTACCCGAAAGATTTACCGCCAATTTAAGAATACCTTTTATTTCTGTATTAGCTTCTGCAATAAAAATATCTCCGTTAGCGCCAATATAAATGTTTCTAGGGCTAGCAAGATGATCACAAAATTTAGTGACAGTAAAACCTTGTGGCGCTGTTGGTGTTTTACCATCTGGCCAGCCTAGTACCTTACTAAAATTTGTGGCAGATTTTGTGACATATGGCTTTGGCAGTTCTAGAGTATCGAATAATGTTATGATTTTAGTATTTTGAGATGTGTTACTTATTGCACTTTTTGTAGCAGCTTTATTACAATTAAGGATGCTTATTAAAGCAGTAATGCCAATAAATAAATATTTCATATGTTTTATTTTGTCAGAGATCTAATCGAGTATAAACAATTACAATTATTATTCCGTTACTGTTTAATTAAGCTGTATAATTTTATTTTTTATCAATTTACATCAAATACTTTTGTTTAAAATTATAATATGGGTATGGGTATTGCAGATATTAGGCGTGATTATAAATTACAATCTTTAAACGAGGCAGATGTAGCCTTAAATCCAATAAAACAGTTTACTAGTTGGTGGGATGAAGCGATAGGAAGTAATATTGATGAAGTAAATGCCATGACTTTAGCTACTGCCACTATTGATGGTAAGCCTTCGGCTAGAATTGTTTTGTTAAAAGGATATAATGAAGCTGGCTTTACTTTTTTTACCAATTACAATAGCCATAAAGGTCAACAAATTGCTAATAATTCTTTTGTTGCTTTGGTGTTTTTCTGGAAAGAATTAGAGCGGCAAATACGTATTGAGGGTAGTATAGAAAAATTGAGCGATGCAGACAGCGATGCTTATTTTTATAGCCGCCCGAGAGGTAGTAAAATTGGTGCTTGGAGTTCGCCACAGAGTAGTGTAATTGCTAATAGACAAGTTTTAGAGACTAATGAACAACAATTTAAAGAACAATTTGGTGAGCATATTCCACGACCTGCACATTGGGGTGGTTATATTGTAAAGCCCAATTTAATTGAGTTTTGGCAAGGCAGAAGTAGCCGCTTGCATGATAGAATTGAATATGTTAAGGATAAAATAACAGATATTTGGCAGATTAGCCGCTTGGCACCATAATTTTAACCAGTTACATCATTACATTTGTTTATACACACTTATCTATGATCAAACAACTAATAATTATAATAGTTTTTGTAGCAGGCTTACAACAAGTTAATGCCCAAATGTATGATGCGTATGTACACAAAGGCGAGATTGGCGGATCTATTGGTTTAGCACATTATTTTGGTGACTTAAATACCAATGCTGCAATAAATAAACCTAAGTTTTCTGCTGGTGTATATTATCTTAAACAATTTAATAATTACATTGGTGTAAAAGTAAATGGCACTTATGCTTTTTTAGCTTATTCTGATAAAGACAATGCCAATATCGTACAACGCACTCGTAACCTAAGTTTTAATACCGATGTGTATGAATTGAGTATCAGTGGTTATTTTAATTTTTTTAAATTTTTGCCAGGTTTCGAAGAGTTTAGTTATACCCCTTACGTTAGTTTGGGGGTTGGTGTTTTCTCTTACGATCCGTATGCATATTTAGGTGGTGAAAAATATTATTTAAGATCCATTGGTACTGAGGGACAAGGTGATACGGCTTACCCACAACGTAAGCAATATGGCGGTACTGCCATGTCTATACCCATAAGTATTGGTTTTAAACATGCCATTAATGAGCGTGTTAACTGGTTTGCAGAATTGTCTTATCGGTTTACGAATACCGATTATTTAGATGATGTAAGTACAACCTATGCACCAGATGCTTTTCCAGTAGATGCAATAACTGGCTTACCAACCCCAGGCTTTTTATTGCAAGATAGAAGTTACGAACTTGGTACCACTATTGGCAATAAAGGCAGGCAACGTGGCAATAGCACACAAAACGACTCATATGTTACTTTTCATGTGGGTTTGTCATTTAACTTACAATCTTACCGCTGCCCCACACCTGGAACAAGAAGGTAAATATTAGTTGAGGATTAAGGGAGTAATTTTAATACTACCTTAACTGCTTTTTAAAATCCCTGCAAACCCAACCTAATCCTTATTTTTGCCCTTCATAAAATTGCAGGTTAAGCCATGCACGCAACAGTAAATCAAATTGATAAAAACCGTTTACCAAGGCATATTGCCATTATTATGGATGGTAATGGTCGTTGGGCCGAGGAAAAAGGTCAAGAACGTTTATATGGGCATTATCATGGGGTAGAAAGTGTACGAAATATTGTTGAAGGCTGTGCAGAATTGGGTATTGGATATTTAACATTGTATGCTTTTAGTACCGAAAATTGGGATAGACCACAAAAAGAAGTAGATGGGCTGATGTATTTATTGGTAGACACTATACGTAAAGAAGTGCCTATTTTAAACAAAAATAATATTAAACTTCATGTAATTGGCGATATGGATATGCTGCCTGAATTTGCACAAAATGAATTAAATGAAGCTTTAGAAATGACGAGCCATAACACGGGTTTAAATTTGGTAATGGCATTAAGTTATAGTAGCCGGTGGGAGCTTGTAAATGCGGTAAAAAATATTGGTTTAGATGTACAAGCTGGCAAAATAGATGCGAATACTATTACACAAGATACCCTGCAACAATACCTTACTACCAGCCATTTACCAGACCCAGAATTAATGATTAGAACCAGTGGTGAATATAGAATTAGTAATTTCTTATTATTTCAATTAGCTTATGCCGAATTATATTTTACAAATACGCGTTGGCCAGATTTTAGAAAAGAAAATCTATACGAAGCTATTATTGATTTTCAAAATAGAGAGCGACGTTTTGGAAAAACAAGCAAGCAAGTGCATCCAATAGTTGAGGCCACTCACTAAAACCTTGTTATAATAGAATTATTTAACAAACACTTTTAAATAATCCTATTAATTTGCCAACTTTAAGAATAAACTTTAACCAACTGCTGAAAGCCTCATAATTTTCAGACAAAACATTCAATACAAATCATCATCGGATGCAGAAAATGTACAAATTTTTAATAATTGCTTTTGGTACTTTACTTGTTAGTTATTCGGCTTATTCGCAAAAAAAACAAGATACTACCATTACATCTATTGATGCTAACTTGGTTAATTTGTTTAACCCGAAAAATCCTGTTAAAACATATAAAATTTCTGCTATTAAAGTAACAGGCAATCGTTTTTTCGATGAAAATTTACTGATTTCTATATCTACTTTAAATGTTGGTGATGAAATAAAAATTCCAGGAGGTGATAATTTTTCTAAAGCAATTAATAAATTATGGGCACAAAATTATTTTAGCGATGTTGAAATTTATGTAACTAAAGTAGTAGGTACTAATATTGATATAGAAATTGTAGTTACAGAAAGACCACGTTTGGCAAATTTTACATTTACAGGTATAAAAAAAGGCGAAGGCGATGACCTTACTGGTAAAATGGGGTTAGTAAAAGGAAGGGTAGTAACTGAGGCTATGAAACGTTCGGCAGTTGAAGCTATAAAAAAATATTATTTTGAAAAAGGTTATCAAAATACTACCGTAAAGGTAGACCAACGAAAAGATTTGAATATTGAAAATTCAACTTTGGTAAATTTTGGCATTAATAAAGGGATTAAAGTACGTATTAGCAATATTAGCTTTGTAGGCAATACTATAGATGAAGCAAAACTAAAAAAACAGCTAAAAGACACAAAGGAACAATCTCGCTTAACCTTGCACCCAGCAGTAGATAGCGGCGGCTACCCAGAAAAAACACGATCGTACACCTACAAAAAATATATTCAAGAAAATGGCTACTTATTTCCAAGTAAAACTAAACGTTTGTTGGATCCTTATGTGCGTTTAAAGTTTTTTTCTTCTGCTAAGTATAACGAGAAAAAATTTATAGACGATAAAGAAAAAGTGTTAGCATATTATAATACATTAGGTTACAGAGATGCTGTAATTGTTGGCAGTGTTATTTACCCCAATTCTAAAAAAGATTTAAATATTGACATTAAGGTTAATGAAGGGCATAAATATTATTTTGGCAATATTAGCTGGCGAGGTAATACAAAATATCCAGATTCAATTTTATCTGCTGTACTTGGCATTAGAAAAGGTGATATATATAACCTAGAAATGTTGAACAAAAAATTAGGTAAAGGTGGTGGCCCTGAAGGTGGTGATATTAGCAGTATTTACCAAGATGATGGGTACTTGTTTTTTCGTACAGACCCAGTAGAAACGGCTGTTTACAATGATACAATTGACTATGAAATACGCTTGGTAGAAGGTCCTCAAGCCACTATTAAAAATATACGTATTACAGGTAACGATAAAACCAAAGAATATGTAATTCGTAGAGAAATAAGAACCGTACCTGGTGAGAAATTTAGCCGTACAGATTTGGTACGTTCGCAAAGAGAAATTGCACAGTTAAACTATTTTAACCAAGAAAAAATAGGCATTAACCCAATACCTAACCAAGAAGATGGTACAGTAGATATAAACTATAGTGTAGAAGAAAAATCTAGTGACCAATTAGAACTTAGTGCAGGTTTTGGGGGTAATATTGGCCTAACAGGTACATTAGGTATTACATTTAACAACTTCTCATTAAAAAATATTTTCACAAAAAAAGCTTGGGATCCTTTGCCAATGGGCGATGGTCAAAAATTAAGTTTCCGTCTTCAAAGTAATGGTAGAGCGTTTCGATCATACAACTTCTCATTTACTGAGCCTTGGTTAGGTGGTAAAAAACGTAATTCACTTACATTTTCTATTTACGATACTAAATATGCTAATGCCTACGACTATACCACTGGTAGATATACAAGTACTGCCGCTAGTAATTCTTACATACAAACAACTGGTGTAGGTATTAGCTTAGGCAAGCAGTTACAATGGCCAGATGACTATTTCTCACTTTCTATGGGACTTAATTTTGCTCGCTATAAGTTAAAAAATTATTTTATAGATCAGATTAATTTACCTGGTTTTAATAATGGGTTTTCGCATAATTTAAGTTTTAAAGTAGCATTGCAACGGTCTTCCATTGATGCGCCATTGTTTCCAAGAGGTGGTTCTAGCTTTTTGCTAAGCTTAGCAGTTACACCACCATATTCATTAATAGATCCTAATATTGTAAATGATGTTAACCCTTATAAATTTGTAGAATACCATAAATGGCGTTTTAATAGTGAATTCTACGTGCCTTTAACTAAGCCAACTGGTCCAGAAAGAAATAAAATGTTAGTACTAAAAGTAGCTGCTAAGTTTGGTTTTTTAGGCAAGTTTAATCCAGATTTAAAAATATCCCCTTTTGAGCGTTTTCAATTGGGTGATGCAGGTTTAAGCAACCAGTTTGCTTTATTAGGGTATGATATTATTGCACAACGTGGTTATCCTGTGTACGAAACATCTAACCCAAAAATTAATCCAGATCAAAGTGGTGCTAGACAATACTTTACCATGTTTAATAAATATGTATTAGAGTTGCGTTATCCGCTTAGCCTAAACCCTAGTAGTACCATTTACGCTTTAGGTTTTTTTGAAGCAGCTAATGGTTTTTATAGCATTAAAGAATACAATCCGTTTCGTTTGCGTAGGTCAGTTGGTGTAGGTATGCGTTTCTTTTTACCAATGTTTGGTTTGTTAGGTTTTGATTATGGCATAGGTTTGGATAGATTAACGGATGGTGGAAAATTGAAAGATGCCTCTCGCTTTACATTTATGTTAGGTGTTGAACCAGAGTAAGGCTTGCTATTATTTCTAAAGCATTAATATAAACACATGAAAAAAGTAATAATTATTGGTTGCCTTTTTTGTTTAGTAGCAATTGCCAGTAAGGCACAGCGCTATGCAATTATTGATACAAAGTATATTTTAAGCAAGTTGCCAGACTATACATCGGCAGATAAAAAATTACAAGTTATTGGCGAACAGTGGCAAAAAGAAATTGATGCTAAACAAACAGAGCTTGATAAAATGTATAAGAATTATGATGCTGAACAGTTTATGCTAACAGAAGAATTAAAGAAAAAGCGTGAAACTGAGTTATTTAACAAAGAGAAAGAAGTACGCGACTTACAAAAAAGACGTTTTGGTTACGAAGGTGATTTGTTTAAAGAACGTCAAAAAATTGTAAAACCTATACAGGATAAGGTTTACAATGCTGTACAAAAAATTGCAGTAGCCCGTAACTACGATTTTATACTTGATAAAAGTGAGGGAATTACTGTTATATTTGCCGACCCTAAATTGGATAAAAGTGATGATATACTCAAAGAGTTAGGTATAAGACCTTAAAAAACGGTTACAATTAATAAAAGATAAATTAACAAAATGCAATAGCTATAAAAAACTTGCTAATCGCATTTGACAATTAAAAACAAAAAAATAAAACTGATGAAAAAAGTTTTCGTATTGTGTGTGGCTTTTGCATTAAGCCTTATGTTTATTAGCAGTGCCAATGCACAAGGTAAAATTGGTATTTTTGATGAGCAAACTGTGCTAAGTTTAATTCCAGGTATTCAGCAAAAATTAGATACTGTAATTGGTAAATTTATTAGTGATTCTCTTAAACCAGATTACGACTATACCTATTCTGAATTTTTAAGAAAAGATAGTACGTTTAAAAAAGATTCTTTAAAATTAAGTCCAGCGGTTCGTACTATTACCAACAACGATATTAATGCGTTAAAATCTAAATTAGTAAATTGGCAACAATACCAAAACCAAGCTGTTGAACAAAAGCAACAAGAAATTTTAGAGCCTTACAGACAAAAAATGTATGATGCTTTACTTAAAATTGTACAGGAGCAAAAATACACGTACGTAATGAAATCAGATTCTTTTGTAATTCCCCCACCTATTGCAGATAATTTATCAATTAAAGTAGCAATAGCACTAAAACTACCATTACCAAAAGAAGCGCAAGATGCGTTGAGAAATGCAGGGCTACCAGTAGGTGAAACTGCGCCAGCAAGACCAGCAGGTCTAAGATCTCCAGTAAAAAAATAATAATATCTTATAATTATGAATAACTTGAACCATGTCGCTTCGGCCACATGGTTCTTTGTTTTTATAATCATTAACGTGCGTGCGATATTTTGATTTGCAATGCTGTTGTTATATCTTATTTTTGATAGTAAAGTACTGATAAATATATGTCATTAGTCAATATTAATTCGGGGCCTATTGGTGTATTTGATAGTGGCTTTGGAGGGTTAACCGTTTTAAAAAAAATTGTAAAGCAACTGCCAGACTATAACTACCTGTACCTAGGTGATAATGCACGAGCACCTTACGGCACTAGAAGTTTTGATACCGTATATAATTATACTTTACAGTGTGTTAATTGGTTTTTTAACCAAGGTTGTAGTTTAGTTATATTGGCTTGTAATACTGCCTCTGCAAAGGCCTTACGTACTATACAGCAGCAAGACTTGCCCAATATTGATAGTACAAAACGTGTACTTGGTGTTATAAGACCAACCACAGAAATTATTGGTAATTATACAACAACAAATTGTGTAGGTATTTTAGGTACTTTAGGCACGGTACAATCACTATCCTACCCCATAGAAATTACTAAGTTTTATCCTCAAATTAAAGTGTTTCAAGAAGCTTGCCCAATGTGGGTATCCTTAGTTGAAAACAATGAGCACAATAAACCTGGTGCAGATTATTTTATACAAAAACACTTACAAAATCTTTTAATACAAAATGCCAATATTGATACCATTTTATTGGCATGTACGCATTTCCCTTTATTGATAGATAAAATAAAAAGTTATTTACCCGATACAATTACTGTAGTATCTCAAGGCGATATCGTAGCTACTAGTCTTTCAAATTATTTAAACAAGCATACATCATTAGCTTCTAAATGCGAAAAGGGTGGAAAAATTGCATTTTATACTACAGATGCTATAGACGATTTTAACAATAAAGCAAGTATTTTTTATGGAAGTAATGTTAAGGCTATGCATACGAATATAGGTTAATGTGTGCATAAAAAAAGCATCAACAATGATGCTTTTAAAAGTATAGTTAATGCAAGTTAATTAAGATAATTGTCTAAAGTATTAGTAGAAATTGGCTTCTCAATAATATTAATATTATCAGAATTATCAAATTTTGGTGGATTTGGATGAAACGCACTTATTAAATTAATTCTAGTTTTAGGAAATGCTTTTGCTAATTCAGGAGCCATTTCCCAACCAAGACCATCAGGCAAATTATTATCTAAAAATAACACATCTGGTTGCATCAAATTTATGATAGCTAACCCATCTTTCAGGTTGTGTCTAAATTGTACATCAAAATCTTTTCGCTTTAAATAGCTATATAGCAATATGCACAAATCCGCTTCATCATCAATAATTAAAACCGAACGTTTCTTCATCTCTTTTTAATTTAATAACAAATTATAAATTTTCAGTATGCAAAATTTATATTATATAAACAATAGTAATAAAGCCAAATTGGTATTTCATTGCTGTATTAACATTTTACGTTTATAAGTATCAAAAATACTACCATCATTAAATTAGTATTTTTTGGGAAATTAGTTCCTCAATATTAGTGATTGTTGGCGGCATAACATTTTTAAATATTTTGGTAATTAAATAATCTTAAATGTTTTGTTATGACAACTAGTACAAAAATTATATTAGGTATTGCAGGTGCAGCCGCTGCTGGTGCAGTTATTGGCTTATTATTAGCACCAGAAAAGGGTACTGATTTAAGAAAACGCTTATCTGAAAAAGCGTATGATTGGGCTGACCAATTGGGTGATTTAATTGATAATGGTAAAAGCAAATTAGATGCCTTAAAAGCTGATGTTGACGCTGCTGTTCGCAATGTTGAAGAAAATTATGTATAATTATTAATTATAGCTTATAGTGGTAATGTACCACTGTAAGTTTATTTATTTATAACAACGATGGAACAACAAACATTAAAAGAAAAAGCAGAACTATTAACCGAGCATATTGGCGATTTTTTAGAAACAAAAAAAGATTTAACATTAGTAAATGCAGCTATTATTGGTACTAATATCGCTTCTACATCTATCGTATTTTTAATTATATCGCTATTTATATTATTATTTTTATTGTTTGCATCCATTGCACTGGCATTTTGGCTAGGTTATATTTTCGAAAGCACAGTTTTGGGTTTTATTGTCACTGGTGGTATTTATTTTGTTTTCGGAATTATATGCATACTTCTAAGAAAAAAAATTGGGATAACCATTAAAGATGTAATTGTAAACCTTATTTATGATAAAGATTAATACATATACGGAATTGCTAAACGAAAAGCAACGGCTTAAGTTATTGCTTGAAGTGCATAAAATTATTATAAAGGAAGATGCTGCAATGATTAGAGAAACGATTAAACCTGCAACTGATGCTTTAGGCGTAATAGGTAAGTTTACTAATAGAGACAGAACAAACCCACTTTTAAACCTTGGGGTAGATTTTGGTGTTGATTTAATAGTGCGAAAACTATTGTTAGGAAGGGCAGGTTGGATATCTAAAATAATTATACCTTTTATTGTAAAAAATTTTAGTAGCAATATTTTTGCAGAAAATAAAAGATTTGGGTTTTTAAATAAATTGTTAAATTAGGCAGCTAATAAAGCAAGCGTAATCCAATATTTTCTTATATCTTCTATAAATTTTATAAGTGCATCGTAATTAGCAGGTTTTCTAATGTATGTATTCGCGCCAAGATCGTAACAACGTAACACTTCAATTTCGTTTTGAGTAGTTGAAAAAACAATTACTGGTATACGTTTATATTTATGATGCTGTTTTAAATGTTTTAAAACCTCACGCCCATCTTTACGAGGCATATTTAAATCCAATAAAATAAAACCATAAAAAGGTTTCTCGTCTAATGCATCTAAATAGTCTATTAGCTCTACACCATTTTCTGTAAAAACTAATTCCTCGTCACCACCAACGTCGTCAAAAGCAGTTTTTAGCAGAAATCTATCATCCGCATCATCTTCTGCAACTAGTATTACAACCTTATCCATTACAACTACTTTTTTATAAAATTAAGGGTAAATATGTTTAATAAGAAAATTGTGTAATTAAAAAAGCATTAAACATACTAAAGCGTAATATAAACCTGATTTCGGGATGGCATAATTTTTTTATAATATTAAAAAGTTAGCCAAATTTTATTTTATTATATATATAGATAATTAAAAAATTTGAAAATAATAATTAAAAAATAATATAAGATGAAACAATTTAAAACATTTTTTTTAGTAGTTGGTACAACCGTTGTATTAGTAAGCACGAGTTGTAGTAGTTTGAACAAAACACAAAAGGGGGTAATTATTGGTACAGGTGCTGGTGCAGCTGTAGGTGCAGGTGTTGGTAAGATAGCTGGTAATACAGCTTTAGGTGCAATAATTGGTGCAGCTGTTGGTGGCGTTACAGGCGGCTTAATTGGCAAAAAAATGGACGACCAGGCAAAAGAATTAGAAGTTGTAAAAAATGCTGAAGTAACAAGGGTTGGCGAAGGCATTAATGTGACGTTTAACTCTGGTGTACTATTCTCGATAAATCAATATAATCTTAATGAAGCTTCAAAAAGCAATATGCGAGAATTGGTAACTGTATTGAATAAATATCCTGATACCTATGTGCGTATTGAAGGTCACACAGATGCAAGTGGTACTACAGCCTTAAACAATGAATTATCTGAAAAAAGAGCCAAGGCTGTGGCAGTATTTTTAAAAGACTTAGGTGTTGCAGATAGCCGTTTAAAAACTGCTTGGTATGGCGAAACTCAACCTAAATTTCCTAACGATACACCCGAAAACATGGCGAAAAATAGACGGGTTGAGTTTGCTATTTATGCTAATGAAAAAATGAAGGCAGAAGCTGCGAAAGAAGCAACTGGTACCAAATAATTTTAGCAGTCTATAATTTCTATTTGTGTTCTTAATTTAATTAAAATTGTGTAACAAATTACTCAAAAAATTAGGACTAATATTTGATTAAGTTTTAGTCTAAACTTAGTATTATGACTATCAAATTCAGCATGAATTGTTCTGAAACCGACCAACGTAGTAGTTTGTCATTATTAAGAAGTTTTTTAGACAGATTAGAAAAATCTGTTGGTTGCAATTATTTTAATCAAATAGAATTAGAGTTTAACGAAAAATTTGATGACGAAGCTCATAATTGTAAAAGGGCCTTTGTAAGAATAAGTTCTGATAACGAAACTTTTATAGGTAATGCATCTTCTAAAACTTGGTTTGATGCTATGCTAAATGCACTTGATGTAGTGCAACAAAAAATAGAATTTACCATGTTAAAATCAGAAGCAGTTTTTGCATAAATAATAAGGTTAAACATCTAGCATAGCATTACAAAAATAGCCCAAGGTTTTAAAATCTTGGGCTATTTTTATTAAATTTAATAGATATATTTTGCAGTTTAGTTTAGTAGTCGTTTTTTAAAGGCAAATACAAATTAAAGGTTGCCCCCCATTTCCCCTCCTCTTTGCATTAATATAACCATTGCGCTGGTTTAATTCTTCAACACTTTTTTCAAGTTTTTTTTGATGCCCGACCCTAATTTCAAATTCCCTCAAAATAAAAAAGAAGCAGATAATAGTAATGGCTAACGAAACAACCATTGAGAAAGATAAATAGCCTGGTGTAATACCCTCATATTTTTTCTTTTGGTTTTGCGAACTGCTAATAAATCGCCTTCTGTATTTTACCATGGCCAATATGGCAGCCCTTATTTGTATCATTAAATAATTGTCTCTTGGCGTACCATCTGTAACACTTGTAACCTAATTTTTAGATTTTGTAAAATATCATAGGCCATAATATACATTTTATATTAACCTGTAATAATATCCACCTATTTAGTTCAGATCCGTCATCGTTTAATAAGAATCTAATGCAATTAAATTAATTAATAAGGAAATCAGTATGAGAATAAATTTTTTATTACTGTTAATTTTTTGGGTAAAATTGTCTACACTATATTATTTCTTAACCTATATTATTATACTAATATTTTAAAAATATAACTAGTAAAAAATTGATTATCAGTATAATTAAATAAAATATATACATTTTACAAGGTTGGCTTTTAACTTGCTTATATATAGATACCAAATCGCAAAAAATATGCTCCAACAAAATTTAGTACAAAAACAAGGTATAAAAATATTACCACAGCAAATACAATTTTTAAATATACTACATCTTACTAATCAAGAGTTACAAGCTAAGTTACAAAATGAATTACTAGAAAATCCTTTTTTAGAGGTAGATAGGCCAACCGAAGATACTGTTGACTTAAAAACGTCTGAACCAGATGATTTTAAAGATTGGGATGAATATGCCTACGATGATGTGCCAGATTATAAGTTAGAACATCAAAATTATTTTGCAGAAGAAGATGCCCCTACTATGCCTTTAGCAGATTTTAAAGATTTTAAACAAGACTTGAAGGAGCAATTACGAATGCGAATTTGTGATGATGAAACAATAGCTATTGCAGACTATATCATTAACTCGCTAAATGATGATGGTATGCTTGAAACAAGCATTGTAGATTTAACAGATGATTATAGCTTTAGCAGTAAAAAATTTACCAACGAAATTAAATTTACTGAAGCTCTACAAATTGTTCAAAAACTAGAGCCAGTTGGTATTGCAGCTCGTTCATCGCAAGAATGTTTGTTATTACAGCTACAAGCAAAACCAAAACACAATATTCTCGACAAAAAAGCTATATTACTATTAGAAAAATATTTTCATTTATTAAAGTCTGCACAGTTTGATAAATTATATGAGGTTTTAGAAGTAGATGATGAAGAGTTTAAAATTATTGTAGCGCATGTTGCGTCGTTTAAAACTAAACCTGTTGTAGGTCATACAGGTGGGGTAGTTCAAAAAAACACAGTATTGCCAGATTTTGTGGTACGAAGCGAGAATGGTGTTTTAATGGTATCGTTAGCAAACGAATATGCTAGCACACTACGTATTAATACAGATTGGCAAGAAACAATTAGCTCGCAGAATAATCTAAACAAAGAGGCAAAACAATATATAAAAAATAAGTTAAGTAGTGCGGAGTGGTATATTCAGGCCATTAAACAACGAGAAGGTACCATGCTGCGAATAATGCGAGCTATGGTAGCAATGCAACCAGATTATTTTGAGAATGGTGATGTTAATTTGCTAAAACCAATGGTTTTAAAAAATATTGCTCAAAAAGTAGGGGTAGATATTTCAACCGTATCTAGAATAACCTGTAATAAATATGTAGATTCACCCTTTGGAATGATTTTGTTAAAAGATTTGTTTACAGAAGGTGTCATTAATCAAATTGGTAATAGTATTAGTAATAGAGTAATACAAATGTCTATTGCAGATATTGTGAAAATGGAAGATAGAAAGCAACCTTATACCGACCAGCAATTGGTAGCAATACTTAATGGAAAAGGTATAGATGTTGCTAGAAGAACTGTAACAAAATATAGAGAACACTTGCAAATACCTATGAGCCAAATGAGACGCATGTGGGCAGCTTTGTAGAAATGATGGGTGACAAATTATAAGTAGTAGATTACATATCTTAAATTAGCTACTTATGGACTAGCGTACATTTAAAAACGGATCTTCGATCATACGGACTAATAATAAATTATAAATATACGGAATGGCAAAAAAAATTTTAGTGGTTGATGATGATGTGGATATGTGTAATTTGCTATTCCGCTTTTTAACCCGAAATGGATTTGAAGTAGTTTGTGCTAATACAGGCAAAAGTGCAGTAGAATTATTGGCCAATTTCAACCCAGATTTAGTACTGTGCGACTACAGGCTAGATGATATGACAGGTACAGATTTAATTTCAAAATTTAAGGAATTTAGATTCCAATTGCCTGTAATAATTATTACAGGCTATAGCGATATAAAAACTGCTGTAGAAGTAATGAAAACGGGTGCAACCGACTATGTTACAAAGCCATTGTTCCCTGATGAAATATTGCTGACTATCAACAAAATTTTAAATGCAGATACATCTATAAAAACAGCCTCAGCACAAAAGAAAACTAGTTCTCAGAAAAATAGTAGTTATGCCAATAAAGACTACGTATTTGGTAATAGCCCATCCTTTAATAAAATTATAGAACAAATAAAACGTGTTGCACCAACCAACTATACCGTAATTATTTATGGTGAAAGTGGTAGTGGTAAAGAAGTAATTGCTAAGGAAATTCATCGTAATAGTAAACGAAGTGGCGAATCTTTTCAAGCAGTTGATTGTGGTGCTTTATCTAAAGAATTAGCCGCTAGCGAATTGTTTGGGCACGAAAAAGGCTCTTTTACAGGTGCAGTTGCAGAGAAAAAAGGCATATTTGAATTGGCCAATGGTGGTACTGTTTTTTTAGATGAAATTGCCAATTTATCGTACGATGTTCAAGTTAGTTTGTTGCGTGTTGTGCAAGAACGTAAAATGCGTAGAGTTGGGGGCATTAAAGATATAGATTTAGATGTACGCATTATTGTAGCTAGTAACGAGAAGCTGCTTGATGCTTCTAAAAAAGGTAAATTTAGAGAAGATTTATACCATCGTTTTAACGAGTTTAGTATAGATGTACCACCTTTAAAAGAAAGGCGTGAAGATATATTGATGTTTGCTGGTTTCTTTTTAGAAAAAGCAAACGAAGAGCTTGAAAAAGACATTAATGGCCTTAGTGCAGAGGTAGCCAATATTTTTAAAAATTATGTTTGGCCAGGCAATTTACGCGAAATGAAAAACGTAATAAAGCGAGCCGCATTACTTACAGATGGCATTTATATTGAAACCTCATCTTTGCCATTTGAATTGGTAAATTACAGCCGTTTACAATTTGATGTTCCCTCACAACACTATGCTAATCAAGATAATAGTGAGGTGGAACCGAAACAACCAACCAACAATTATCAATACCCACAAGAGCCAGTTATTATTTATAGAGAAGCCACAACAGCAGCACCTGTTGTTTTTGACATCCCATTACCACCACACAAGCATGTTATATTAAACGAGAAAAGTTTACGTGGAGCATCGCTTGATGCTGAATACGAAACAATTGTCTCTGCCTTAAAAGCTGCTAATTTTAATAAAAGTAAGGCTGCTAAAATTTTAAATGTTGATCGTAAAACATTGTATAATAAAATGAGGCAATTTAAAGAGTTTAATAACGAATCATAACGCATGGCTATTCCTGAACAAACAAAGCAGCAATTACAACAGCTAAAATCTTTATTTGAAAGTGAAGAAGGTAATACTTTGTACGATAGAATTACCGACTTTATACCGGGTATAGTTTACATATACGATACAAATAATAAAAAATTACGGTATATTAATAAAAAAGTAACCGAAATTCTAGGCTATAGTTTTGATGATATTAATACATGGGATGATGATTGGAAAAAAATGATATTTGACGAGGACAAAGAATTGGTAAATACAGAATTAGAAAAATATTATGGCTTAAAAGACAACGAAAGCTATAGCTACAATAGCAGATTAAATCACAAAGAAGGTAATTGGCGATATTTTAAAACACAGGGTACGGTTTTGCGCCGTGGTAACGATGGTAGTGCAGAATCTTTTTTATTTATAGCCCAAGATGTTACTGAACACCTTAAAACCGCCGAAGAAAATAAAAAATTATTAGAAGTGTTAGAGGAAACCCAGTTAATGCTGGATTTTGGTGTTTGGACGCTAGATTTAAAAACAATGTTTGCGGATTGTTCCTCAGGTTTTTTTAAACTACTTGACAATAAAATTACAGAAAACTCACAAATAACCCTTGATTATTATGCATCACACATTCCTTCGCCCGACAAAGAGCGTGTTTTATCTGCTATTTCAAATGCTATTCAAAATAATTCTGAATTTGAAATAGAACATGTACTTATATCCAATCAAAGTGAGAAAAAAATAGTACTTTGTAAAGGTAAAATAGTTTTAAACGATAAGGGTGTCGCTATAAAACTTGTTGGTAGCACCATGAATATTACAAAAGTGCGTAATGCTGAACACGCTCTTAGTAACAAAATTGACGACTTAAATAGAAGTAATAAAGATTTAGAAGATTTTGCCTATATAGCTTCTCACGATTTACAAGAACCACTTAGAAAAATAAGTACCTTTGGCCAACGCCTAGCTACAAAATATAAAGATGTTTTAACTGAGGAAGGTCAGGTTTATTTAACCCGCATGCTATCATCTACCGATACTATGCGGCAGTTGATAGATAATTTATTAGAGTACTCTCGTGTAACACGCAACCTTCAAGAATTTGAGAAGTTAGATCTTAATATTATTTTAAAAACAGTTATTAGCGAGCTAGATTTAATTATCGAAGAAACTGGTACCACCATTATTGCAAATCAATTACCAATAATTTTTGGTATGCACTTGCAGATAAAGCAGCTTTTTATAAATCTTATTACAAATGCTATTAAATTTAGACAAAAAAATGTACTATGCATTATTAATATTACTAGTACAGTATTAAGTACAGAAGAACGTGTGGCAAATGGTTTAGTACTTGATAAGCAATATTTTAAAATATCTTTTGCTGATAATGGTATTGGGTTTGAAGAAGAGTATGCCGAAAAAATATTCGTCATTTTTCAACGCTTACATGGTAAGGCAGATTATCCTGGATCTGGTATTGGGTTGTCTATTTGTAAAAAAATTGTTGAGAATCATCAAGGGCATATGTACGCTTTAGGTAATTTAAATGCAGGTGCAACTTTTAATATCATACTTCCTCAATAATAAATAACTAGGGTAAAAAATTTGTATGAAAAAAAATGATGAACTTAAAATTTTAGTTATTGACGATGATGAGGATGATTATTTCATTATTTGCGATTATTTAAAAGGCTTCACTACGTACAATTTAACTATAGATTGGTGTCACTCTTACAATGATGGCTTTACTAAAATTAGTAAACGTGAGTATGCCATTTATTTAATAGATTATAGGTTAAGTATTAAAACTGGCTTAGATCTTATAAACAAAGCTGTAAAAGCAGGCTGCCAAGAGCCAATGATATTGCTTACTGGTAAAGGCAGTTCTGAGATTGATATGGGCGCTATGAGGGCTGGCGCTATTGACTATTTAATAAAAAGCGAATTAAGTACCGAAAAGCTAGAACGTACCATTAGATATGCAATTGAACGTACAACCAGCATTAAACTTATTAGAGAAAAAGAAAGGCGGTTTCGCAGTATTTTCGAGAATAGTACTGATACTATTTTTATTACAGATTCTGCAGGAAATATTAAACAAATAAACAAAGCTGGTAGCAACTTGCTACAATTACCCGAACATCAATTATTACAAAAAAATATTTTTGATTTTTTGGGTAATACAGAAATGGTAGCAACATTTTCTAAAACGTTAACCATACAGCACGAAATAAAAGATATAGATGTAGCCATTATTACCAACGACGGCATTAAAAAAAATTGTTTGTTATCAATAAGTTTAGAAACAGATGATCATAAGCAAGCCTATCTGCAAGGCATGATTCACGATATTACCGAAAGAAAACGCATTGAAAACAACGCCGTACAAATAGAAAAATTGGCGGCTGCAGGAAGGTTTATGAGAACGTTGGCCCACGAAGTACGTAACCCTTTAAACAATATAAACCTAGCGGTTGAGCAATTGCAACATGATGATGCTGAGAAAGAAGATGAGAAAATGTTTTTAGAAATTATTCATCGTAATTCTTCTCGTATCAACTCTTTAATAACCGAGTTACTGCAGTCGCTAAAGGAATCGTCCATAGAGAAAAAAGAAGTAGCCTTACACGAAATTATTAACGAGGTAATTACCATTACAAAAGACAAGGCGGCTTTAAAAAATATTGAATTGGTATTTAATATTTGCGCTCATAGTGATTTTGTGTTAGCCGATAAAAATAAAATAACTCTGGCTTTGTTAAACTTAGTAAATAACTCAATTGAAGCTATTGAAAATAAAACTGGCGTAATAGTTTTTGAAACGACTAAAAATGTATTAAATAAAATAGTACTCACAATTACCGATAACGGGGTTGGGATGAGTGAAGAGAATAGACGACGGTTATTTGAACCCTATTTTACTACAAAACGCAATGGTATGGGTTTAGGTATGGTATCTACACTTAATATTTTACAATCGCACAATGCTTCTGTTGTAGTAGATAGTGCCATTGGTAAAGGCACAAAATGCATCATTGTATTCAATTAAATACACCTCTTCATATACAACTCAATCTGTAAACATTACTAAAGCTGCACTTTTTTATAATAAAATAGTCGCACCATATAACCTGTTATTGCTAGGCCAGATATAATAAAGCTTATACCAAAAACTACATCAACTATAGTGGGTACATTAATTTGTAATAAAGTTGTCAAATTGTAATATTTTAGTTATGAATTATTTGCGTTTTGTAATGGCGGATATTAAATAAATAATTAAGCCAACTACTGCAGCTACTAACAAAACACCAGTCCAAATGCCTGCTTTAAAAATGCCGCCAATTACAGCACATGAACTAAAGCTGATTGTTACAAAAAGGATAATAGATAAAAAAGATAAATAACGTTTCATAATTTGGCGTTTGGTATTCTAAGACTGCCCGTTTAGGCAGTCTTAGAATATTTAATAACTAAAGTGCAAACCCTATTGTTAATGAAATAACACTGTTTTTAGCGTTTTGTAAAACGTTGCCGGAAAGGCTACCATCTTTGCCAACATTTTTTAAACCATAGCTATAACGCAGCCCAATATTGGTATTCTCAATATCAAAACCTAAACCACCTACTAAGCCATAATCGAAGGTTTCAAAATTGTCTTTATTCAATTCTTTTACGCCATTAATATTGCCATTTGCATCTACATCTTTTACTTTGGCCGATGCTAAAAATGCTGTGTAACCACCTGCTAGCACATTAAAATTTTTTGCTACATTTATTACTAAGCTTACTGGTATTTCTATATAGTCAAAATTGTAACGGTACTTACCACTACCAAATAAATTGTTGTAATTAACTTGTGCGCCCTTCATACTGTACAAAACTTCTGGCTGAATAGATAAGCCCTTCGCTACAGGTATTTTAGCATACAAACCAACATTTGCACCCACTTTTACATTCTCATCTTTTACATTATCTACGTATAAATTACTAAGGTTTACACCACCTTTAATACCAATTTTTGGTGTTAATGAACGTTCGCCCGTTGTTTTTTGTTCTTGTGCAAATACAGAGGTTGCTAAAATGGCACATATGCCTACTATTGATAACTTCTTTACTGTTTGTTTCATGATTTCACTCTTTTAATTAATCTATTTGTTTATTATATACCATAAATCACAAAAAGTTATGCCGCTAAACCGCTGGCTAATTTTTGAGGAATTGTTTGCGCTAATTGTATATAGTACTCCCCAACGTTCGGACAGTTGGTTGTATGATTTGAGATAGCGTGCTAATAAAAAATAATAAAAAGCCTTCAAAGCTTTTTTTATTTTTTGTGGGTTATTATCAAGCCGCTATCGTTTGTTTGTAAAGAACTTCGGGTGTATTATAATTTAGGCTTTGATGTGGTCTTTTACTGTTGTAAAACTGCATATACGCATTAACACCTTTGTATAAAGTTACACCATTTTCGTAGGCATGTAAGTAGATATTTTCGTACTTAATATTTCGCCAAAACCGTTCTATAAATATATTATCTATCGCTCTGCCTTTGCCATCCATGCTGATATCTATTTCTTGGCTCTTTAATAATTCTAAGTGTGCAGCGGCAGTAAATTGCGCCCCTTGGTCGCTGTTTATTATTTGTGGTTTCTCATGTGTGTCTATGGCACTTTTGGTAATGCTTGCACACCACTCGGCTGTCATGCTGTTGCTGATATCCCAAGCCACTATGTAGCGACTGTACACATCTATCACTGCATACAAATACATAAAACCTTTTGCCATGGGCAGATAAGTGATATCTATTTCCCACACCTGGTTTTTATGTGTAACGATTATGCCATTTAATAAATAGGGATATTTGTAGGATGCTTTGTCTACAATGGTTGTACGGGGTGCTTGATACAGCGTACGCCAGCCTACAAGTTTCATCAGACGCCTTATTTTTTTGGCATTTACCCGATAGCCTAACCCTACTAAA
>JBBQLL010000023.1:0-44777 GCA_038327865.1 Chitinophagales bacterium | reverse complement strand
TCGCGTCTTTTCATTTCATGTAATAAGGTTGTGGCTATTCTTGCACCACAACCACCAATAGGATTACCAAGGGCAATAGCACCACCATTTACGTTTATAATGGTATTGTCAAAACCTAAATCGTTAATGCAAGCCAAGCTTTGTACTGCAAATGCCTCATTAAGTTCTATTAAGTTTAAATCGGCCACTATTAATCCAGCACGTTGCAAAGCTTTTTTTGTAGCAGGTACAGGTCCTAAGCCCATCATTTCTGGGTGAATACCTACCACAGCAGTACTAACCACTCTTGCTATAGGTTGTAGATTAAATAGTTTAACTGCTGCTTCACTAGCTAATAATAATACCGATGCACCATCATTGATGCCAGATGCATTACCAGCAGTTACACAACCACCTTTTACAAATGCAGGTTTTAAGCCTGCCAATTTCTCTATGGTTGTTACTCTAGGATGTTCATCTTTGTTTACTAAAATTGCGTTTGCATTATTAGAAACGGATATTGGTATTATCTCGTTATTCCATTTGCCAGCGGCCAAAGCTCTAAAATATTTTTCATGAGATTGTACTGCATACGCATCTTGAGCAGCTCTACTTATTTGCCTGTCTTTAGCTAAAAACTCTGCTGTTTCACCCATACTGTAAGGATGGTACAAGGCAGCTAATTGCTGATTAGTAAATCGCCAACCAATGGTACTATCTACAGTTTCTGCTTCAGTTTTATCGTTCTCTATTTGCCTAGCAATAATAAAAGGTGCTCTTGACATACTTTCAACACCACCAGCTATATAGAACATACCCTCACCACACATAATACTTTTGGCTGCATCCATAATGGCTTGTAAACCACTACCACACAAACGGTTTACAGTATTACCGGCAACTGTAACTGGCAAGCCAGCTAATAAAGCAGCCATTCTTGCTACGTTTCTGTTATCCTCACCTGCTTGATTGCTCGCTCCAACAATCACATCCTCAATTATGTTTACATCTATTAAAGGATTGCGTTGTACTAAAGCCTTAATCATAATTGCTAATAAATCATCTGGTCTGATGGTACTTAATTTACCACCATACCTACCAATAGGGCTACGTACAGCATCAATTATATAAGCAGGTTTCATTTCTTAATTATTTTACCACATAGGCACATAGACACAAAAGAAAAACTTATTCCAACGCAGCGAAAAACTCATTAAATTTAGTATTTAGATTTAAAGTCTAATCTGTCTTCATGTGGTTAGCTGTAGCATCTAAAGTTTCATAAAATGCCGAACCATATTTTCTTATTAAGGCATCTTTTAAAAACACATATGCTGGCACTTTTAGTTGTTGCCCAAGGCTACAACCGCCACTGCATAAGTCTTCTCTGGGTTCATAATTTACATATTCTATATCGGGATCTTGCTTGCTAATAGAAATTCTAATAGGAAATAAATGACAACTTAATGGTTTCTTCCAAACAGTTTTACCATCATTATAGGCTTGCTCAAAAGCACAAGTAATTACTCCAAGTTTGGTTTTATTAGCATACACACAAATGCCGCCATTTATAGTTGGTGTTACCCATCCAAATTCGATATCGTAGGTATATTTTCCTTGTCGTTCTATTTCATATAAACCATCGTTGGTCATGTAAGGTTTTACAAAGGCCAATGCTTTGTCTACTTCTTTTTTCTCCCAATTTTCTAGTGGTGCACCAGCATCACCATCCTCGCAACAGCCACCTTTGCACTTGGTTAAATCGCACACAAATTGTTCTTCTAATACGTCGTCACTAATCAATTTATTATCAATTGCAATCATGCTTATTTTTTATTTCTATATCTACGAAGATAAGAGGCACTAACTAAACAATTGGTATTGACAATTAAGTGGTATTTTGACTAATATTTAGAGTATTTAATCTTAAAACCTTTGGCGGCAACGTTCAACAACAACCTATTTAGAATATGGGAAACGCATATATCGTTACAGGCAACTTGGTAGATATTTATGACAAGGATATTTACCCCGCAGAAATTGTAGTGGAAAATGGCAAAATAATAGCCATTAATAAACTACAAACACCTGACTCAAATATGAAAATGGGGTATATAATGCCTGGTTTTATAGATAGCCATGTGCATATAGAAAGCAGTATGCTAGTGCCAAGCGAATTTGCAAAACTTGCAGTTGTGCATGGAACAGTGGGCACCGTAAGCGACCCGCATGAAATAGCGAATGTATGTGGTTTGGCAGGTGTAGAATTTATGATTGAAAATGGCAAGCAAGTAAACTTTAAATTCAATTTTGGGGCACCAAGTTGTGTACCTGCTACTATTTTTGAAACGGCTGGTGCTTGCCTTACAAGTGTAGATGTAGCAAGGCTTTTAGAGAAAAATGACGTGAAGTATTTAAGTGAAATGATGAACTTTCCTGGGGTTTTATGTAATGATGCCGAAGTGATGAAGAAGATAGCATCAGCAAAAGCTGTGGACAAACCGATTGATGGTCATGCACCAGGATTGAGGGGAGAAGATGCCAAAAAATATATAGCGGCAGGTATTTCAACCGACCATGAATGTTTTACAAAAGAAGAGGCTTTAGAAAAGTTAGGTTTTGGTATGAAGATTATTATACGCGAAGGCAGTGCTGCTAAAAATTTTGAAGCACTAATTGATTTATTAAATGATTACCCAAACGACATCATGTTTTGCAGTGATGATAAGCATCCTGATAGTTTAGTGGCTGGTCATATTAACCAATTATGTGCAAGAGCAGTTGCAAAGGGAATTGATATTTTTAATGTGTTACAGGCTGCTTGTATAAACCCAATATTACATTATAAACTAGCTATTGGTTTATTAAAAGTTGGTGATGCTGCAGATTTTATTGTTGCAGAAGACCTTGTAAATTTCAATATTTTACAAACCTATATTAATGGTGAGCTAGTTGCTGAAAATGGTCAATCGTTTCTTACATCAGTAAACGTAATACCCATTAATCAATTTGAATGTGCTGATATTACAGAGGAACAGCTAAAAATAACTGTTGGCCAATACCCAATAATTGATAGTAAAATACCTGTAATAGAAGCATTAGAAGGGCAGCTAATTACCAATAAACTAATGTACGACGTGCTTTTGATGAATGGCGAGCTTGTTAGTGATGTTGATGATGATATACTAAAAATAGTGGTGGTAAATCGCTACCATAAAGCACCCATTGCAAAAGCATTTATTAAAAATATTGGTTTAAAAAAAGGGGCTATTGCCTCGTCGGTAGCGCACGACAGCCACAATATTATTGCCGTTGGTGTAGATGATGAAGCACTTGCTGCAGCTATTAACCTAATAATTAAAGAAAAAGGTGGCATAAGTGCTGTACTCGATAATGAACAACATGTCTTAAACTTACCAATTGCAGGTTTAATGAGTGCAGAGGATGGGTACAAAGTGGCATCTGATTATACAGCTATAGATACGTTTGTAAAACAAACCTTAGGCAGCAATTTGGTAGCACCTTTTATGACGTTAAGTTTTATGGCGTTACTAGTAATACCACACTTAAAACTAAGCGACAAGGGTTTGTTTGATGGTGATACTTTCGAATTTGTTACAGTTAAATAATTGGATTAAACAATTTCAACTATCATCATTAGCAACAAAAATTTAATAAAAATAAGCGCTAATATATTGTGAGGCAAAATGGGGTTACAAGCCATTAATAAAGTAAGGCTCCATCTAATATTAGATTGAGCCTTACTTTAAAATCAACAATTTTAAATACTATTGCTTTTGCAGTATCAATCGTAAATTACCTTGGTTTGAAGTACCATAAACAACTTTCATGGTTAAAGTTATATATCCTGTACAAGAAAATACATAACCAGCTACATCACCTGAGCCAGAGCCTTGGGCTGAAGTAGCAGTTGGATAGGCACCAAAGCTTGTTAAAGGCACTTTTGCTGTGCCAGTTGCAGGATCTACGTTTACAAGTAAAGGCATAATAACATTAGCATAAGCAATATTTGGCCAAACTTGACTCAAATTAACTTGGTTTGCACCAGGTCCATCGGTAACTTGTACAATATCGCCTGGATTCCAATCTTGCCAATCATCTGCAATTACTTTGTAATTACCTGCCATATTTCCCGTAAACGGACAAGTAATATAAGCAGTAAACAAGAATGCAGCATTATAAAAGGTACCCGTAACAATACCAGAACCATTATTGTTACCAGAATTGCTTACGTCATATTGCTTACCACCTGCTGTAATTACACGGTTATAAAATGTATAAAAATCACCTGCTGAAAAAGAAGCAAGACTAACACCTAGACCAGCTGCTAATTCAGCACCTGTTACAGCTAAAGTTGTACCACCCGATACAAAAGGAACGGTTTTAATTTTTTTCCATGTAGTAGTATCATAGCTAGCCCCTTTTCTAGCATAAATTACAACTTGTGTAACTGGATCTCCATCAAGTTTTTGATCTACTACTATACCTACAGTAGAAGTTGACAAAGCTGAGTAGTTAAAGTTTAGATTAGTGGTACTTTTAAGAGTTAAATAAGAACCAACTCCAAGGTTTTTAACATCTGATAATGGATTCACACTGTCATCTGTTTTTTTACAAGAATTTGTAAAACTTATAATGCCAGACAGTATAAATACAATAATTAATATTTTTTTCATGTTTACTATTTTTTTATTTAATAAAATTGTCTGGATTATTATCCCAAAAAACTTTGTTTGCTGCAACACCTGGTGTTTTTTGTTTAGGTGCACTTGCATTAAGATTTACAAATACAGATGGGTAAAAGAATGAACGGATGAATAAACCAGGATTAGGCACCCCAACTGATAATTGCATATTATTAGGGCATCCAGTTCGTCTATAATTGTTATACACCTCTAACCCATTACCCCAAGCTGCAATATAATATTCTGTTAGAATAATATTATACATATCCGCAGTTGTAGTGGTTGCAGCATAATTATTATTAACTAAAGTTATGTACTTAGAAATCTGAGTAGCTGATGGTGGAGCATACCCTGTAGGTGTAGCTATCACTTTATTTATTGAAGCATTCATTCCATCTGTAAGGTTTGTTGGTGCATCACCTCCTACCGTTGTATTAAATGCTAATGCTGCTTCTGCTTTTAAAAATGATGTATAAGATGATAGAAATATTGGGTTAATACCATTACCACCATTACCAGAACCTAAGCTTACATTACCACCAGTACCTGCATCAAACTGACCACCCGCAGGGTAAACACCCCAAGCTGTACGAGAGTTACCATCTGGCGGTGTACCACTTGCATCGCCGTGATCTCTACCCCAATAACCTCTACCAATTGCACAGTAGGTAGTTTGGTCAGGTACACTAGCATACCAAGCGGGTGCACTTGCTTGCACAGAGCAAGGCATTGAATTCTGATCAGCACTAGCATAGTTGGTAACTTGTCTATAAAAGTAATAACGCAACCTAGGATCGCCATTAAAGTTTACAGTACCACCATATTTTTGAGCAGCTACCATCCACATATAATAATTATTAATATACTCGCCTGGACCACCAGAGTTTACATAATTGGCAGCGTAGTGCGGATGTCTATTATCCGGTGCACTTAAATTTATACCATATTTAAATACAAAATCTTGAGCGGCTGTTTTTACTAAATTATTTTCCGTAATAAGTGCAATTACTTTAGGCCCTACTGAATTATCTACCAATCGGGTTTGCATGTAAAACTTAAGTTTTAATGTTTTTGCTAAAGTTGTCCATTTTGTAGCAGATCCATTATAAAAAAGATCTGTTTTAGTATTTAAAGCACTGGTTGTTGTTTTCGAAAAATCGGTAATCGCATCATCTAGCAAAGTTTGTACAAGTGCATAAGCAGCAGCACCACCATCAACAGAGGGGCTTGTATTTGCTATACCTAAATTTGCTTGCGAAGCTGGAACATCACCAAAAATATCTACTAAGGTACCAATTGTAAATGCTTTTAAAGCTTTTGCAATACCAGATTGTACAAACTTCTGTTGAGCCGATGCTATTGGAATTAATGCGTCTGCATTTTTTATAATACCAGTGTATGCGGTAGTCCACATACCATCGAAGTTTTGAGGCGAATAGGCATTGTTATACAATGACGAACCACCCATTAATTGTTGTCTAGTTAGTTGAGCCCCATAATCTGAGGCAGTTGACCAAAAACCATTAAAATTTAACTCTACTGTATTTAGGTATAAATCTACATCCGCTGTGGTGGTAGATGGCAAATTTGGGTTGTCCAATAATGGATCTAAATCCTTACTGCAACTTCCTAAACAAGCGGCGAACAAACTCAGGATAATTATTTTCTTAAATTTCATAAAATTTCGTTTTTAGATTAAAAAGTAACTTTTATACTAGCACCAAAGCGTCTTGCAGAAGGGCCTGACAAGAAATCAAGACCTCTACCATTACCTACGCCTAAACCATTAACTTCTGGATCGAAATGTACATATTTAGGGAAATTAGGGGCATAATACCAAAGGTTGCTGCCTGATATAGAAATAGATACTGAACCAAACGGTGATTTTTCTAACATTTTCGCTGGTAAGCTATAGGCTAATGAAGCTTCTCTTAGCTTTACGAAAGTTGCATCGAAAATACTTGCTTCGTCAGCCGCACCACCTGCAACAGTATTGGTAAAGTATGCCTGTGTAGCACTAATTTGCACCGTATTTTGCTTGCCATTATTATCTACACCTGGTAAAATGTAAGGTAAAGCTCTATCAAATTCAGTATCTTTCGTAACACCTCTACCTAATAGTGTGCCTGAAGTACCTGAATACATTACACCGCCAGCAGAATAATCTACTTGAACTCTAAAACTAAATCTCTTATACGTTAAGGTGCTTATTCCATTTAACTTATATAGTGCGTTTGGATCGCCTAGAACACTTATTGAATTTGCTGTTAAATAATTACCCGTAGCTTGTTCAACCAAACGTTGGTTTGTTTTGCCTGAGGGGTCTCTTTGAAAAGCATAGCCCATGATAACCCCAAGCGGACTACCGTTTCTTGCAAATGTGCCTAAGTTGGTAAATCCACCTGTATTTATTTGAGAAATCCCATCAGGTATATCACTTACTAAACTTTTATTAAGTGTATATAAAACGTCTAGCTGCCAAGTAAGGTCTCTCTTTTTAATTACGGTATAACCTAACGCAATTTCAATTCCTTTGTTACTAACACTACCTGCATTTATTTGTTGGCTAGTATAACCAGTAGATGGGTCTAGTGATCTAAATAGAATTTGGTTTTTTGATTTTTTACTGTACAAAGTAATATCAGCAGATAATCTATTATTGAAAAATTTACCTTCAACGCCTGCTTCAACTTCACCCAATAATTCTGGTTTGATATTTGGATTTGGCAATAAGTTAGGTATTGAGTTGGTATTAATTGGTGTACCTGTACTACTTAAAAACGATCTGGTACCAATATTTAGTGCCGCTCTTGTTGAGTATGGTGACGGGAAATTGGCACTTGTTGCATAGCCTAATCTTAATTTTAAATAATTAATGGTTTTGCTATTTTTTAGCGCTTCAATGGCAGATGTTGGCACAAATGATACACTTGCACTTGGGTAGAAAATACTTCTATTAGCACTTTCTGCTGTTGAAACCCAGCTGTTTCTTCCACCAATATTTAAAAAAGCATACTCTTTAAAGTCTAAACCTGCTTGAGCAAAAATACCTGTTGATAATGTTTGTTGATCGTAGTTTAATGTGCTACCATCTTCACTATTTACATCGTGACTTACAAAATTACCGTGGTTTACTAACCCATATACTAATTGTTGTTGACTATATAAACCTGTTTGACTATATGATAATCTACGAGAGTTTACACCACCATCAACTGTTAATGTAAGATCTTTATTTATACTTGTATTATATGATGCTAAAAAACTATGGTCTCTGATACTATTTAAACCAGTAGAAGTTCTTAAAACGCCAGTTGGTGTTTGTATACCACCTTTATTTTGGGAGTATTGTTGAAACTCTGTATAATCATCAAAACCTAATCTGTAAGAAACATTAAAATGTTTATCCAAATCATATTTTATTTGCGCTTTACCAAAAATTCTCGTGGTATTATCTTTAACAAAAGAGTTAGCTAAAGTCCAACGAGGGTTTTGTATATCATTATTATTACGATAATATAATGAAGCGTGGGTAAATGGGTTTTCGTACGGTAGATTATTTAAATCAACCGCTGTTGGTGTGTACATTACGTTACCAAAAATAGACGCATTAGTAGGATTACTACCAAAACTTGTACTCACTGGTGGCGATGACACTTTAGTAGTTGTATAATTAAGTGTGCCGCTTACAGTAAAATGGTTGGATAGTTTTGATGTACCACCCATACTTAAAGCATTTTTATACAAACCGTTACCAGTTAAATATCCTTGGTCGTCTGTGTAAGTATAATTAAGATTGTAAGATGATTTATCATTGGCACCATTGGCATTAATAGAAGTTGTGCTATTTACACCAGTTCTAAAAAACTTAGGTACACTATTGTAATATTTATAATCGTAAAGTACACCTTTATATTGTGGAAATGCTCCATTTAAAGCGGCTTTATCGTAAGGGTGAACTACTTGTGCTGGTGGGTTAGTAAATTTTGCACCCCAGTTACTAAAAAAAGCAATACCTAGACTTAAATCAAAGCCACCACCATACGATTCATTATATTCGGGCAAAATTGCTTGCGTGGCAAATACAGATTGGGTAATAGAAATTTCTGATTTTAATTTTGCTTTTCTTGAACTACCACTTTTAGTAGTTATTAATATTACACCATTACGTCCAGCTTCGCCATACAATGTAGTAGCAGATAATCCTTTTAGAATACTAATATTTTCAATGTTGTTAGGATCTAAATCTAAAAAACGACTTGAGGTTTGGTTACCAAATGTAAAATTAGAATTAGTATTTGTGCCGCCATCAAAAGGTACATCATCAACAACAAACAATGGTTGAGAGCTACCCGTAATAGTGCTAATACCCCTAATATTGATATTTGTACCACTGCCACTTAACCCACTTGAATTTAAAATGTTAACCCCAGCAGCCTTACCATTTAAAATACGAACCACGTCTGTTTCGGGTCTTTGTTCAAGCAAATCTTTACCAACACTAGATACTGCATAACCTAAACTTTTTTTAGATTTACTGATACCTTGTGCAGTTACAATTACTTCGCTTAAATCATCTTTAAAAACTTTAAGACTAACCCCAATTGAAGAAGAAGAAGATTTAACTTCAACTTTTTCAAAGCCAACTTCTGAAATAACCAAGACTGCACCTTGTTTTACAGACAATTTAAAAACACCTTTAGAATCTGTAAGGGTTCCGTTTTTAGTATTTTTTTCTAAAACCGTAACTCCTTCAAGTGGAAGCCCTTTGTCATCTGTTATCCTTCCTGATACCATTGTTGTTTGTGCTAATAGCTGTGAAGCAGCCATTAGAAAGCACAATACTAGTGTGCATAATTTTCTCATAAATCTAGTGTTTTGAGTTAAAAATTAGTTAAAGAATAATTAAAGTTATGCCAAATTAGTAATAATAATTTAACAATCAAAAAATTATTTAAAAAAAATAATAAATAATTCAAAAAGAATAAAATGGATTAAAAATAAATATGTATTTAATAAAATGAGTTAAGAATTAGCTCAAATGATTTTTTTTTGTTGAAACTACGAATGCTTTCTAAAAAAAATTTGACAATACAGGTCATTTTTATACATTAGCAGTAGAATTTAATGGGTTAGTAAGTAAGAGGGTCTTCAGTCTTGTTGACCTTCTTGCGTTTTATAAACTATCTATTCTAATAGTTATTGACATAAAAAAGGCGAACAATTTTCATTGGTTCGCTCTACAATAAAATAGTTGTTTTCATTTATTTTTTTAAGCCAATTTCTCTTAACCTTTCATCCAAATATTCACCAGCTGTTACATCTACATAAACTTTTGGATGGGCATCATTAATACAACTTTCTAAACAAGCTAAACTCATTTCGCTTCTTGGATGCAGGAAGAAAGGCATAGAAAATCTTGAGGTATGCCAATGCTCTCTCCTTGGGTTTACTACACGATGCGTGGTACTCTTTAATTTGTTGTTAGTAAGGCGTTGCAGCATATCGCCAACGTTTACAACTATTTGTTCTGGTAAAGACGTTACAGCTACCCATTCACCTTGCTTAGTTAATATTTCTAACCCATCCGCAGATGCCCCAACTAGTAGTGTAATCAAGTTAATATCCTCATGCTGTTCAGCCCTAATAGCACTTTTTGGTTCTACTGTAATTGGTGGGTAATGTATGCAACGTAAAATAGAATTACCGTTGTGGATATATTTATCAAAATAGTGTTCATCTAATCTTAAATACAAGGCAATAGCTTGCAACAATGCTTTACCACTTATTTCATAGTTACGATATGCTTCCTCTAATGTTGGGTTAAACTTTTTTAACTGATTAACTTGTACATTTTCGGGATACTCAGCTTTAATTGGGTCTCCGTCAACAACCATTTGCCCAAATTGAAAAAACTCTTTTAAATCTGGTGCTTCCGAGCCTTTTGCATGTTCACGCCCAAAACTTGTGTAGCCACGTTGCCCTGATAAACCAAGTACTTCATATTCGCTCTTTTTATCTAATGGTAAAGAAAAAAATTGCTGAACATATTCATATAATTCACCAATAAGATGGTCTGGAATGCCATGATTTTTTAAGGCCACAAAACCTACTGTTTCGTATGCTTGACCCAATGCTTGTACAAAGGCACTTTTTTTTTCTGGATTTCCGCTTAAAAAATCTGACAAATCAACTACTGGTATTGACATAATGCTATTTTAGCCATCAAAAGTACAAAAAAACATTACATATTAAGTGATTATTACTATTGACATAAATGATTCTAACCAATGATTTACCGATTGGATCAATTGAAATAATTTTTGCCAGAGAACTATGTGGACATATTTAATTTATAAAATTTTTACCCAAAAAAGACAATCATCTCTTTTCATTAAATTCTCAACTCTATCTTTAAAAAATGAAACAGTTATTTTTTTGTTTTTGTATAATAACAATCCTAGCAAGTTGCAGCAATAAATACCACCGCTTTGCAAGTAATTATGCTTTTAAAAGCGCTGATGGCAAACCAGATTATAACAGCTTAAATTATTGGGCGGCACACCCTTATAAGTACGACCCAAGTGACAGTGTACCAAGGTCGCTGATTGACAAACACACACCAGATAGTACAATTGATGTGTTCTTTATTCATCCAACTACTTATACATCTCTCTTAAAAGAATTAGGAAATAATGCTCCTGTTGATAATCCAGATTTAAATGCCAAAACAGATTACTCAACAATCCTTTATCAAGCAAGTATTTTTAACCAAGTTGGGCGCGTGTTTGCACCTCGATATAGGCAAGCTAGTATACAAGCTTACTTTCCTATTAGCAACATTGATACCACCGAAGCCATTGCAGCATTTGAATTGGCGTATCAAGATATTAAAACTGCTTTTACCTATTATTTACAACATAACAACAACGGCAGGCCAATTATTATTGCCTCGCATAGTCAAGGCACCACACATGCTAAACGCTTGTTAAAAGAGTTTTTTGATGGTAAGCTTTTACAAAAAAAATTAGTAGCTGCTTACTTGGTTGGCATACCTGTAGAAGTGAATTTTTTTACAGCAATTAAAGCTTGCAATACACCTTACCAAACAGGTTGCGTTTGCAGTTGGCGAACATTTAAAGAGGGTTATGAACCAGCATATATTGCCAATGAAAAAACGCCCATAATTGTAACCAACCCATTAACATGGGATAGCACAAAAACCAATGCCACAAGGGATTTAAATAAAGGTGCTATACTATTAAAATTTAATAAACTAATGCTTAAAGTTGCTGGGGCAAATATTAAAAATCATATTTTATGGACGCAAAAACCACACTTTTTTGGCAACTTATTTTTTATGGGCAAAAACTATCATATAGCCGATTACAACTTATACTATTTAAGTGTGCAGCAAAATGCAGCAGCAAGGGTTAAGGCATTTTGGCAATTGTGATGTAGTCACCTTTCATAAAAAATTGTAATTATAACATTCCTGAGTTACTATCTTTAAAACTTAACAAAATTATTTATGAGCAAATATTATTTATTGGCAGTAGCCATTTTTTTAGCCACTAATTTATCGGCACAAACTATTATCAATCGTGATATTGAAATAGATAAAATGGTTAAGGAAGTTTCTAGAGATTCATTAGAATCATACATTAAACAAATGGTGGCTTTTGGCACACGCAATACTTTGAATACACAAATAAATGCTAATAGAGGTATTGGTGCTGCACGTACTTGGGTGTTAAATAAATTTAACGATTTTGCCAAACAAAGTAATGGCAGATTAACAGCTATTATTGATACCACCACTTACAAGCCCGATGGCAAACGTGTTGATAGTACTATTATTTTGGGTAATGTGGTAGCTACGTTAAAAGGTACTGACCCATATGATAAACGCATCTTTTTAATAAGTGGCCACCTTGATAATATGCGTACCAATGTAATGGATAGAGTGAATGATGCACCAGGGGCTAACGATGATGGCAGTGGCTCTGCAGCGGTAATTGAATGTGCTAGAATTATGAGCAAACGCAGCTTTCCTGCAACCATTATTTTTATAACAGTTAGTGGTGAGGAACAAGGTTTATTGGGTGCTGCATACATGGCTAATAAAATGAAAGCTGCCAATATAAATATTGAAGCTGTATTAAATAATGATATTATGGGTAGTAATAACAGTAGCGAAACCAATATTATAGATAACACTCGTATTCGCGTTTTTAGCGAAGGTTTATCGGTTTTAGATACCGGTAAAATTGCCAGAAATATCCGTCAATTAGGTTTAGAAAACGATGGAAAATCCCGTCAACTGGCACGTTACATTAAAGAAGTTGGCGAACGTTATGTTGAGAATATTGAAGTAGTAATGGTTTATAGAAATGATCGTTTTTTACGTGGTGGCGATCATACACCTTATGTTGAAAACGGATACGCAGCAGTACGTTTTACCGAGATGAACGAGAATTATTACCATCAACACCAAGATGTGCGTAAAGAAAATGGTATTCAATATGGCGACTTACCAGAGTTTATAGATTATGAATATTTACGCAAAAATACTGGCATTAATTTGGCCAATCTTGCCAACCTTGCAAAAGCTCCTGCCATGCCAGAGGACGTAAAAATTGATGTAAAAAGACTAACTAATTATAGCTTCTTATATTGGAAACAACCAAAAACAGGCAAGGTAAAAGGCTACTATATCTTAATGCGTGAAACTACTAGCGCTTATTGGCAGAAAAAATTTTTTACTACATCAACCGATTTTCAATTGCCATATAGTAAGGATAATTATTTTTTTGCTGTTCAAAGCGTTGGTTACGACGGTAACGAAAGCCTTGCAGTTGTTCCTAGCGTTGGTAGATGATAATTGTAATAATTTTCGATAATGAGGTTTATTTTATTAATTGTGGAATAAGGTTTGCTACTGTACCCTTAATTTTAACCTACAAAAGAGATGTAACCAATGAAAAAGTGTACGGTATTATTTATGGCATTTATACTGCTTATCAACCAAGCAACACAAGCCCAACTAATTAGTTATTCTGAACCAGATAGAGAAGATGCTAGAGATATGAATTTTGAGGTTATGGGTAAGATGAACGGTATATTTCATATTTATAAAAACTATAGAGATAACCACTTTATCTCTTCGTTTGATAATAATATGAAGCAAATTGAAAAAGTAAAACTTAATTTTTTACCTGATAGGATTTTCAACGCCGACTTTTTGCAATATGCAGATTTTTATTACATGTTTTACCAATATCAAAAACGCAATATTGTATATTGTATGGCTGTAAAATTAGATGCTACAGCAAAAAAAATTGGTGAACCAATTCAGCTAGATACCACCGAAATAAATTTTAGTGCGTCTAATAAAATTTATACGGTTTTAAATAGCGAAGATAAGCAAAAAATAATGGTTGTAAAGATTAACAGTAAAAACGAACGGATACATTACTTAACATCATCGCTATTTAACAAAGATTTGACACTGCAAAATAAAGCTCAGATTGCCATACAAATGCCAGAAAGAAACGATGTATTAACTGAGTTTCAATTGGATAACGATGGCGATATGGTTTGTATTAAAACATCTGGTAAAGGGCAAAACGACAATATTTATAAAATTGTACTGCTACAACAAAAAGCGGGTAGCAATACTTTGCTTGCAACCGACTTAAACATTAAAAGTTTGTACTTAGATGATGTAAGAATTAAGGTTGACAATTTTAATAAACATTACCTAGTTACATCGTTTGGCAGTAAGCAAAGGCGTGGTAATATTGATGGACTGTATTGTTATTTATTTGATAAGAACACAGGTAAAGAATTATTAAATTCCAATATTGTATTCACTGACGAATTTAGAGGTGAAGCAAAAAGTGATGGTAGTTTAAAAATGGCTTTTAACGATTATTTTTTACGAAATATTATTATGAAAAAAGATGGTGGCTTTATTATAGCTGCTGAAAGCGTTTACACGTCATCTAGAGGCGGTGCAAATAATCGTTGGGATTATTTTGGCTCGCCTTATGGCAATAGCCTTTCCAATTATTATTATTACAATAATTCTCCTTTTGGTTATTATAACTATCCATATAATAGATATGGATCTATAAACAATGTTGTAAGATATTATGCAGATAATGTGGCCATTTTATCTATTGATGGCTCAGGAAAGATGGATTGGGGGAATATTATTCGTAAATCGCAATACGATGATAATAGCGATAATTTTATTGGTTATGGTGTAATGAATACAGGTGGCGATCTGCATTTTTTGTTCAATAACCAAGAAAAAAGACAAATGCTTTTAAGCGATCAAAGTATTTCGCCAGATGGACAAGTTACACGGGCACCCACTTTTAAAAACCTCGATCGTGGCTACGATTTTATGCCTCGCCAAAGCAAGCAAACAGGTAGCCGACAGATAATTATACCATGCCAATATAGAAACTACATTTGCTTTGCCAAAGTAGATATGTAACTTTTTAAATTAAGTAAATAATTGTGGTTTTTTTATTTAGAGATAAGTCGTTTGTAAGTGTGTTTTTTTTAATATTTTTATGCCTTCTTGTTCACACACATTTATTAATTAGTACACCCACTATTGCAACCTCAGAGGATAGCGGTATTACATCTTTTGTGATTACAACTTACCTAATTGCATTACCTAAAGGCATGATAGCTTTACTGTACATAGCAATTATTCTCCTGCAAGCCATACGTTTAAATATATTACTTAACGAGTATAAAATGTTTCAGTACAATAGCTTTACAACTGCTATGAGCTACATTTTATTAACTGGCTTTTTTCCACAATGGGCAACAATTTCGCCCGCATTAATTGCTAATACTTTTGTTATTTGGATATTTATCCAGCTAAGTAAATTATATAACAATCCATTACCTAAAAGCCTACTATTTAACACAGGCTTAATTATTGGAGCTGCCATTTTGTGTTATCAACCTACAGCCATGCTTATTGCAGTTGTATTTTTTGCGTTAGCAATTGTACGGCCTTTCATCATTAGCGAGTGGTTTGTATTGCTCATAGGTATCATAATGCCTTTTTATATTATTAGTGCTTTGCTATTTTTAAACGATAAAATAAATTTGTTACCTACCTTTTTACCTTGTGCCAAATTTGGGCTGGTAGTACCAATAGCCGATGTTTGGTTTTGGATAAGTCTTGCAACCATAGCCATATTATTAATTGCTGGTTTAATTACACTTACCAACAATAATAATCGCATGGTTATTCAAATTCGTAAAAATTGGAATATCATGATGGTAATGGTGGTAATGCTGATGATTATTCCATTTATATTTTATAATGCTGGTTTACAATCTGCTGCATTAAGTATTATTCCGTTAGCCGCAATTATTGCCAATATATTTTTGTATCCGAAAAAAATGCTAGTGCCAAATTTATTTTTTGCATTAGCAATCGTTATTATCATCCATAATAATTGGGTATTAATTAAAAATTAGAATAGCATTAACGGCTATCTAGTTACTTTTACAGTGTTCATTTTATTACCCATTAATAACTATAAACTATGAAGTTTGGAGTAGTGGTTTTTCCAGGTTCTAATTGCGATAGAGACATGCAAGATGCTTTGGAAAAAGATCTTGGTAAAGAAGTAATTATGCTTTGGCATAAAGATAATGACCTAAGTATGTTCACTTACAATGACTGCATTGTACTGCCAGGTGGCTTTAGTTATGGCGATTATTTACGGTGTGGTGCCATTGCACGTTTTAGCCCTATGATGCAAGCTGTTATTGACTTTGCCAATAATGGCGGCAAGGTTCTAGGAGTTTGTAATGGCTTTCAAATTTTGTGCGAAAGTGGTTTGTTACCAGGCGTGTTATTGCAAAATGCCAATCAACAATTTATTTGTAAAAATGTGTTTTTGCAACATACAACCGATGCTTTAAAAATACCAATCGCACATGGTGAAGGCAGGTATTATGCAGATGATAATACACTGAATGAGTTGGAAGAAAATGGTCAGATTATATTTCGTTATTGCAACGAAACAGGTGTTTTGGAAGATGAAGCAAACCCAAACGGTGCTGTAAGGAATATTGCTGGCATACGTAATAAAGCAGGTAATGTTTTTGGTATGATGCCACACCCAGAAAGAGCCACTAACGATATTTTGGGCAATAAAGATGGCTTACGAGTTTTTGAAATATTGGGATTGAATTAAAGTAGATTTTACCACATAGACAGATAGGCACATTGATAAACCCAATTTCTAAAAATGATAGATAATTAATACAAAAAGATGAAAAATATAATATTAGCTACGTTATTCTCAATAGGCTTAATTAACTTAAATGCCCAAGTACAAAACCCAGTTTCTTGGAAGTATGAGGCAGAAAAAGTTGGTGCTACTTACCATGTAATTATTACAGCGAGTATAGATAACCATTGGCATATTTATTCTCAAAATACTGGCAAAAATGGGCCTGTTCCTACCACCATTACTTTTAAAAATAACCCATTAATAACTTTAGTTGGTAAAGTAAAAGAAGCTGGTAAACTAGAAAAAATATATGATAAAAATTTTCAAACAGATGTATTGTTTTATAGCAATAAGGTAGTATTTGCTCAAGCCATAAAAGTAAAAGCTGGTATAAAAACAAATATTAGTGGCACAGTTGAATACATGGTTTGTGATGATGAAAAATGCTTACCACCAACCAAAAAAACATTCGATATAAAGCTCCCTTAACACATGAATAGATTTTTCTTACTACTATTATTAACTGTAACCACATTAAACATAAGTACTGCACAGGACGTAAAACCTGTGCAGTTTAGTTTTGCAACACAAACCGTTAACGACTCTATTGTTAATCTAACAATTACGGCTAAAATTGCTAAAGGCACACAATTATTCTCTATCAAAAAAAGGAGTATTGATGATGTTTTTGTTAGCTCACTAAAGGTGGATAGTAGCTTTAAAAATTGGGTAAACTTTACCGATTCTATCATAGAAAAAGGTGCTATGCAATTGGTAAAAGAAAGTGACACTACCAACTTTAGGACATTTAGCAATAGCGTACTATTTATCTATCCTTTACATATAAGTACCGATAGGATTGTTACATTTAAAGCAGCATTTAACTGGCTGGTAAAAGCGGGCGATACTTACCCAAGTGGTGAAGAAAATTTTAAAGTTTCCATTCAACCAAATAAAATAACTACATCAGCAGCTAGAAAAGAAGCAGATAATAGCTTACTAAGTATATTTTTATTATGCTTTGGCACAGGCTTATTGGCCATTATTACGCCTTGCGTGTTTCCATTAATTCCTGTTACGGTAAGCTTCTTTTTAAAACGTAGCGGCTCAAGAAAAGCTGGCGTAAGAAATGCAGTTATTTACTCTTTATCTATCATTGCAATCTATACCATTCCTACTATTCTTATTACGCTCATTTTTGGCGATAAAGCATTATATACCATTTCTACCTCTGCCATTTCTAACCTATTATTCTTCGCTATTTTTATTGTATTTGCCGCATCATTTTTTGGAGCTTTTGAATTAACGTTACCAAATAGTTGGGCCAATAAAGCCGATGAAAAAGCGGGCAAAGGCGGCATCTCTGGCATCTTTTTTATGGCATTAACGTTGGTAATTGTATCGTTTTCATGTACTGGCCCTTTAGTTGGCACACTGCTAGGGCAAACTAGTAGCAAAGGTGTAAGCATTGCACCAATCATTGGCATGTTTGGTTTTGGTTTAGGGCTGGCATTACCATTTTCTCTATTTGCCTTTTTCCCATCTATGTTGCAATCATTACCAAAAAGTGGTGGTTGGTTAAATTCGGTTAAAGTAACATTTGGATTTATAGAATTGGCTTTAGCAATGAAGTTTTTATCGAATGTTGACCTTGCTTATCATTGGCATTTGCTAGACAGAGATGTGTTTTTAGTAGTATGGATTATCGTATTTGCACTAATGGGTTTATACTTATTGGGCAAGCTAAAATTCTCTCACGATAGCGATTTAAAGTTCATCAGTGTTCCGCGATTATTTTTTGCCATTGCAGCATTTTCATTTGCATTGTACATGGTGCCAGGCTTGTGGGGTGCCCCATTAAAACCCTTATCAGGCTTCATTCCGCCCGCAACAACACAAGATTTTAACTTAGAAAATTTAAGATACAGTATTGGCTCAAATCAAGCTATAACAACAAAAAATAATGCTGCCCAACCACCCAAAAAGTACATTGATAACCTGCATGTACCTTTTGGGTTGACCGCTTATTTTGATTTAGAGGAAGGCATGGCAGCAGCCAAAATTTTACACAAACCCTTGATGCTAGACTTTACAGGACACTCTTGTGCTAACTGCCGCAAAATGGAAGAAGAAGTATGGAGTAACCCCGAGGTATTGAAACGGATAAAAGACAATTTTGTACTGGTAAGTTTATATGTAGATGAAAAAGAAGAACTGCCAATTGCAGAACAATACACCAATAAAACAGGTGAGAAAATTGTAACCGTTGGAGAAAAAAACTTAGACTACGAGTCTCAAAAATTTAATTTGAACGCCCAACCATTGTATATGTTTTTAGACTTAAAAGGCAACCCTTTAAGCGATAAAAAATATGGTTACGATTCAGACATTCCCAAATTTATTGCCCATTTAGATGCAGTAAAAGCAGCTTTTGATAAGCAACCCTAAGCAAGTTACTTTTGTAACATGATGCCTGAACGCAACTACAAAAAGCACCTCTATATTTTACTACTGGCTACTGTTATTATTAAGATAATAGTGGCCAGTTTTGTTGAGTTGGGTAACGATGAAGTGTATTATTGGACCTATGCTCTACAGCCAGATTATAACCATTTCGATCATCCACCAATGGTGGGGTTTTTAATACGCCTTACTACTTTAAACCTGCATTGGGCAAACGATATAAGCATTCGTTTGGGAGCTATTTTAGGCTGTGCTATAGCATCTTGGTTCATATTTCATATTGGCAAAATAATCGGTAGCGAAAAAACTGGTTGGTATGCCGCACTCATTTACAATTGTTCGGTGTATGCAGGTATTATAGCTGGCTTATTTATTTTGCCCGATAGTCCGCAAATGCCTTTGTACACAGCCGCTTTGTACGTAATGAGCCTGATTGTTTTTCAGCAAAAAGAACTACAAACTAAGTTGTGGCTATGGCTAGGTTTATTAATAGGCTTGGCTTGTTTGTGCAAAGTGCATGGTCTGTATTTATGGGCAGGTTTTGGGTTATTCATCTTACTAAAACGCAGTAAATGGTTGTTAAATTGGCGGTTGTATATTGGCATTATAATCACCTTAGTTTGTTTATTGCCCATTGTGTATTGGAACATCGAAAACGATTTTATTACCTATAAATTTCATGCAGAAAGGGTAACACATACGGCTATACAATGGAACGATTTGTTGCAAGAAATTGTGGGCGAGTTGTTGTATCAAAATCCCGTTGTTTTTGTCCTCATCATCACAGCGGCAGTATATTTTATTAGGCATAAAAAACTATTGCCAGCTACTACTGCCACTTGGTTGTTGTGCATGAGCCTGCCCATGATTTTTTTGTTTTGGGGCATTGCATTGTTCAACCCAACCTTGCCGCATTGGAGTGGCCCAGGCTATATTCCTTTATACTTTTTGGCCGCTAAGTTTGTAGAAGTTACCACAGAAAAAGTGTACCCATGGTTTATAAAAATGGCAGGTGGTTTAGTGGTCTTTATATTACTAATTGGTGTGTTGGCAGTACAACTTGCACCTATGAATTTTGGTAGCCAAAACAAAGAGAATTACGGTGAGTATTGCCCCACTTTAGACATTAGCGGTTGGAAAAACTTTAGCAACAACTTTAATACGTTGGTTAAGCAAGATGTTGCCACTAACATTATGCAACCCAATGCCGCCATAGTTGTGGGTAAATGGTTTCCTGCGGGGCATTTAGAATTTTATACCAGCAGGGTTACTGGGCTTAGGGTTTTAGGCATTGGCAGCTTGGCCGATATTCACAAGTTTGCATGGCTAAATAAACAACGCCCACCACTAACCATTGGCTGCGATGCCTACTGTATTGTACCATCTAACCTGCCCTTTAATGTAGCCGAAGCTTATGGGCAATATTTTACAACCATCTCACCACCCCAAACCATTAACCAAGTACGTGGTGGCAAAACGGTTAGATACTTTTATGTGTATCGGTTAAAGGGCTGCAAATTGGTACCTAAGGCGGTACTGTAGTATTTGTAAGAAATTAGTACCCCCTATTAAATCAGTACACAGTATTAATTGCAGGCTGTTTGCACATCGCCCCCCATCCTTTTGTTAAGTGGAGGCATCCTTTTGTACATTGGAGTTATCCTTTTATGGTTTGGAGCTACCCTTTTGTTAGGCGGCGGCGGCCTTTTGTATATGGCAGTTATCCTTTTACAGTTTGTAGCCACGCTTTTGTTAGTTGGAGGCATCCTTTGATACATTGCAACCTTCCTTTTATAGTTTGGAGGCATCCTTTTGCAAATTGCCGACCTACAAAAAGCTATCGCTTATTAACATATAATAAAAAATATAGGAAAATATTTTATTTTATTATTAATTAATGTTATTTTCGGAATCTAAAAACTAACGAATGAACAAAAAACAACGCAATTACCAAACCATGCACAATGTGGTACTACAATTATTGGCAGCTAACGAACCTATTGTTAGCGCCGAACCATTAATTGGTGAAACAATTGACATTTTCAAAGCCATCGCCGCACAAATTACCACAGCTGCTCAGCTAAACCAAAGCACTGATACTGGCGGCTTTACCACCAATAAAAACAGTGCATTAGATGCGGTGTTTACCCTTGCGGCGGCACTAAGTGTAAAAGCAAAACCGTATGCCCGTAAAATAAACGATGCCGTATTACTAAAAGCAGTTGCCCATAGTTTTAGCGACCTACACGATAGTCCCGATACAACAGGCTTAAGCATTTGTACAGCCATGGTAAGTGCCATACAGCCCCATAAGGCCGCTTTGTTGCCTTATAAAATAACAGCAGCAAACCTTAGCGAACTTACCACCGCCATAACCGATGCCCAACCAAAAACAGCCGAAAGAGATGTGGTAGATATAACCCACACAAACAGCACCGCTACGCTAATAGACCTTTTTCATAAAGCCAAAACCACCCTTATAGATTTAGATGACCTAATAGAAGGACAGCTAACGGCCAACCATAAAAGTTTTGTAGATAGCTATTTTATTGCGAGACGGCTAAATGATACAAGAGGCAGTGCAAGTAAAGAGGCGGAAATGGTGCCGCCAAAGGCGTGATGGCAATAATATATAACTAGTGGCTGGTATGGCACCAGCCGCTAATTAATTTAAAGTATATACAGGCGGTGAGGCGCCGACTACTAGAAAAAAAGAATACTCGACTTTGTATTGCCGCATGTTTTATAGAGTAGTGCATGTTGTATTGTTGGTAATAGCCAACAAAAAAATGTGCGTATGTTGTATTGTTGTGTTCAAAAACATACGTCTATATTTGAATTGGGCGTCATTAACCCGAAGGATTATTCTTACTTGAAAAGTATGTTAGTAAGAAACTGTATATACCTAAATAAAAATCATGAATGACTATTCATCACTGAAAGACTTAATTGATTCAATAAACAAGAATAACCATTCCTTAATCTTAACTCTAATAATTCTTATTTCGATTAATATTGGGGTTGAAGTTATTCGTTTTATTGGTATGCTCATTTTGGCTAATAAAGATAGGTCAAATAAAAAGCAATTACTTATTGATGAAAAAAGAATAAAAATTCTTGAACAACTTTTTGAATCAATGGACAGCCTAACACTATTCGACAAAAATGAATCAAAACAAATGCTTGATAAAATAAAAGAAATCAATCTATTTCTAACTAAAAATAAACTATATATACCCAAAAAATTTCAAAATCATACCTCTCAGATTTTGGACTATTTTAAAAATATCTTAACTGATTATAGACTAAAAAGTATAGAAAAAGAAATAATTTTATTTGAAAAATTTTGCGATGAATTCAGTAAATAGAGTCATAACAGCTCCAAAGCATTTTAGAGCAAATTCAATTCTTCAGTTTATTGAAGATTGTTCCCCTGTATATGGTCTATCAGGTAAAAATGAAAAGGGATTTCTTTTGGACTTAGAAAGAGTAAGAGATTGTTCAATGATTGGTGTGTTACTAGTCTACAAGGTTATAGAATATTCAATTAAAAGAAACTGCTTTAATGGTCCTATGTATTTAATGGGATTACCTTTTCGTGAATCTATGGAAAAGTATGGATTTACAAACCTGATTATTACATACTTGGCTGACAAAAATGTAGCCGAACGTGAATTTGCAAATTTAAAAATTTCTGTAACTGACAATTTTATTATTGCACCACAAGCCTTATTGCGAAACGACAGATACAGTTCTGAAATATTAAATAAAAAATATTTACCTCAGATTGAGAGTTATTATTCATTTAGTCCTAAAGCTGTGACTATGATTTTTATTTGCTTCAGTGAAATTTTACTAAATTTTTGGGAACATGCAATTGATGATACACAGTCAATTATTGTTGCAAATGGGAATAATTCTAATATTGAAATTTCCTGTGCCGATAATGGACAAGGTGTTGTAACGTCTTTGGTTAATGCAGGCAAACCAAAAAAAGATGGAATAAATACATTTATTTCATCAGTTGAAAAAGGTGTCACTTCAAAAGAAATGTCAAATCATATGGGATATGGTCTTTGGATTCTTGATGAAATAGTCAAACAAACAAATGGACGATTTCATTTATACTCTGAAGGCTACTATTATCAAAGAGATTTCGGAAAAGTAAAAAGTGGAAAAACAGGATTTTGGCAAGGAACAATAGTATATCTTTCAATTCCTCTCCGTAATCCGATAACTCTATGCGATATAGAAAAACCAGAAGAAAAGAGTAATTTTAAACTACAAATCAATTGGTCATGACAGTTATTAATCTAAACAAATTCGGTCCTATAATAAGCAGCAAATCTGTAGGTGACGAAATTTATAATTTAATTAAAGGGAAATTAAATGGAAAAGAAATTGTGACTGTTCAAATTGGAGATATTAAATCCATGGCGACATTCTGCGCTAAACAAATATTTGGTAGACTATACATTGAATTAGGTTCTAACTCTTTCTTCGAGCAAATATTTATACAAGGAGCCGACGCTGATTTAAAGACTATAATACAAATTGGTATTCAACATGCACTTGAAGAGAGAAAACGTTAACTGCAGGCAATAGGGGTTTTGTGCAAGTATGGCATAAAGTTGTAGCATTAACAGTTTTAAATAAGCGGGTTGTTGTTCGGGCGGGTGTAGCATCGGTGGGCATTTGGTTGTTATATTGTACATTTATTTTTCAATCAGCAGCGGTTATGGGCAGACGGAATACTATTTTCCAACCTGCACAAAGCCTTTTTCGTCAGACTGTGAAAGAACTAAGGTTGATTCGGACGATATTCGGATAGGTGATTGAAAGAATTTTCATATATCCAATTCTAATCAATCACGTTTTAGTTTTTTCACAAACTCTCGTTGGCAGCAATTTTTCAGACCTCAAAAATTTCAGATTATGAACAAAATTTATCCTTTACTTTTTTTTATTGTAATCGGAACACATTTATATGGACAAAATAATGTGGGGTTCAAAATTGGAATGAATATTTCTAACGTTAAAAATTCAGATGGAAACAATTTTTCAACGCTGCTAAATTTTAATACAGGAATAATAGCAAAGTTTAAAATAAAAAACAAGTTTCTATTAAACTCGGAGGTGCTTTTATCAAATAAAGGTTTCAATAGCATATTAATTCCGAGCGGGACGACTGCAACAAATTTGGCATATTTGTCTATCCCAGTACTATTAGAATATCAACCAACAAAGAAATTTTATTTTCAACTCGGACCAGAGTTTAATTTTTTACTAAACGCAAAAATGGAGAACACTAGTTTTAATGAAAGTGTTTTTGACAATTACAAAAAGATGGACATTGCAATTGCGGGTGGACTTGGATTTAAAATATTCAAGAGCTTTAAATTAGAAACGAGATATTCTTTAGGACTATCACGAATTATACAAAACGAAATTATTTTTGGCTCATATAAGACTCGAACATTTCAAATTAACCTGCTTTACTTTTTAAACCATAGAAAATAAAACTGCTACCAACACGAACTGTGCAAAAAACCAAATAATCAGGCAATATTTTTTGCGTAATTATCTTGGTATAAGATACCTGATTTTACAACAGCAAAAACCTGTTTTAAAAGTTTATTACACACCGCAATTATTGCCAGTTTTTTGTTCTTTCCTTTTGCAACCAGTCTATCAAAAAGTTCTTTTCAATCGGCAGCGGTTATGGGCTGAAGGAATACTAATTCCCCAACATTGCTAATCCGTAACTTTAGCTGTAATTTTAAAAAACTAAATTAACTTATTATGAACGAAAAAAACATGTTAAACACTGCCGCTATTGGACTTTCAATCGGTTTTACATTAGGTATAACTGGGTCTATTGTGCCATCTGATACAGCTAGAAATATACTGTGGGCTATTGATAGTTGTGGGCTTATTTTGGCAACCGCCTTGCTTACATTATACTTTTTTAGGAAAGGGCATGATATGGTTGCTGCTGGCTTTCTTATATTCATCATAGCTGAAAGTGTTATATTTTTAAGTAGCGCTGTAAGTTTAAATGAAACCATCCCTGCATTTGGAACGGGCATGTGCTTATGGTCTTTATCCATTGCTGTTATCAGTTCTCAAAAGCTATTTCCGTTGTTTGTACGCCTTACAGGTATAATTTCCGCCTTGTTATTTGCTATTGCTGCATTATCTATTTTTACAGGACATGCTGTTAATGCCTTAACAAAGCCATTGCCATTCTTTGCCTATCCGTTTTATGCAGCAACACTTGCTGGCTGGGCATGGACATTGACATTTGGGAAAACCAAATTTTTATCTGTGCTTAAATAAAAAACGACACACAACGTTAGGTTTGTGTAAGTAGGGCTAATGGTCATGGGCCTAACTTTTGTAGTCTATTTTGCTTTTAGTTATATATTTAGGTCTACGTTTTCCAAACTCCACCACATAGCCAAGTCCTAACGTTGGCAGCGAGTTTAACGAACAAAATAATTGACAAATTTTAGTACATAAAAAAGAAAATAGGCTTATGAAAAACAACAACGACATAATTAAGATAGGACAAGTTGAAATCAAATTTCTTCTTGAATCTTCAGACACAAATGGACAGATGACAATGTTCGAATTTTATGTACCAACAGGCGCTAAAGTTCCCATGCCTCATTATCACGAAAGCTTTGACGAAATTATATATGGACTTGAAGGTGTTATGACCTTCACAGTGGGCGGGGAAATTATAGAATTAGAAAAAGGGCAATCTTGTTTTATTCCAAGAGGAGTAATACACGGATTTAATAACTTAAGCCAACAAAATGCTAAAGCATTAGCAGTATCAACACCCGGACTAATAGGACCAGACTATTTTAAAGAAGTTGCCATTATAGTAAATGCAGGAGGACCGCCTGATATTGAAAAAATTAAAACGGTATTTAAAAAGTACGGGCTTGTACCGGTGCTTAATGTGTAGTAATAAAGTACATGACCAAGAAAACCAGCCGCCAACACAAGAGGTTTACCATATTGGGGCTTGGCGTTGTAACCTTCATCACTAGCAACATGGCAGCAGTTGTTCGGGCGGGTATGGCATCGGTGGGCATTTGGTTGTTATCTTGTACATTTATTTTTCAATCAGCAGCGGTTATGGGCTTGTGGATTTTTAACCCCCCTAACATTGCAAAGCCCTAACGTTGGGCGAAAATTAAAAAGAATGTCGTTAATAACTAAAAAAATCGGGTTGAAAGAAGCCATTTCTATTGGAATTGGTGGAATGGTTGGAGGTGGAATTTTTGCCGTACTTGGGCTGGCGGTATCAATAGCAAAAGGCGGCACACCCTTAGCTTTTCTATTTGCTGGAATTTTAGCTTTAATTACTTCGTACAGCTATGTCAATCTTTCTAAAGCGTATCCCAGTAGAGGCGGAACTGTGAAATTTATTAATCAAGGTTTTGGTATATCCGTTTTTAGTGGAGGAATGAATAATCTTTTGTGGGTAAGTTATATTATAATGCTTTCACTTTATTCTTCTGCATTTGGTTCCTATGCGCCCAATCTTTTCAAAATTACCAATAACACAACGATTGATTTTCATATATATTCCAGTGCAATCATTATTCTGGCAACAACAATCAACTATTACAGCATTATTGTTGTGGGAAAAATAGAATCTTACGCTGTAATTATTAAATTGGTTATTCTTGTTGCGTTTATTTGCTTCGGAGTTTATGGCTTAATTGGAAACCCGAATGTATCTCAGTTAGCAATTTCGCATTGGGTAAATCCTATAAAATTATTTGCAGGCGGAATGGTGATTTTTGTGGCATATGAAGGCTTTGAACTTATTGCTAATGCTGTACCAGATATGATTGACCCTGAAAAAAATATATCAAGAGCTTATTATTTTTCTATAATTTTTGTAATTGCACTTTACATTATCATTGCGTTTATAACAGTAGGGTCACTTCCATTTCAAAAAATAGCTACAGCGCAAGACTATGTTTTGGCAGAAGCCGCCAAACCAATGCTGGGTCAAATTGGGTTTTCTATTATAACTGTAGCCGCTTTAATATCAACATTTTCGGCAATAAATGCTTCCTTATTAGGAGGGAGTCGTGTTAGTTACGAAATTGCCGAAGCTGATGAACTATCACATCATTTCCTTGCCAAACTATGGAATAAACCCATCGGCTTAATGATTACAGCTAGTGCTACGTTAATCTTAGTAAATGTTCTTGATTTAGAAAGCATATCAACAGCAGGAAGTGTTGGCTTCTTGCTAATTTTCGGTATTGTCAATCTCGCAGGATTTAGGTTGTCAAATGATATAAGCGGTAATAAAATAATTCCTTTGGGAGGATTTATTTTGTGTATGGTAGCATTAGTCATTTTAATTAACCAACAATACAATTCAAATATCCTCGGTGTAATTGTATCGGGTATAATTATTGGATTTTGCTTTTTAGTCGAGTGGATGCATAAAAATTGAATGGACAGGACAAAACTTCGCCCAACACGAACTGTGCAAGTGCGGCTTCAAGTTGTAGCAATCATCATCAACAAAATAGCAGCATTTGTTCGGGCAGGAAAAACATCGCTAAACTTTAGTTCTTAATATTTAACTTTATCAAAAGCCAAGCAATGGTTATGGTTGGAAGGATTGCTAATGCTACACCCGCCACAAAGGCCTAACGTTCTATCCTACTTTTTTACAAACATTTTAAATAACTTACAATGCCCAAGCTTTTCAGACAGATTTTAATTGTAATCCCTCTTTTTATTTCTAGCTACGCATTTGCTCAAACAGACAGCATTGTATTAAAAGACATTAAATGGGACAAGGCTTCTCCTGCCAGTTCAATAGAATTATTTATTCCATCAAATAATGACCTGTTAGCAGGACTAATTTATAGAGCAAATGGAACAGAAAAGCATCCTACATTGTTGCTTCTACATGGCTATCCGGGCAATGAACGAAACCTTGACATTGCACAAGTGGTGAGAGCACATGGATGGAATGTGATTTATTTTGATTACAGAGGTTCATGGGGAAGCCAAGGAAAATTTACTTTTAAAAATTGTGTGGAAGATGTTGTTAACGTAGTATCTTTTTGCAACAAATATCAAGACTCCCTAAAAATTGACACTTCAAATATTGTGCTTTTTGGACACAGCATGGGAGGTTGGATTGCCTTAAAAGCAATTCAGCAATTGCCATCAATAAAAAAGGCATTCATCTTGTCAGCTTGGGACATACATAATCAGTACAAAAGACAACTTACGGAAAGTGAATTGGATGGATACAATATAAATGCAGATACAGTAGGAAAATATTTTGTTCTAAATGGATCACTCAAAGACAGATTTCTACCAGTTATACAAAGAGATGAGTATTTTAGCTTAGAAAATAATATTGCAAGACTAAAAGAAAAACAAATCATCATGCTTGACGAGAATGACAGAAATAAAAACATTGCAGAAGCTATTAAAAATCTAAGTTCAATATTTTTTGAATACAAAATTTGGCAAACTGACCATTCTTTTACTAATAAAAGAATTTCCTTAATAAATAAGGTATTAACATTTATTGATAGGTAAGCAGCGTATGACTCGTCCTAATATAGGTTGACTAAAAATCAACAAAAAATGGACATTAAACAACAATGCATTACCGAATATCTAGCGTTAGTTACAGGCTACCGACAACTGGCAGCCATTTTATTAAAATGCAAGTTTCTTAGAAGTTTTAACTTATAAAACTACTTTCATACTTTTGTTAAAATAGTTCCATCAATTTTGATAATGACAGATAAAATTATTAAAATTTGAATACCATGCAATAGTGACGATGTTAAGACGAATAAGTGAAAACCTTTACATTGACTGAAACAAAATCTATAAGGATAATAACCTTGGCTCTAAATCAAGTTATTTTTAGGTATTTTATATCTTGGCTACAGCTGATAAACCAAAAACTATTTTGGACCTTTTGGACGAAATTGGTTTTATCCACAATACCATTAAAATGTAGTCCGTAAATTACAAACAAATGGACTTGTAAAGATCAAAGTTTTATCCAACAGACAAGCGTACAGCGTATGCAGCTTGAGCAGAAGGTTAGTAACAAAATAAGGTATACTACATATTTTAAATAAATACGTTTAATAAACTAAAACAATAACAAATGATTCATTACGCTATCATCGCACAAGTCATAGTTGCTTTATCAGTAGCCTATGTTTGGATATTTCGTTTCGATAATATAGTCAAGGAATTTAAACAATACGGCTTGAGTGATTTAACCCGCACCATAGTAGGCTCATCTAAAATAGCTTTGTCAACATTATTGGTTGCAGGTATTTGGCACCAAGATTTGGTACTTATTCCGGCATTACTTATCGCATTTCTCATGTTATCAGCACAATACTTCCATTTTAAAGTGGGTAATCCATGGCAGAAGCATATGCCCTCTTTATTCCTAATGATATTATGTTTGTTCACTTCTGCTGTATCACTAAAATTAATATAACAATGAACTTACTTAATGTGCTTATTATCATTTCAAGTATGTCTTTTTTGGGTTATGGCATTGCATATTTTACATCACCACAAATGAAAAATGAATTCAAACGGTTTGGGCTGGAGAAAATAGGAACACTTACCGCAGTTTTAGAGTTATTGGGGGCGGTGGGTTTGCTGGTAGGTTTAAAAATTCAGTTTATTTTATTGATTTCTGCAGGTGGGCTCGCCGCGTTGATGTTTTTAGGTGTTGCAGTCAGGGTAAAAGTTAAGGATAGCCTTGCGATATCATTGCCTGCCTTAATATTTATGATACTAAATATATTTATATTTTATATGTCACTGCCGATTATTAAATAATTCCTTAATGCAATTACTCTGATAATTTTAAGAATAATGGACAAAAAGTCAATTACTTAAATGTATCAAAACCAACATAAACTAACAGAAAAATGGTATGCAGGTAACATTGGATTTACTAAGATGGGGCAGGCAAAATCCATCTTTCACCCTTTTTATCTCGACTAAAAATTAGGTAATAATATACTACTAAAAGTAAAAAAAATATATATAAATGCCAATAAAAGGACAAATAACTACTAACCCAATAAATGGAGACTCATACGAGTTTATAGAAATAGCAAAAGACACAAATGGTAAACACATTACCTTAAAAGCTACAATTAAAAGTAAAGGACAGCTTGTACCTAATCACTACCATACTTTACAAGATGAATCATTTGAAGTTGTTTCGGGTCAACTTACTATTTTTTTGGACGGCAGTATTAGAACTTTATCGGCAGGGGAAAAAATAACATTACCTAAAAATAAACCCCATAACCATTTTAACAGTTACGAAATTCCTGTAACATATATCCACTCGGTTGTACCAGCGTTAGACTTTGACTATTTAATAGAAACCCTGACTAAGCTTGCGAGCGATGGGAAAAGTAAAAATGGAAAATATGGCTTATTTCAGGAGTTAGTTCTTCTTAAATACCTTGACAGTAAATCATATCTTGCTAATATTCCACTAGGAGTACAAAAAGCATTAATGTATACGCTTGCACCAATTGGACGACTATTGGGCTACCGGGCTATTTATAAAAAATACTCAGGAATAGAAAAATAACTACACACTAAAATTGGGTCTTTTGAAAAAGGAGCAGAGATGTAAATTGTATATTTCAACCAGCGTTTGGTAATTCTGCAACCACAACTAGGGTAGTTGAACCCATCTGTGGTAGGCGAGAGACCGAGAATAGTAAAAGCAGAATATAAATTAAATTTTAAGCATGTGTAGTTATAAAAATTTAAAATAAAAGGAATTAGATTTACTAATTTATAAATGTTACAAAAGATCTTTATTAGATGCTAGAATATAATCTATCCGATAATAAGTTACTTTCTTAGCTGTCTCATTTAAAGCATTTTTTATCATTTTGTTACCTAAAACCGTATCAGATATTGGCTTTTGAGAGCGATATAACCCAAATGTATTTAGGCGTTTTTTCAACAGAATTTGTTGATTTATTTCCACAAAAAAACCCTGAACCAAGGGGTAAAATCTGTCATTAGAACTACTTAATTTTATGAATGTGTTTTAGCATGCTCCGGGGCATTGGCGTTGTGGCCTAGTACGGCATGTGCCACATAAGTATTATTTTACGCACTTGCACACTATATAAGCAATATTTAAGCGACAGCATCGGATTTAACTATACTTTTGATACTTAATTAGGCAAAATTTTTATTCTGTGAGCAAGCACATTAACAAAGTTTCTGCCGCTGGTTTGATAATAGCTTTAGGCATTATCTACGGCGACATTGGTACATCTCCCCTATACGTTCTCAACTCTATCATTAACGGCAGAAGTATTACCGAAGAACTGATTTTGGGTTCGCTTTCGTGTATTATTTGGACGTTAACGTTGCAAACAACCGTTAAATATGTAATACTAACCCTAAAGGCTGATAACCGTGGCGAGGGTGGTATTTTTAGTTTGTATGCCCTTGTGCGTAGGCGCAAAAAATGGTTGGTTGTTCCCGCAATGATTGGTGGTGCAGCCTTACTGGCCGATGGCATTATTACGCCACCTATTTCTGTAACATCGGCTGTGGAAGGCTTACGTCAGTTGCCTGCCATGCACGATATTACTACCAAAACCATTATCATTATTGTAACATGCATTATTGCCTTACTGTTTTTTATACAGCAGTTTGGCACTGCATATATTGGTAAAATGTTTGGTCCAATAATGATTATATGGTTTGGTATGTTGGCCGCATTGGGTTGCACACATATTTTTGATGGTCTTAGTATTTTTAAAGCTTTGAGCCCACATTATGCTATTGAATTATTAACCGTTTACCCAAAAGGCTTCTGGATTTTAGGGGCAGTATTTTTATGTACCACTGGTGCAGAAGCATTGTATAGCGATTTGGGCCATTGTGGCAAAGGCAATATCCGTATATCATGGATATTTGTAAAAAGCTGTTTAATATTAAATTATTTGGGGCAAGGTGCTTGGTTATTGGCAGCACATCATAACGAAATTATTACGGCTGCGGCTTTTGAAAACGGCTTCAACCCCTTTTATGGTATTATGCCACAATGGTTTAAACTAATAGGCATTATCGTTGCAACGGTAGCCGCGGTTATTGCCAGCCAAGCTTTAATTTCTGGTTCGTTTACGCTTATTAGCGAAGCAATGCGTTTAAACCTTTGGCCTAAAATGAAGATTACCTACCCAACTGACGAGAAGGGACAAGTGTATATTCCTGGCATTAATTTACTATTATTAACAGGTTGCATTGGGGTGGTATTATATTTTCAAAAATCATCCAATATGGAGGCTGCTTATGGCTTGGCCATTACACTTTGCATGTTAAGTACATCTATTTTGTTTGCTAACTTTTTAGTCAGCCATCGGGTATTGCCTGTTTGGATTTATTTGTATCTAACTACATATTTTACCATAGAAATTTCATTCTTAATAGCTAATTTAGAGAAGTTTCCACATGGTGGTTATGTTACACTACTTGTTGGTGGTGGTTTATTTTCAGTAATGTATATATGGTATAGAAGCCGTAAAATTAAAAATCGGTATGTTGAGTTTGTGCGCTTGCAACATTATATACCCTTACTAAAAGAGTTAAGTGAAGATGTAAGCATTCCACCCTATGCAACGCACTTAGTTTACATGACAAGTGCTAATAACCCCAAAGAAATTGAGCACAAAATCATTTACTCTATTTTAAACCGAAAACCTAAACGAGCTAATATTTACTGGTTTGTGCATGTAGATGTTGTAGATGACCCACATACTTGTGAGTACACAGTAGACCATATTGTACCAAATGATGTAATACGTATTGAATTTAGACTGGGTTTTAGAGTGGAACAAAAGATTACTTTAATGCTAAAGCAGGTAGTTCAAAATTTAGTGGCAAATAAAGAGGTAAATATTACCAGCCGTTATACCAGTTTGGAGCGTAATAATGTAGTGGGAGATTTTCAAATAATTGTACTTGAGAAATTTTTAAGTCAAGATAATGAATTACCAATATTTGAACGCTTTGTAATGAAACTATATTTTTGGCTAAAAGAAATAAGCCTAAGTGAGGAACGTGGTTTTGGTTTAGACCCTAGCAATGTTACTGTTGAGAAATTTCCATTAATTGTGTCTAGTATTCCAAACTTTACACTAAAGCGTATTAACCAATAATGATTTTTTGGTACAAATACCTTGTAAACTTCCTTGTACAATTAGCATAAAAGATGCACCTTACAGGTCTAAATTAATATGCTTGTGTATCATGTGCTGTTATATATTGTTATTGGCTTTATCGCCTTATCGGTAATGGCGTATTTTTTACAAGAAAAATTAATATTTAAGCCTGAGAAACTACACAAAGATTTTAAGTTTGAATACGATGTACCTTTTACAGAATTGTTTTTTACTGTTAATGAAGGTGTTAGCATTAATGGGTTACATTTTCATAGAGAAAACGCAAAAGGCCTCATTTTATATTTTCATGGTAACTCACGTAGTATAAAAGGTTGGGCAAAATATGCGAAAGATTTTTATAGATACAATTATGACGTGGTTCTGGTAGATTATCGTGGCTTTGGCAAAAGTACAGGTAAGCGCAGTGAACATGATATGCTTGCAGATATGCAATTTGTGTACAATAGATTACTAGAAACGTATGACGAAAACCACCTACTAGTTTATGGTAGAAGTATGGGTAGTGGTTTTGCTGCAAAAATTGCAGCAGACAATAAACCACGGTATTTAATTTTAGATGCACCCTACTATAGTTTTAAAGCTGTTGCAGAACGATTAGTACCAATTTTACCCATGAAATATGTGCTGCGTTTTCATTTGCGAACCGACAAATGGATTGAAAAAGTTAAGTGTCATACCTATATTTTACATGGTACAAAAGATCGTTTAATCCCAATTTCGCAAAGTGAAAAATTGCAGCGGTTTAACCCACATAAAATAACCTTGATTAGAATTATAGGTGGCAAGCACAACAATTTGTCAACATTTCCAGAGTACCATAATTTTATACGAGATATTCTGCAAGATTGATAGTAACAACTTGATAATATTACCAAAATATGATTAAATTTATTAATTTGTTACTAGTATTAAAATGGCTAAAAATTGGCTTTGTCATTTATATTATTATTGGTATTGGGCTGTATTATTTTCAAGAAAAAATAATATTTCAATCTGTGGCGTTACCAGCTAATTATACCTACCAGTTTAAAGCGCCTTTTAGAGATATTAATACACCAATTGATAGTGGCATTAATCTAAATATTATTCAATTTTACCCTGATAGTAATACACATACAAAAGGTGTAATTCTCTATTTTCATGGTAATAAAGAGAATATAAACCATTATGCAAAATATGCAAGCAACTTTACAACAAACGGCTATGAGATTTGGATGATGGATTATCCTAGTTACGGCAAATCAACTGGTAGCATTAGCGAAATATTGTTATACGATGAAGCATTAGAAGTTTATAGATTGGCATTAGAAAAATTTCCTGCTTATAAAATTACTATTTATGGCAAGTCTTTAGGTACTGGCATTGCCAGTAAACTAGCAAGTATTAAACCTTGCAAGCAACTTATTTTAGAAACACCTTATTACAATTTCACATCATTGGTACAACACTATGCGTTTATGTATCCTATAAATACAATGATGAATTATAGATTTGCAACCAACCTTTGTTTACCAAAAATAAATGTACCCATTACTATTTTTCATGGTACTGCCGATAGAGTTGTGCCGCTTAGTAACGCCATACAATTAAAGCCATTATTAAAACCAACCGATGCGTTTATTACCATAAATAAAGGCACACACAATAATTTATACGAGTTTCCAGAGGTGCAGTTAGCAATAAACAAACTGCTTAAATAGGCACTATCATATGCTTATTATTTTTTAATATTTTCTCTGGAATTGCTGCCAAAATTGCTTGCTTTAAAGCCTCTACCAGTCTGCGTTTTACAAAATCTCGATGCGTAATTAAACTCACCTCACGTACAGGTGCAGGGTGCTTAAAATGTTTAATACTTTTCTGTTGTTTTAGCGATAAATCTAATGTGGCTAATTCGGGTAAAATGGTAATCCCATCGTTTATCTCAACCATTTTTTTTAGGGTTTCTAAACTACCCGCTTCGTATTCAAACTGTCCGAAATTAGTACCATTTTTTCTAAGTTCGCATAGGTTAACAATTTGACTTCTAAAGCAATGACCTTCTTCAAGCAACCACAATTTATTGGGGTCTATATCTTTGGCTAACACATAGCTTTTCTTATACGCAGCATTTTTGCTACTTACATAAGCCATCATTTCTTCATAAAATAATACTTCTTCTTTAATACCATTTTCTTGTAGTGGTGTTACTAATAAGCCTACATCAATTATACCTTCTCGCAAACGTGTAATTAGTAAATCGGTAGTTAACTCTGTTACCAGCAGTTTTACTTTTGGGTATTGTTTAGTAAACGATTGTACAAAAAGCGGTAATAAATAAGGTGCTAATGTTGGTATAATACCAATGCGTAATTCCCCATGAATAATATTTTTATGCGTATCTATTATTTCAGTCATTTGCCTACAACCGCTCATTATTTTTCTTGCTTGCTCTAACACTTCTAAGCCAGCCATAGTAGGTATTACGGGTTGTTTGCTTCTATCAAAAATTTTTAGCCCCAACTCATCTTCTAACTTTTGTATTTGCATACTTAGCGATGGTTGCGTAACAAAACAATGGGATGCTGCTGTTGCAAAATGCCTAAATGTATCTACTGCAATAATATATTCTAACTGTACTAAGGTCATCGTATTAATTTACCGTGGCTTTTTTATAATGTTAGAGGATAAAATAAATCATAATACCAAATACTATCGTACCAAAACACTAGTACCTTTTTTTATTACTTTTTTACCTGTATAGTCAGTTCCTTGGGCAAAAAACACATACGTGCCACTTGGCTGTATATTACCGTTAAAAGTACCATCCCAACCTTTACCAAATTGGTTAGTGGTAAATACTAGTTGCCCTAATCTATTATAAACACTAAACACATCTAGCTTGCTAATGCCCACTAGTATGGGTTTTAAATCATCGTTTTTACCATCGTTATTTGGGGTAAACCCAGTAGGCACAAATATATCTGGCTGTGTAGTAAAAATTGTTATTTCTACGGCATCTTCCGCAAAGCAACCCTCGGGTGATGTAGCCCTAACAATATATTGCATTGTTTTATTGGCACCATTTATTGTAGCAATTGGATTACTGACAAATGGATTGTTTAACCATATAGATGGTCGCCATACAAAAGCTAGGTTAGCACTGTCGTTACTGGCTTTGGCAGCTAACTGCAAGGGTTGATTTATTACTACCGCTGTATCTCGCCCAGCATTAATACTAATTGGTGCAATAACTGTTATGTGAAACGTATCTATTAATAAATTAGGACAATTACCATTTTTAATACGCAATATATAATTGGTTGATCTAGCAGGTGCTGCTTTTGTAGTAATGTTAAAAGGTAAGGTTATAATAGTACCATTACCAGGGTTTAATAATACTAAAGGATTGTTCCACACATAACTAGTACCAATGCTAATTATAGCGTTTAATGGTACATTACTACCAAAGCAAATACTAGTATCAATAGGGTTAAAAGTGGCTTTGGGAAACTTCTCGGTAAATATACCAACAGTGGCAACGCTACTTGTATCTGGAATACAAACACCATTTTTTACAATTACTCTTAAGGTTGTGGGGGCTAATAAGCCAACAATATTGTAAACAGAATCTGTTTTGGCAGGTGTAAAATTACTCCAAGTAATAGCATCTACCGATGACTGCCAATTAAGAATATGCCCATTATAATTTTGCAGTTTTAATACCGCATCTTTATTTTGATCTTGACAAATTTGTAGGTTATTAGGAGTTAAATTGCCACCATTACTTTTTACATTTACAGCAATGGTAACACCCATGGCAGAGTCGATAGTGCAAGCCGGTCCATTTTGCACCAATGCTTTATACTGTGTTGTACTGCTTAAATTTTGTGCAGTGTAATTATTGGTTGTATTTGCAATATCTGCCCAAGTAATTCCATTTTGTGAAGCAACCCACTTTAAAACATTACCTCTATTATTAGTTAAAAAAATAGCACTGGAATTTACACCTTCACAAACAATATTATCGCCATTTAGCTTACCCGCAATAGTTGGCAAAGATGTTGACACTTGAATTGTTGCTTGTAAATTAGCACAACTGTTTTGCTCTTTGGCAGTTATAAAACCTCCAGCCAACCCAGGAATTACCGTTATAATATTGCTGGTAGAGTCAGATGTAATTTTCCAGCCTGCAGGAACTGCCCATTGGTAAATTGCACCAGTTAATTCAGGTATAGAATAAGTCTGTGGGGTGTTGCTACAAGCTATTTTATTGCCACTTATTTGTAAGCCATTACAATCGCTACGTAAGGCAATATATGCATAAGCAAAATGCCCTTTAGGCACACAATTTTCTGCTGCAAAAGTTAGCGTAACCTGCTGCCCACGGTAAGGTTCTAAATCGAAAGTTACTTCCGTCCATTTTTTATACCAAACGCGTAAAGGCGATTGGTTTTGGTTACCATTAACTGGATTTGGCGTGGGTACATTACTTAAACTAAACCCATTTTGTTGTGCAGCTCCTTCATCTAAAACCCCACCATTTGTTGGTAAAAAATATTGTGGCGATGCACAGGTAATTACACTATCATGGGTTGATAAAGTTGCTGAAGCCAACGGTTGCTGAATGGACTGATGGCTACCATTTTCTAAAACCATTGCGTAAGCATAAGTCATTGTATAAGGTCCTGTACCAACTGGCACATTAATTACGTAACCTACACCCCTAAAAAAACCACCAGGGGCTGAACTAACTGATGTTGAGCCGATTTTTATTGCATAATTATATTGATAGCCGTTAATGTTTGGCAAAGTTGTAAACCCCCCAAATGGGTCTATAGTTGGTGATGTTAAAACCTCAATTCCTACCATACTTGAACCACCATATTCTGGAATAGTTACGGCACCAATTGTACCACTTGGCAACCTTGATACAGTATCGTAAGTTTGTTTTATTGAGGGCGTCCTATTTGTATTTTGTATAAATGTACCTGTGTAAGCAAACCAATGTGTAAGTGTACCATCTGCAAAATTGATATTGGTGGGGCATGTTTGTAATTGTGCGCTAGCAACGTTGTAGCAAACAAGGGCGATTAAAAAAAAAAAGCCTTTTACCAGTTTATTTATCATACACTTACAATTAATAACCATTGTAGTTATTTAATTAAAGCAATTGTTTACAAAAGAGTGTATCAATCCGTTCACTTTTTTTGGTTCTTCTAATATGCCCATGTGACCAATATTTTCAAGTATATAAATGTACGAACAATTGGGCATGTGCGATTGCTGTAAACTATCTTTTATAGGTATGGCAATATCATCTGTACCAATGATGAACAATACTGGAAAACTGCTGCCTTTCAAAACATCGGTTCTATCAATACGGTTCATCATTGCACGATAATAATTTTGCAGCGCAACTACATTGAATAGTTTTCCTTTCTGTAATAATACATCAATTATATTGGGCGATTTAGTTTTAAAATCAGTTGTAAATAAAGTAGGTATGGTAGTTTTTAAAAAAGGGTAGCTGCCATATTGTTCCATCATTTCTATACTACGTTGGCGATTTGCTTTCTTTTCATCAGAATCGGCATAAGCTGTGGAATGAATTAACCCAAAACCATCTAATTTATCAGCATACTTTTCTGCAAAAGCCAAGGTAATATAACCACCCATGCTATGACCAAGCATTACACATTTATTTATTTTTAAATATGTTAATAATGCATTTACTACTTCTGCATAAAACTCAATGGTAGAAAGGTTTTTCGTTAGTCGACTATTGCTAATTGTTAGTATTGAATTAGTAATCTTTGATTTACCAGAACCAGGTAAATCAATCACAATAACCGAAAAAAAAGATTTTAAAAAATCAACCTGATAATCCCAAATGCTGCTATCTTCTCCAAACCCGTGAAGCAGCACCACAACATTTCCAGCACCCAACTTTGTGTAGGCTATTGGTAGGTTTTGATAGTGGAAATATTGGTGCATTTGTTTAGGGGTTTATTACACCTTTCAGGATATTGAGACTTGAAAGATTCAATCAACGTTTAATTTTTTTAATCGACCAATTTGCAACATTCCAACCAATAAATAATGCTGCAAAAACGGTGGCTATTTTGTACAAATAATCACCGTAGGCAACATAAAAAGTTTCCTTTGTGTTGGTAGGCACTGCATATTTTATTACGGCAGCTTCGTTCCAAGGTCTCGTTTCTATAATCTCACCTCTATCGTTAATAACAGCACTAATGCCAGTATTGGCACTTCTAGCCACCCAACGCCTCGTTTCAATAGCCCTTAATCTAGCATATTGTAAATGTTGTTTGTGCCCTGGTGTGTTGCCCCACCAACCATCGTTTGTAATAATGGCAATAATATTTGCACCACGTTGCACATAACTGACCACATATTCACCATAAATACTTTCGTAACAAATAACGGGTGCGGCAATATAAGGGTTGCCTTTCTCGGTAAAAACTTGCGAACTATCACTTTTACCATAACCACCGGTGCTACCACCAAACTTTTCAAAAATAGACCCCATAAAATTTAAAAATGTTGGCAAACTTTCTACACCAGGCACCAATTTACTTTTATTGTAAAACTGCAAACTAGTATTGGCTTTAATGGCAATAGCAGAATTAAAAGCATCGTAATAAGTACCATTGCCAGCTAAGTGTGCAGTAGCTGTTGCTTTGTCGTTACCATAATTTTTATAGGTATCAATACCAGATAGCAATGTGATATTGGGATGTTTATTTACAAAGTCGAATACTGGTTTATAGTACCTATTTTCTGCAATATTGTTTTGCCATTCTTGAGCACTCATTGCAGTTTCGGGCCAAATAATTAATTTGGTAGCCGTGTCTAAATTTTGCTCAGATAATTGTATTAATCGGTCTATTTGTTGTGCAGTAGAGCTGGTATTATATTTTTGATACGGATCTATATTTGGCTGAACAATAAGAACGTTGCTTTTAAACGGTTTTGCCTGTACCGTAATATATTTTTCTGTAAAAGATAAGGTTATAATAAGTGAAAAAATAAATGGTATAAGTATTAACCCAACAACGGTACTTATTGGCTTTAATTTAAACTTGAAACTTGACATTTGAAACTTAAGAATAGCTTCTTTTAAAGTAATATTTACTAGCAAAATCCATAAAGTGCCACCGCTAACCCCTGTGTACTCATACCATTGTACCCAGCCAGTATGCGAGGCAAAAACATTGCCCAACGTTAGCCACGGCCAACTTAACTGCCAGTTAAGATGAATGTATTCAAACATCAACCAAAAAACTACCAAAGCCATATAGCCACTTCGTTTACCATAAGTTCGTTTAAAAGTAAAATAACCCCACCAAGGCAAGCACATCAATAAACTATTGGCAATAATGGCAGCAATAGAACCTACGTCTGTAGAGTTCCAAATCCACCAAGTGGTAGTTGCGTTCCAAACCAATAAAGCAATAAATGTGTAAAGGAAAAAGTGGTTTTTTTTAGATGTAACCTCAGCTACAAACAATAACGGTACAAACGCAAAAAATATAGTAAAAGTAAATGGCGAAACTGGCCAAGCAGCAAATAATAAAATGCCTGACAATAGGCTTAGCCAAAGAGATTGAAATCGCTTCACAAGAAAGATTTTGGTTGGAAAGTTAAGCCGAAATTTTGTTTGCTTTTTAGACAAATAGGCAGATATAAAAATTAAATACTACCAAAATTTGATAAGGCAATTAGTTACTATTAAAAAAAATATTTACATCTGCTTATTGGGTAAGTTTTCAAATGAACTAATCTTCAAAATGAATAGAAAAAGAAATCATACGAGAATTGATTTTATCAAACACACTTGAATATTTTAAGCTTGGGTCACGGCTATGCAAATTGGTAAGCCCGTATGTAAATTTTATTTCTGGCGAAATGGTTACAAAAGGTAAAAAAAGATTAAAGCCAATACCACCTTCTAACCCAAAATCACTTCCTTTTAACTTAATTAAATCCTCAGCATTGCGTGCAGTTGAATTACTACTTAAATCTTTATCAAACCTAATACCACCTAGTAAATACACCCGAAAATTATCAATTCTATCTGAGTTAAATTTTATTTGAATTGGTAAACTTACCAATGTAGATGGCAACGTTCTTTTTTGATCTTCTGCCTCAGTTGGTAAACGACTGCCTAGTGTATAAGAAAAATATTTTGCTCCACCAATTACTAATTGTGGATTGATGCGTAATTGAAACCTATCGCTTAACCTAGCAGTACCTAATAGCCCAACGGTAATGCCGCCGCTAGCACCAGGCTGGGCTACTAAAACGCTATCATCTTGCAAAAATTTTATGGATTTGGTAGGATGTAGCGATGATGAATTGTACCCTAAAGTAATACCAAAGTAATACCTTAAATCATCATGATTAGGACGATGTAACTCTTTTTGACCTGACACTTTTAAACTAACTATTGTTACTAATAAAAGTAATAATAGCTGCTTTATTTTACCCCGCAATATATAGTGCATATGCCTAAACTAAGTGATTTTAAATACGTTTGGGTAAAGCCTGCTTCATGCATAATGGTTAAAAAGGTTTGCCCTTCAGGAAAGGCTTGAACACTATCGTTCAGGTATTTGTAAGCATCCTTATTTTTTGCAAATAACTTGCCAAAACTTGGTGCAATTACATTCATATACAAATTGTAAAACTGTTTAAATACCTTATTTTTAGGCTTAGAAAATTCTAAAACCACCAACTTGCCACCAGGTTGTAGCACACGCCTCATTTCTTGCAACCCCTTTAATAAGTTTTGAAAATTTCTTACCCCAAATGCAACTGTAATAGCATCAAAGACATTATCCTCAAATTCAATATTTTCACTATCGCCTGTAAATAAAGTTATTTTACTTTGCAATTTTTTCTCAGCAATTTTTTTTCTGCCCAAATCTAACATGCCTTCACTAATATCTATACCAATTATTTTTTCTGGTTTTAATATCTCATAGGTTAATAGTGCAACATCTGCAGTTCCTGTAGCCACATCTAACACTTTTTTAGGTTGTAGAGATAACAATTGTTTAATGGCCTTCTTGCGCCAAGTAATATCTATACCTGCACTTAAAAACCTATTTAAAAAATCGTACCTAAAAGCTATTGTATCAAACATGTCAGCCACTTGTTCTTTTTTGCTAAGGCTGCTATTTTTTTTAGGCACTACATTGTCGTGTGCAAATTTTTCCATTGTTGCGAAGATATTAGAATTACCTATTTAGCTGTACTTACTTAAAAGTTAAAAAAACTATTAAAGTATCAGGTTGGTAATTGTTAAATGATACACTAAGACAATAATATTTATACTACGTAATCTCTATTTATAATAACATACGAAAAGATCATAGGTTTAGTGATTACAACCGTTATATTTTTAACAAAATCAAATTTAAAAAAATATTTTAATCTTTTTTTAATTAATTCTGTCTGCAAGCAACAGTCTATTATCTTTGGAAACTAATTTATATGATTAATACTATACGCTAAAAATTAAATAGTTAGTCGATACTTGCTTTATAAAAAATAAAAAAACATTCTAAATGAATCTGCATACTGCTGCCACTAAAGAAGATTTAATTATTGATTTTGCAAATTGGCTTGTAAAAGATATAGAAAAAGTACTTACCACAAAAAACCGCTACACCATTGCTTTATCTGGTGGTAGCACGCCAATAGAATTATATAAGCTGTTAGCAACAGATGCCTATAAGTCTGCAATTAATTGGCAAAAAATACATATTTTCTGGGGTGATGAAAGAGATGTTCCCTTTGAGGATGACCGCAACAATGCCAAACATGCATTTGATCTATTATTAAATAAAGTACCAATACCCCCAAACCAAATACATATTATAGATACAAATTTTAGTGCAGATATTGCTGCCCGAAAATATAATCAATTGCTACATGAGTATTTTGATAGAATGCCTACTAGTTTTGATTTGGTAATATTAGGTATGGGTGATGATGGTCATACATTATCATTATTTCCTGGTACAGCTGTAGTTAATGAAACGTCGAAATTGGTTGTATCGTATTATTTAGCAGCCCAACAAATTAACCGAATAACCATTACAGCCCCTATAACCAATAAAGCAGCAGCAGTATGTTTTCTGGTAGCTGGTACCAGTAAAGCACCGGCTTTAAAAGAAGTATTACAAGGTGTTTATCAACCAAATATGTACCCATCGCAACTTATTAAACCTATAACTGGCAATTTGCATTGGTTTATAGATAAAGAAGCTGCAACATTGTTATAACAATAAAAAATCTCAAAAGAGTTACTTCTTTTGAGATTTTTTTATTCAGAATTGTCTTTACCTATTTTCTAGCAAAACGAAAACTTCCTACCCAAGTATTAGCAGGTTTTGACAATGATGTAGCTTTTACAGTGCAAACACAAGCTTCGCCACCTGCTGGCACATTTGTAATTGTATAATTATTTGTAGCAATAGTAGATTTCGCATCACCACCAGTAAAAAAATCTGATGCAGCTGTTTCTAGTTTTGCGGTTACTTCTATTTTAACACCACCAGTTGGCAATGTAGATGATATAGTAACAGTTAATGGTTGACCATTTGCAATTGGTGCTGGGGCATTGTTTGAACCTACTACTGGGTTTGTGGTTATAACAAGATCTGTTTCAACAACTGCAGGTACGGGTGGAGGCGGCGTACTACCACCTTTACCACAGCCAATATTAATAATAAGCGCAAAAAATAATGAAGAGAAAATAATGACAGACAAATATCTCAATCGACGCATACAAGTAATTTTTATAAAAATAATTGATTTGTAGTAATAAGTGACAATGTGTTTCAGCATTTTAAAAACTATTCAGTAGCAATCATCACATTTCTAATAAAGCTTTCTTCTAGTGAGATGATAGTTTCTGTTCTTTCGATGCCTTTAATTTTTTGTAATTCATCGTGAAGTACAAATCTAAGCTGTTGAATGTCTTTACAAACAATTTCTATAAACATGCCATAGTTACCAGTTGTATAGTTTACTCTTACCACTTGGGGTATTTTTTTTAATTCTTT
>JBBQLL010000022.1:0-47263 GCA_038327865.1 Chitinophagales bacterium | reverse complement strand
TTGCTCATGATAATCTACATGAATTTGTGGCAACCATTGGTTGTACTTTACCAAACGTTGTTGCGTTTCTACTTGTGTTTGCCAAGCCCAATCTCTATTTAAATCAAAATTATAATGGTTGCTTCTACCACCTGGCCAAGGTTCTTGGTGTTCTCGTGTTTGTGGATTTGGATTGTAATTTTTACCCACCACACTATTAAACCAGTTTACATAACGGTCTCTACCATCTGGGTTAATGCAAGGATCCATAATTACCACTGTATTTTTTAACCATTCTTTAGTTTGTGTATTATTGGGGTCTACCAAAGCGTACAAAGTCATCATTGCTGCTTCAGAAGAAGATGTCTCGTTGCCATGTACATTATAACTTAACCATACAATAGCTGGTGCATTAGCACTTACTGAGGCAACTTTGTCTTTGGCAGTCCCAGCTAATCGCAAATTATTTAAGCGAATACTTTCAAGATTTTTAAGATTTTCAGGCGTAGCAATATACGCTAGCATTAATTCACGGCCTTCGTTGGTTTCGCCATATTTTTCGGTTTTTACAATACTTGGCATAGCTGCTGCCACACTTTTAAAATATTCCACTACCTTATGATGCCTTGTATATCGTGTGCCTACTTTATATCCCAAAAATTGATCAGGACTTTGCAATGTTTGTGCCGTTGTAGCGATTGATGCAAGTAACATCAATCCAAAAAAAATTTGTCTCATAAACATTTTTGTGGTGAGTGGTGAATATATAGAAAGAAAAAAAGCAGTCCAAACTAAACCCATTATTTTTATTTAAGTGGGTAATTATCTATTTGATTACGCATCATAATCAACAAACATTTACCTTTCGGGTATGAAAAAAACTATCTGTATTATTATTTTAATAGTTACTCAATTTGCTATTAATGCCCAAACTAAAACTAGTCTTGTTGGGGTAAATAAACCCATAAACCCTTATCAGTACAGCATTGTAAAAACACAATCGTTTAGTAAAGCCTCAGTAAGTTGTGCCCACCCTTTGGCAGCAATGGTTGGTGCCGCAATAATGAAGCAAGGTGGTAATGCATTTGACGCGGTAATTGCGACACAGTTAACTCTTGCAGTGGTGTATCCTGGAGCTGGCAATATTGGCGGTGGTGGTTTTTTGGTTGGGCATACACAAGCTGGTAAAAACATTTCCCTAGATTATAGAGAAACCGCACCTAGCAAGGGTTCTAGAGATATGTATTTAGATAGTGTTGGCAAAGTTATTCCAAATCTATCAGTATTGGGTCATTTGGCAAATGGTGTACCTGGCACCATTGCAGGTTTATTTGCCACTTTGCAATATGCAAAATTGCCTATGAAAACGCTCATTCAGCCAGCAATTGACATTGCAGAGTTTGGCTTTGTAATTACAGAATGTGAAGCAAATGGCTTGAATGCTACGAAAGAATCATTTATAAAAAACTCAACCCTACCTACTGCTTTCGTAAAAAAAGGCAAATGGAAGGCTGGCGATACTTTAGTGCAAAAAGAACTAGCCGAAACCTTAAAACGTGTGAGAGATTTTGGTCAAAAAGGTTTTTACGAAGGCAAAACAGCGGATTTAATAGTGGCTGAAATGCAGCGAGGCAAGGGCATTATTAGTTTGGCAGATTTAAAAAATTACAAAGCCAAAGCTAGAACTGCCTTGAGTTTTAACTATAAAAACTACAACATTATTGGTATGCCGCCACCAAGTAGCGGCGGTATTATTGTACTACAAATGATGAAAATGATTGCGCAAAAACCATTGGCTAGTTATGGTTTTCAATCTACCAAAGCGGTACAATTAATGGTTGAAGTTGAACGTAGGGCTTATGCAGATAGAGCAGAACATTTGGGTGATCCTGATTTTTGGAAAGTGCCGATAAAAACCTTGGCAGATAACACTTATTTAGCCAAACGCATGGCAGATTATGATAGCACCAAAGCAACGCCGAGTAGTGCTATTAAAGCTGGTGTTATTCACGAAAGCGATGAAACAACCCATATTAGTGCCATGGATAGCAATGGCAATATGGCAAGTGTTACTACTACTTTAAATGGTGGTTATGGCAGCAGAACGGTTGTAGGGGGTGCAGGTTTTATAATGAATAATGAGATGGATGATTTTAGTGTAAAACCGGGCGTACCAAATATGTATGGCGCTATTGGTGGTGAAGCCAATGCTATTCAACCAAATAAACGCATGTTAAGCAGTATGAGCCCTTGTTTAGTATTACAAAATGGTAAGCCATACATCGTTTGTGGCACGCCGGGTGGCACAACCATTCCTACATCTGTGTTTCAAACATTGGTAAACTTATTAGAGTTTAATATGAGTGCTGAAGAAGCAGTAAACAAGCCCAAATTTCACCACCAATGGCAGCCAGATGAAGTAACTGTTGAACCAAATTTTCCTAAAGAAACTATGTCTCAACTACAAGCTATGGGTTACAAAATAAGACCTGTAACAGCTATTGGTCGTACAGAACTTATCCGTCTGTTAAAAGGTAAACTAGAAACCGCCGCCGACAAAAGAGGCGATGATTGTGTGGCTGGGTTTTAAATTTATGTTACCAGCTTTATATTTTAAATGTGGCAGTTGTTGCGTCGCACACTGGTGCGGCTTGTTCGTTTATCATCTAACTATAAACACCAAAACATGAATTTTTTACAAGATGCCATCAAACGTTTTAAATATTACAAAGAGTTAGGCGATAAAACATTTGAGCAATTAACTGATAAAGATTTTCTATTTAAACCCTCACCAGAAAGTAACAGCATTGCCACTATTGTGCAACATATGTATGGCAATATGCTGAGCCGTTGGACTAATTTTTTAACCGAAGATGGTGAGAAAGAATGGCGTAAACGTGATTGCGAATTCGAAGCGATGCAATCAAGTAAAGCAGATGTAATTTCTTTCTGGAATGATGGATGGAATTGCCTTTTAAAAACGCTGGAAAGCCTTACTGAGGCTGATTTGGATAAAAAAGTAACAATTCGTACAGAGCCTTTGCAAGTCTATGATGCCATATTTAGGCAACTGGCACATTATCCTTACCATGTTGGGCAAATAGTGTTCATCGGTAAAATAATAAAAGATACTGAGTTTAAAACATTAAGTATCGCTAAAAACAAAAGCAATGATTTTAATGACAACATGAAAGGCAATATGCAAATAACATAATTTATACATATGCAAACAAACACACCCGAACATCTGCACATTTATCATCCACATATCTACATATTTCCTCATCCGCACATCTTCACATTTTCTCATTTGCAAATTGGTATTTTTGCCAAATGGCTTTGAAAGATTTACGTATTGTATTTATGGGTACCCCAGAGTTTGCAGTGGCTTCTTTAGATGCCTTGGTACAAGTTGGTTGCAATATAGTTGGGGTAATTACAGCACCAGATAAGCTATCAGGCAGAGGAATGCAATTAAATGAAAGTGCTATAAAAAAATACGCTTTAGAAAAAGGCTTACATATTTTGCAACCCGAAAAACTTAAAAACCCAGCGTTTTTACAAGAGTTAAAATCTTTACAAGCAGATATTCAAGTAGTTGTGGCTTTTAGAATGTTACCAGAAGCAGTTTGGAACATGCCACCAATGGGAACAATTAATGTGCATGGCTCTTTATTGCCACAATACCGTGGTGCTGCACCTATTAACTGGGCAGTTATTAATGGTGAAAAAGAAACTGGCGTTACCACTTTTAAACTGCAACACACTATTGATACTGGCGATATTTTATTGCAACAATCAATGCCTATTGGCAATAACGAAAACGTTGGTGAAATACACGATAAAATGAAACTAATTGGTGCAGCAATTTTGTTAAAAACAATACAAGGCTTAGCCGATGGTACATTAAAAGAAAAACCACAGGATATAAGTGTTAAGGAACAAGACTCAAGTTTCAACCAAGCCACCCCAGCAACTGGTAACCTGCAATCTAAAACCGTTTTAAAACACGCTCCTAAAATTTTTACAGAAACTGGTGTTATTGATTGGAATAAATCCGTTGATGAAATACATAACTTGATACGTGGTTTATCGCCATACCCCACAGCTTTTACAAATATGAACAATAAAAAGCTAAAAATATTTAAAAGTAGTAAAGAATTAGCTTCACATCAATATGAAACTGGCAAAGTATTTACAGACAATAAAACTTACCTAAAATTTAGTTGTAGCAATGGTTTTATCAATGTATTGGATATGCAATTAGAAGGCAAAAAAAGATTATTATTAGAAGAATTCTTACGCGGTTATAGGGCATAAAAAATCCTACCCATGTATAAATGGGTAGGATGTATATAATGCAGTTGTAAATAGATTAATATCTGTTATAACCACCGCCACCGCTTCCGCCACGATCACCGCCGCCGCTTCCACCACGGTCACCACCGCCGCTTCCACCACGACTTCCACCACCGCCGCCGTATCCACCGCCGCTTCCGCCACGACTTCCACCGCCACCGCCGTATCCACCGCCGCTTCCGCCACGACTTCCACCGCCGCCGCCGTAACCGCCACCGCTATTACCACCACCGCCGCCACCAAAGCTGCGTTTTTTAAACCCGCCTGCACCACCACCTTCTCTTCTTTCGCCTTCAGGGCGAGGAGTAGATTCGTTTACAACGATTTGACGACCAGAAATGTCGCTATCGTGTAAAGCACTTATAGCAGTACGTGCTGCTTCATCATCTGCCATTTCTACAAAGCCAAAACCTTTGCTACGATTGTTGTTAAATTTGTCAGTAACAATTTTAGCACTTGTTACCTCACCATACGGTGTGAAAAGCTCTTGTAATTCTTCACTAGTCATTGCCCAGTTAAGATTACCAACGTAAATGTTCATGTTTTTGTAATTAAAAAAAGTAAATAAATCAATGGGAAAACAGTAACCAAAAACCCTGAATATTTACGTAGAAATTTTTCGAGAGAATTGTAAAACTGACCATTGTGAGTAGTAAAAGTATCATATTAATTGATTTGCCAAAATTTATTTTTTAAATTCCAGAAAAATCAAAGAAGGATAATATAATAGGTTTGCTTTATTAGTTTGGCTTTCGCGTAAGCTTACCTACAATGTGGACAAAGATGAACCAGTTATAAACGTACAAGTGAGTGACACAACCAAAGCTAAATAGACGTACAAAAGCCCGTAACATAATAGCTACGGGCTTTTACAAGTATTAATTGAGAAAAAATTATTCGCCAATTACTTCAAATTCAATCTCGGTGTTGTTACCATTACCAAAATCTATTGATGCTTTATAAGTTCCTAATTCTTTAACCTCATCTGTAATTGTGATACGCTTACGATCTATTTCGTAGCCTTTTTGGTCGCGGATAGCTCTTGTAATTTGTAAAGAGGTAACACTACCGAAAATTTTGCCAGTAGTACCAGTCTTAGCACCAACTTTTACAGGAGATGCTGTTAAAACTTCTATTACTTTTTTAAGTTCAGCTAGCATTGCAGCCTCTTTTTTAGCCTTCACTTTAAGAGTTTCAGCCAATTGTTTTAGGTTTGAAGGATTACCTTCAATAGCTAATTTTTGTGGTATTAAATAGTTACGACCATAACCATTTTTAACAGTTACTAGTTCATTACGACCGCCTAAATTGTCTACGTCTTGTATTAATATTACTTGCATTTTTTGTATTGTTAGTTCCCGAGAGCCCAGCTTTCATACTGTCTTTAGCCATTTGGCCAAATTAGGGAAGGTTACTAAATTGTTTATTTTATATGATATTTTCCAAAGGATTTATTGCCTCAGAGAATCTCAATTTGCTTTTATTATTTTTTGGTAAGATTTATTTCATCAAATCGGTAACGTAAGGCAAGAAAGCCATTTGGCGTGCTTTTTTTACCGCATCACTTACTTTGCGTTGGTATTTTAAAGAGTTACCACTTAAACGGCGTGGCAATAATTTACCTTGTTCGTTTATAAATTTCTTTAAAAAATCAATGTCTTTGTAATCAACATATTTAATCCCGTATTTTTTAAAGCGGCAAAATTTCTTTTTTGGCTTTTCTTGTTTAATAGCGGTAAGGTATTTTATCTCGTTCTTAGCCATGATTATACGGTTGCTTTATCAAGGTTCTTAAATCCGCCATTTCTTTTTACATAATTGTACTCAACGGCGTTTTTGTCGAGTTTTGTAACCATGTGACGCATTGCTTGCTCGTCACGCAATAATTGGATTTTCAATTTTTCGTTGAAATCGCTTAAAGCTGTAAATTGTAAAACCCAATAAATACCAGTTGTTTTTTTCTGGATTGGGTAAGCTAGTGATTTTAAACCCCATGGATTGCTATTAACAATCTCACCACCTGCATCTGTAATTAGGTCGGCATATTTCTTTTGTGAAGCTTTAAAGTCTTCTTCAGAAAGAACGGGTGTAAAAATCACCATTAATTCGTAATTGTTCATTACTTAAAATTTTTGGTTTAATCCCATTGGACATCTTAAAATTGTATTAAGAAGAATATGCCAAGACATATTTGGGGCTGCGAAAGTAAGGGATTGATAGAAAAAATGAAAGAATATTTTAAGTATCGTTTAGCATGATATTAATATAGCTGAAAAACAACTTTTGCTGTACACAATTGGTACGTGTAATTAAAAATAAATTTGCATCATTTATAATTTATTACGCAGCAAAAACAATCATTATTCCCTCTTATAAACTAAACCATTATTGTTATGACGGCTACACCGATATTTGCTTTACGAACAGATGTTAGTATGACGAATATTTCTTTTGATAATACCCAAAATGCCTTTGCGTATAAAAGTGACAAAGAGCTAAAACAATCTAGATTTTTATTTAATACAATGGATTATCCATTGTTTGTACCAATTGGCACCAGACTTACTCCATTTTTAATGAAAACTGGTTTGCCTATTAATGGCATTATACGGAACACTATTTTTAAGCAATTTGTGGGTGGAGAAACGTTATCAGAAACGGCTACCGTGGCCAATACACTTGGTAACTATGGTGTTGATGTAATATTAGATTATGGTGTTGAAGGCAAAGAAGGCGAAGAAAATTTTGAACATGCCACAGAAGAATTTATACGTGTAATAAAATATGCAGCCACACAGAAAAATATACCTTTTATTAGCATAAAAGTTAGTGGCTTTGCTAGGCATGGTTTGTTGGAAACATTAAATGCAGCACCACGCTTACGAAGTGGCATACATGACCATGAAGATGAACAAGATGAGTGGGACAGAGTTTGTGATAGGATGTACCGTATTTGTGATGTTGCAGCTATTTGTAATATTGGTGTTTTGGTTGATGCTGAAGAAAGTTGGATACAAGACCCCGTTGATAGATTGACTATTGAAATGATGGAAGAATTTAATAAAACAAGAGCCATTGTTTACAATACAATACAACTTTATAGACACGATAGGCTTAGTTTTTTAGAACTGTCTTACAACATTGCCTTAGAAAGAGATTTCATTTTAGGTGTTAAACTGGTACGTGGTGCCTATATGGAAAGAGAGCGAAAAAGAGCCAATGACAAAGGTTATATATCTCCTATACAATTAAGTAAAGTAGCTACTGATAAAGATTATGATACAGCAATAAAATTTTGTGTTACAAACATTAATAATATTGCCTTTATTGTTGCATCCCATAATGAGGAAAGCAATTTGTTAGCTACACGTTTAATGGGTGAAAAACACTTGGCTCTTAATCATCCACATATACATTTCTCCCAATTATATGGTATGAGTGATAATATTACATTTAACCTTGCTGGCGCCGGCTGTAGTGTAAGTAAATATTTGCCATTTGGCCCGATAAGAGATGTAATACCTTATTTAATGCGTAGAGCACAAGAAAATAGTAGTGTACGCGGACAAACTGGTAGAGAGTTAAGCCTAATTAAAAAGGAACTAAATAGAAGAAAAGGGAAATAGCCAAATTATTTTTAAAACCTATTTAAAAGTGTTTTAATTGTTTTAATAATATAAGAAAGTTTTTTGATAGTGGCAATGTAACCAAAGTGTTAATTAGAATTTCTTTTTATAAAATAATTAAAGGTTAAAAAATTTGTAGCAAGTGCTTCAATTGACAAACATTTTTCTGGTAGCAAATGCAAGCCGTTTTTCAGCGATATTCATTGGCTTGTCCAAGGCACCAACGCGCAATTCCCCCATAGCAATTACTTTTATAATAACAAAATTTTTTGGTGCAATGCAGGTTAATGTTGCAAATGTCTTTTACTACAAAAACTTACATTTATAAAAATTAATCCTAGTATTACTTTACAGATGTATTTCAGAATTCTGGATTTTGTTTGCCACTAAAAATAGTCCAAGCCAAGATTTCGTTTTAAAATTTAAAAGCCTTACAACTCAATAGTAGTAAGGCTTTCAGATCAAAAAAGTAGAGCGTACGGGAATCGAACCCGTCATTCCTCCGTGAAAGGGAGGTGTATTAACCGATTTACCAACGCTCCGTGTTTGTTTTTCGGACTGCAAATATATAGGCTGAAACCTGACGAGCCAAAATTTATTTCCATATATTTTTTATAGTTATTTTTAAAAATTAATTTAGAAGTGGATGATAAAAAACTAAATTTTAGACCTGTTGTAGCAATACTGGTTATTGATATTTTTTAAGTGGCATAAATATGCAAAAAGACTACATTGGTAATAACGATTTAATAGTCGTAATTACAAATAAAGAATTGCAAAATGTATTTGACATAAACAGATTTGTAAATACCAAGAAGCAAGTGGTTTTGAGGATTTAGTAAACACAGCCGTTAATTACGGTTAACCCTAGTTTATATACAATTTTAAGTAAAAAAATGGAACAATTAGTTGTGAACCTACCACTGGTAATAAAAAAAGTGCTTTATATTGTGGTAGTTGATGAACAGTAGAAATTTTATATAATCAATTACTATTAAACGCATACTTGCATTATTGGCTTTTAGTAACAATTTTCGCATTGGCGCTGTTTGTATTTTGCAAGAAACTGCTTTACTTTATTCCAAATTTTAATTTAATGAAACAACTACTAAATGTTTTTAGCTTTATAATCATTGTCACAGCTTGTGGTACAAAAAACAATAAAAATTTTGATACTAAAACCTACGAACAAACAAAAAATAATTTAGCTAGTAAAGAAAAAAGAGACCCACTACAGTTTTTATCAATATCTGGCACAGATAAACGAAATCGATTGTTTGGCACAACTGTTTACAAAGGCTTGATATATAATAAAGCCACAGTAATTGGTTATAAAGATGTGCGTATAAAATTATTATATTTTAATGCGCAAGGCAAGCAAACAGCTAACCACGAAGAGCAGTTTGATGCGGTGATAAATGCCGGTGATAATTTAAATTTTAAAGCAAAATATAGAACACCAAAAGGTACAGATAGTGTTGCAGCATTTATAATGAGTGCCATTATTGTTGATAAAGTCAATTAACATAAACACATTTAATTGTCTGTAAGCACTCGATATAATTATTATTATCAAAAATTGTTATGAAATTTTAGCTTTAGAGTGTATTGTTAGTAATTTAAACAAGCTACTATTTGTTGCTGAATAGCAACAAATTCTTCTTTGCTTAATTGTAGTTTTATGTTTGCCAAATTCATATCAGCTGCCGTATCTGTAGGTATTAAATGTAGGTGTGCATGTGGCACTTCTAACCCTACTGTTAGCATATTTACTCGATTGCATGGAAAAGCTTTTTCTATTGCTTTAGCAATGGGCTTTGCAAAAACTAATAATGCTGATAAGTAGCTATCGGGCACATCAAAAATCTTATCCACCTCTATTTTAGGCAGAACCAACACATGCCCTATTTTTACAGGAAGAATATCTAGAAATGCAATAAACAGTTCGCTTTCTGCAATGGTGTAAGCAGGTATTTCGCCAGCAATTATTTTAGAAAATATGGTCATAATAGTGAGAAGTGAATGGTGAATAGTAAGTGGTGAAAAATAAAAAATATATTATCAAATAAGAAATTATAAATCTTAAAAGTAAAATTCCTTTGCTCGTTATTAGTCAAATTCAAACCCAATATCGCATCTATAAGTCATCCCTTCAAAATCAATTTGCTTTAAAACCAATTTCGATTTTTCTACTGCATCTTTTATACTATCACCAGAAGCGGTAACTGTTAAAACCCTACCACCATTTGTAACAATTAGATCATCAATTTGCTTGGTACCAGCATGAAAAACCATCGAAGTTTTTTCAATTTGCAAACTCTCTAATCCCTCAATATGCACGTTGGTTTTATAGTCACCTGGATATCCCCCACTTACAGCCATTACTGTAGCAAAATATTTATCATCAAAATTAATATTGGCATCTTCTAAAGTGCCATTATCCATTGCTGCAAATAAGCTTAATAAATCAGTTTCTAGCCTTGGCAATATTACTTCTGTTTCTGGGTCGCCCAAGCGACAATTATATTCTATTAGTTTAGGTATACCATCGCAGTTTATTAATCCAAAAAAAATAAAGCCATTGTACACCAAACCCTCTATTTGTAAGCCTTTTACGGTTGGCAGTATAATTGTTTCTTCAATGGTTTTCATAAATAAATCATCCATAAATGGTACAGGACTAACGCAGCCCATACCACCTGTATTTAAACCTGTATCACCTTCGCCAATACGTTTGTAATCTTTTGCATGACCAATTATTTGATAATCAATACCATTGGTTAATACAAACACACTTACTTCAATACCCTCTAAAAATTCTTCTATTACTACTTTGCTACTGGCGTCACCAAATTGTTGGTTAATAATCATATTCTCAAACGCCATCAAAGCATCTGCATGTGTTTCACTAATCACCACACCTTTACCTGCTGCCAAGCCATCGGCTTTTAATACAATTGGTAATGTATGATTTGCTATATATGATTTTCCTCCCTCAAAATTATTTTTGGTAAACTCTGCATAAGCAGCCGTAGGAATATTGTGGCGTTGCATAAACTTTTTAGAAAACGCTTTGCTACCTTCTAGCTGTGCCGCAGCTGCTGATGGGCCAACTACAAAACCCCTCCAAATATCTTTTGAGGCTTCCATAAAATCGTAAATCCCTTTTACCAGAGGCTCTTCTGGGCCTACTACTAAAACATCAATCGTATTATCAATACAAAATTTTTTAATGGCTTCAAAATCATTAATCCCAAGTTCTATATTAGTACCAAACGCTTGTGTACCAGCATTGCCTGGTGCTATAAATAATTTATCGCAGTGGTGGCTTTTACAAATTTTCCAAGCTAAAGCATGTTCACGACCACCGTTGCCAAGTATTAAAATATTCATAATTTTTAATTAGTTACTGTCAAAAGTAATCCCTGCTTTTAAAAGAAGTTTTGTTGTTAAGATTTTGTTTGCAATTAAATCTTATTTTGAGACATTATTTTTTAACCATCCTAAAACTATTTATGAACGAGTCAGTTTCACAAAAAGGACACCCGAAAGGTTTATATGTTTTGTTTGCTACTGAAATGTGGGAGCGTTTTAACTACTATGGTATGCGTGCCATTTTGGTATTGTTTATGACTAAGGCTTTGCTATTTGACAAAGCATTTGCATCAAACCTATATGGCAGTTATACCGGATTAGTGTATCTAACGCCATTGCTTGGTGGTTATATTGCCGATAGATATTGGGGTAATCACCGCTCTATTATTACTGGTGGTTTAGTAATGGCTTTGGGTGAATTTGTTTTGTTTTTTTGTGCTAGTTTGTACCAAAGTGCCCCACAATTATCCTCTATTTTGTTTTTTACAGGTTTAGGTTTAATGATTGCAGGTAATGGATTTTTTAAACCCAATATCTCATCATTAGTTGGTCAACTATATCCTGATAAAGACAATAGAAAAGATGCAGCTTATACCATTTTTTACATGGGAATAAATGTGGGTGGTGCTTTGGGGCCTTTTGTGTGTGGCTTAGTAGGCGATACTGGCAATCCATTAGATTTTAAATGGTCGTTTTTGGCTGGTGCTATTGGTATGTTGTTAAGCGTGGTAGTACAGTTGGCTTTTCATCATAAATATGTGGTTGATCCTAACAATAAAGTGCTAGGACTTATACCTGCCAATGCACCTAAAAAAGCCACAAATCCGCTTGTTGTATTTGGAGGTTTATTGGGATTATCTATTATTACGATAGCATTAATTTATATAGATGCTAAGGTATTTAATTACTTATTTTATTTATTAATAGCTTGTATTTTATTAATTGCATTTATTGTATTTACCGATAAAGGATTAACCAGTGCAGATAAAACTAAAGTATCGGTTATTTTCATCGTATCTTTTTTTGTTATTTTCTTTTGGAGCGCTTTTGAGCAAGCAGGCGCTTCCTTAACATTTTTTGCAGATGAACAAACTAATAGACATTTGGGTTCATATACAGTACCAGCCAGTTTTTTCTCATCGTTAAATTCAGTTTTTGTGGTGGCATTTGCACCATTATTTGCTTGGCTTTGGTTAAAAATGGGTAAAAAAGAACCTTCATCGCCTACCAAAATGGCATTAGGGTTACTACTTTTAGCCATTGGGTATTTGTGGATTGCTTTTGGTGTAAACAACGTAGCACCAGGTATTAAAGTAAGTATGATTTGGCTAACTGGTATGTATGCTTTGCACACTTGTGGCGAGCTCTGTTTATCGCCAATTGGAATGTCGTTGGTAAATCAATTAGCCCCACTAAAATTTGCCTCAATGTTAATGGCAGTATGGTTTACAGCTAATGCATTTGCCAATAAATTTGCAGGCGTATTAAGTAGTTTATACCCAGATAAAATATCTACATCCTTCTTAGGTATTTACCAAATCAACAATTTGTTTGACTTCTTTATGTTATTTGTAGCAATGGCAGGTGTGGCTTCTATCATTTTATTTTTATTAACCAAAAAATTACAAACAATGATGAAGGCGTAAGTACCATTATCAATCTCACATAAGAAAGCCATTCGCGTAATCGTGAATGGCTTTCTTATTATGATTATACTTAATGTTTATTAAAACGTTTCAACCATCCAAGTTCTTGAAAATGTTGCATTTGTAACCAATTCATTCATTCCTTCTTTCTCTTCTAAATTACCAGATGTAGCCACATTGTCGGCAACGCCACACCAAGGTTCAATACAAACAAAGTCGGCATTTTTTGCTGCCCAAATACCCATGTATGGAAAGCCTTGGTAACTAAGTTTTAACCCATTATTATTTTTATTATTTAAAATAGAAATAGACGTTGATTGTAGTTTTTTAAACACCAATGCATCTTTATAAAACAGTTGTTTGGTAAGTGGTAATTGATTGGTATTATCTAGCATTGGCAGGGGTTCTAGCTCTATTAAACCTTCTGAAGATAATGGATAAATACCTATGGTTTCTAATTCATTAAATTGTAAATAATAATCAGTATAACTTTCACCACTAATTAATGGCACTTTAAATGCAGGATGTGCACCAACAGAAAAATACAATGTCTCTTCACCCTTATTTTCAACAATATATGTAACTGTTAATTGGTTACTTAGAACCTTATATACTATTGAAAACTTAAAAATAAATGGATAAATTGCTAACGTTTCTTCTGATGATTGGATAAAAAATGTAGCACTATTTTCTGTTTGATTTTCTACTTCAAAAACCATATCCCTTGAAAAACCATGACGGCTTAATTGGTATTGCTTGCCATTGTAATTGTAGCTATTATTTTTTAAGCCTCCAACAATAGGGAATAACACCGGGCTTTTTTTAGGCCACTCAATCCCAGCATTCCACATGTAATCTAAGCCAGTTTGTTTGTTGTAAATGCTTTGTAATTCTGCACCTTTTGCAGCTATGGTAACGTCTAAAATATTGTTACTGATTGTTATCATTTTTACAAAATTTATGCCTCTGTTTCTTCCAATTTTTCATCAACACTATTGGCAAAAAATCTAGCACTAATTTTTTTAAGTGGATTTAACCTTGCTTCTGCATAACCATTTCTGCGCCTATAAATATCTACTGCTTCAAAAGTAGCAGCTAAAAATGAACTGGCATCTGCCTTATCTCTTCCTGCAATATCAAATGCGGTACCATGGTCTGGGCTAGTGCGAATACCCTCTAAACCTGCTGTAAAATTAACACCTTCACCAAAGGCTAAAGACTTAAATGGTATTAAACCTTGATCGTGATACATGGCTAACACACCATCAAATTTTTCGTGCAACCCTCTAGCAAAAAAAGCGTCAGCACTATATGGCCCAAAAACCATCATATGATGTTTGGCATCTTTAATGGCAAATTTTATAATCGTCTCCTCTTCATTACCAATTAAGCCTTCATCACCAGCATGTGGGTTTAAACCAAGCACGGCAATTTTGGGCTTTTCAATGCCAAAATCTTTTTGCAAACTGGTGTTCATTATTTTTAGCTTACTTATAATAGCCTCTTTACTGATGTTTTTGGCAATCTCGCTTACTGGTAAGTGTTCTGTAACTAAACCAACCTTCATATTTTCGGCAACCATAAACATTAAGACATCATTTACCCCAAACATTTCTTTTAGGTAAGGTGTGTGGCCGCTATGTTTAAAAGCTTCTGACTGTATATTTTTTTTGTGAATAGGTGCTGTAACCAAGGCATTAATTTGCTTACTCTTTAAAGCCTCAGTAGCTCGCTGTAAGGACAGTAATGCATACTTGCCACCTATTTCGTTTAGCTGCCCTGGGGTAATTACAACATCTTCTTCCCAGCAATTAAATACATTTACCTGTTTGTAGCTCAGTTTATTAATCTCTTTAATAGTATTATAACTAAAATTAATATCTGGTAAATTTTTACGATAGAAATTAATACTTTTTGAATTGGCAAACACAATTGGTGTACATATATCCATTATGCGAGGGTCACCAAGTGCTTTTATAATTAATTCAATACCAATACCATTTAAATCGCCACAAGTAAACCCAATAATTGGCTTCTGCAATTCGTTGTTCATACGCAAAAAAGTTAAAACGTAAATGTAAGAAAGAAAAGCGGGTTTTGACTTGCTTTTTGTGATGGGAAAGTTTGCTAGTTTAAGCAATTAGACTATAAAAATATATACCTAATTGCCTAATTATTTGATAAAATGAATTACTATTAACTAAATCATCAAAATTTAATTAAGCCTTAGAAATATTTCTAAATCGGTTAACCATTGCTTTGATGTTATTATGAAACTTTAATAGTGAAAATCATTAATGCTTATTCAAACAAGCTTTCAGTGCTTTGGGTTTCTTCTCCTAAATCTTCGGTGGCTTCGGTAGTACCTTCTTCGCTTTCGGTACCAAAACCATCAATACCTTCTTTTAAGTCGTACTTTTCTTCTATGTCGGCAAATTTATCGCCTAGTAAACTTTTTGTACCATACTGTTGTGGTCCTATACCCTCTTTTCTACTAGTACTTGGGTATATGGTTTTAGCACTTTCTTCTTTACTTATATTTATAAGTTCTACTAAAAACGTCCAGTTTTTAGTAAAATCGTACACGAAAATAAATTTCTGATTAGTGTCCTTAATCTCAGTTGCTATAAGGGTTTCAGCCATTATCAATGGTGGTGCAACATAGTCCTTATTATAGGGTGCAAAGCTTATTTCACGGCCACGCAACCAGCCATCGTTACTACGGTAAAAAGTAGCCTGATGCTTATTATCAAAGTCGTAGCTTTTTAAAATAGCAAAATGCAAGTCCTGAAAACTTTGTTTGTGCTTTATAACAATATCTCTGTAAACAGAATCGTCTTCCTCTAAATACACCCTAAATTTTAAAATAGCCATTTGTACTGTCTTAATTTAATTTTCCTTGCAACTTATAACAATAGTATTGTTTTAGTGTTGCAATATTGATAAAATATAAAAAAAGCTGAAGAATTAGCACCCATCAACTAAAACTATCATCTATTTTACATCGCTTCCCTTATATCTTTCATTATACGTTTAGCAATATTATTTGCAGTTGTTTCAAAATTACTTTCGGCATAAATACGAATAATAGGCTCTGTATTGCTAGTACGTAAATGCACCCAATCGTTATCAAACTCAATTTTTAAACCGTCTTCAGTATTAATTGGATGGTTTTTGTATTTGGTTTGTATATGTTTAAATATTTTTTTCAAATCAAAACCTTGCTCTAACTCAATTTTATTTTTACTAATAAAATAATTATTGTAAGTATTACGTAATTGTTTGACACTTTTTTTCTCATGTGCCAAATGTGTTAAAAACAAAGCAATTCCAATTAACGCATCACGTCCGTAATGCAAGTCGGGTATAATAATGCCACCATTACCTTCGCCGCCAACTACCGCATTTACAGCTTTCATTTTAGTTACCACATTTACTTCACCCACAGCACTTGGCGTATATTCTCCACCATGTTTTATGGTTACATCTTTTAAGGCTCTGGTAGATGACATATTGCTAACTGTATTACCTTTTTTGTGTTTTAGTACATAATCAGCTACAGCAACTAACGTGTATTCTTCTCCAAACAAGCTACCATCTTCACACACAAAGCAAAGTCTGTCTACATCAGGATCAACCGCAATACCAATATCGGCTTTTTGTTTATTTACCTCGTTACAAAGCTCACGCAAGTTTTCTGGTAAAGGCTCTGGATTATGGGCAAATTTGCCGTTAATTTCTTCGTTTAAAACTGAGATATCTTTTACCCCCAAAGCTTTTAATAATGCAGGTACAGCAATAGCACCTGTACTATTAATAGCATCTACAATAACTTTAAATTTTGCTTTTTTTATGGCTGCTACATCTACCAAGGGGTAATTGATAACTGCATCAATATGTTTATCTAAACTTGTAGTATTTGTTATGTAAGTACCTAATTTATCAACACCCACAAACGAGTAATCGTCTTTTGAAGCAATGTCTAATATTAAAGCACCTTCATCACTATTAATAAATTCGCCCTTATGGTTTAATAATTTTAAAGCGTTCCACTCTTTTGGGTTATGGCTTGCTGTAATGATAATGCCACCGCCAGCACCCTCAAATATTACTGCCATTTCTACAGTAGGTGTGGTACTTAAATCAAGGTCTATTACATCTAATCCCAATGCATTTAATGTACTTATTACCAAGCGTTTTACCATCTCGCCACTAATTCTGCCATCACGCCCAATAACTACTTTTTTATTACTTGATTGTTGGATAAGCCAAGTGCCATAAGCTGCTGTAAAACGCACAACATCTAGGGGGCTAAGTGTATTGCCAGGTTTGCCACCAATAGTACCCCTGATACCTGATATGCTTTTTATTAATGCCATAATTAGTGTATTTTGTTATGTAAAATGGGCTTTGCAAACATAATAGTAAATTGATTATTGATATTTTAATTTTATTACCATTTAGTAATTAATTAGAGTAATTGGTATTGTTAATTGGTATGATGTAAATAAGATAGATACTGTTTTGTTGCAAACCAAATAGGCTATCAACCATAAGCACGTAACTTAGCATAATGGCAGTAAAAGCGTGGTATAAAGATTGGTTTAATTCGCATTATTATCATTTATTATATAATAATAGAGATGAAGATGAAGCACAAGTATTTTTAGACCGATTAATAACCTATTTACAACCACAACCAAATGCAAGGATGTTAGATGTAGCTTGTGGAAAAGGTAGGCATAGCAAGGCTTTGGCCGAAATGGGATTTGATATTACTGGGATAGACTTGTCACAATCATCTATAACAGAGGCAAAATTAGATGAAACAGAAAACCTTCATTTTTATGAGCATGATATGCGGTTGCCTTTTTGGATAAATTACTTTGACTTTGCCTTTAACTTTTTTACCAGTTTTGGGTATTTTAAAACAGAAAGAGAGCATAACAATGCCATACGTACCATTGCACAAAGCTTACGAAAAGATGGCTTATTTGTAATAGATTACTTAAACGTGCATTATGCCGAAGAAAAATTGCAAGATAGTTTTGCAAAATCGTTTGATGAAGTGACTTTTCATGTAAGTAAATGGCACGATGAAGCACACTTTTTTAAGCAAATTCAAGTGACAGAAGCGTCTCATGTATCGCCAAAGCATTTATATACTGAACGTGTAGCCAAATTTACATTAGGCGATTTTACAGATATGTTAGCCTATCAAAAAATGCAGGTGCAACAGGTTTTCGGTGATTACCAATTGTGTAGTTACGACATAAAAAAATCGCCACGAATGATTATTGTGGCGAAAAAAATGGTATAAATTATTTTAATTTGAAGCGTTTCTTAGTTGCATCTAGAAAAGGTAAAGAATCTTGGTGAACTGGCAATACAAAATTATATTTTGAATTGACTTTAGGTTTAAATTGATTGGCTTTAATAATGATTAGCACATTTGGGTCAATTTTGCTAAAACTCATGTTATCTATAAAACTGCCATCTGGTTTCGCAACAGGCATATTATCCGGCTGACTTTTAGATACATCTAAACCACTACCGTTATTAAATAAAAAAGTTTGATTAAGGTCGCCAACTCTACTAATTGGCATATTATCAATTGGTTTATTAATGGATAAATTACTCAACCGATTTTCTCTTGCTAATTGCAATGAAATAGGTAACTGTTGTGCAAATACAGCATTTGTGCAACAACCAAACACAATAATTAGTAATGGTTTCATGGTTTTTATTTTGTTCGTATAAATATAAACAGACATCAATAACTTGTAATTCGTTGCAAAAAATTTATTAAAATTTCTTATATAACTTACTCGTAAACTTTACATTTACACGATGCTTTTTATTAACAATATATTTAGTAATATAATAGACTGGCTTAAAAAATGGGATACCTATTTTTTTCTTAAAATTAATAAAAGTTTTACTAATTCTATACTAGATGTTGTATATCCTTGGTATAGAGATAGCATTACATGGGTGCCTTTTTACATATTTATGCTGGTATTTATGATTGTAAATTTTGGTAAAAAAACTTGGCATTGGTTGTGGTTTGCGCTACTAACCATTCTTCTCTCCGATCAAACTAGCAGCACCTTAGTAAAAGGCTTTTTTGCCAGACCAAGACCTTGCAGAGACGAGGTATTACAATTTCAAGTACGGTTATTGTTAGGTGGTTGCTCTGGCGGTTATAGTTTTACATCATCCCATGCTACCAATCATTTTGCCATTGCCATGTTTTTTTCACAAACGTTAAAACCTTTTATTGGTAAGTGGCACCAATTGTTTTTTGTGTGGGCTGCTACTATTGCATACGGTCAGGTTTATGTTGGAGTTCATTACCCGTTAGATATTATTTGCGGCACAATTTTGGGTTGCTGCATCGGCTATATTGTTGCATTGGTTTTTAATAAAAATATTGGTCTACAATTACCTACTGAAATACCCCTTGTATGATACCAAAAACAGATGCCATCATTATTTTAGTATTATGTTGTATGGCCTATTTATTAGGTATGTTTTTAGTGCCTTTAATGGATGTTGATGCGGCACAATATGCATCTATAAGTAGCGAAATGCTGCAACGCAATAGCTATTTACAATTGTATGATCTTGGTAGAGATTATTTAGATAAACCACCCATGCTTTTTTGGTTATCGGCCTTAAGTATGAAGATTTTTGGCATACATGATTGGGCGTATCGCTTACCGTCTTTTTTGTTTTCTCTGTTGGCTATTTACAGTACGTTTCGGTTAGCATTTTTATTTTATAAAAAAGAAATTGCCATTTTAAGCGCCTTGGTACTAGCGACATGTCAAGCTTTATTTTTAATTAATCACGATGTCAGAACCGATACCATGTTAATGGGTTGGGTAATTTTTAGCCTTTGGCAATTGGCAGCTTGGTACGATACAAAAAGTTGGCTAAATTTTATATTAGCATTCCTAGCCATTGCAGGCGGTATGATGACGAAAGGCCCCATCGCCCTATTGATACCTGTATTTGCATTTGTACCACATTTTATATTACGACGAGAATGGAAACAACTATTTAGAGTAGAATATATTGTTGGCTTGGTAATTATAATAGTGACATTATTGCCAATGAGTTGGGGTTTATACCAACAATTCGATCTACATCCTGGTAAGTTAATTAACGGCATCCCTATAAAATCTGGTTTACGTTTTTATTATTGGACACAAAGTTTTGGCCGCTTTACTGGCGAGAATTACTACCATGAAATGAGCTATTTCAGTTTTTTGTTCGAGAATATGCTTTGGAGTTTTTTACCTTGGATAATATTTTTTACGATAGGGTTGATTTACGATTTAATTTTATTGGTACAAAATCGTTTTAGACTCACCCTAAAAGAAGAATGGATAAGTACAGGTGGCTTTATAATTACTTATTGTATTTTGGCAAGAAGTCAGGCACAATTGCCACATTATATTTTTGTAGTGTTTCCTCTAGCAGCTATTATTACAGCCAAATTTTTATATAAGCTGTTATATACACAACAGTTTACAATTTGGCGAAGAATTTTATCCGTATTACATATATTTATTTTTGTGTTACTGTGGCTAATTGTTATTGGTTTGTTGATTTATCCTTTCGAATCTATTCCTAAATATGTAGGTATTATAGCTGCCATTTTATTAGTGGCTATGTTTTACATATTAACTATGAAAAAAACAGGCTTTCCTAAATTGTTAGAAGTGGCATTTTTAACTGTTATTGGGGTTAATATTTTTTTAAATACAGCTATTTATCCCACACTGTTAAAATATCAGATTGGCAATACCGTTGCTGCAGTTATTAGTGAAAATCAATTGCCTAAAAATAATGTTTTTATATATGGTGTTGGAGTTGGCTATGCCTTACCATTTTATGGTAAATATATTTTTACGTCTAGAGTATCAATCAAAACCATGTTACCATCGGATATAATTTTAACCAAAGCTGATAGTTTACCCACCATTACTCAGCAATTTCCTAGTAGTACCATTATTTTTACTGGCAATAGTTTTGGTGTTTCTCAACTAAGTCTGTTGTTTTTAAACCCAGCTACAAGAGATAAAGAAGTTGAAAAATATGTGCTTGTAAAACTAAATGGAGAAAAGTGACGGCTTAAGTGAATAGTAAAAAAATGAATATTCAATGCTTAATGCTCAATTTTAAATTTTAAATAATTAGGAGTTGATAATCTGGGTAATTGAATAGGGCTTCATGCTAATTATCATGTTTCTCTAGCATAAGAAATTGCTCTCTCAGTTCTGCTAGAAATTTTCCACTTTCAGTTTTCCAAGAAGTCCAACCGTTAACAGTTTTTCTTGTACTTCCCGAATCATTAATTCCTGCTAATGCTGCATAACTTGGACTTCCAACTTGTAAAATTCTTGCCTCGTATTTTTTTGGTTGTCCACTTCTTTGTTTGTATGTCATCATTAATTTGTCTCCAACATTTAATAAGTTGCAAGAAATCAAATCAATTATTTCAACATCATAGCGATTGATTTTCCCGTTTTCAATTTTTTCTTCTGCTTCTTGTTCTGTGTCTAGCTCTGGTTTAAATTCTTCTGGAAATTCAAAGACAATATTTTGAGGATTATTGAATTCTACAAATTTTGTCACAACCCAAAGTTTCACTTTATATTTTAATGTCCTTGCCCAGTCTTTCAAATCATTTGTAATTCCGTCAATTGGAACTCCAACTATCGGATCAGTTTCTAATATATCACCCAATACTTGCCTCACATTTATTTCAGCAATATTTAGTTCGTCAAATTTTTCTTTTATCGATGGGTCTTTTTTATATTGGTCAACGGCTAAATCTACGATTGTCCGCCTTGTCATGGCTTGTTGAGATGCTAGAATTTGCTTTGTAATTTGTGGTGCAATGTGATTCCAAACACTATGGTGCATTAATTCAGCTTCAACTAAAAACCATTTTCTTTGTGCAATATCAATTGCAAAAAAATCAGGAATTGTCCCACCACCGTCTGCAGTTTTTATTTTTGCCTTAGGTAAATAGAATGAATTTGGACCAAATAAATATTCATAATTCTGAATTATTACAGTCTCAAGTTCGGATTCGTTTTCAAATGGTGATTTAATGAACTTTGTATCCTTAAATATGAGCATAGTAAGATTTTAAGATTTTTAAAAGTATTATACAACTTACCATCTACCCTATCAAAAAAATAAAAACCAATTACAACAACAAAGCCGCCAACGCATAATCTGCAAATAATATCAAAATACAACTTACCACCACGGCACTTGTACTGGCTCTACCAATTTCTAAAGCACCGCCTTTTACATTGTACCCATAATAAGCAGGAATACTGGCTACTATAAAGGCAAATGTGTAAGCTTTATACATTGCAAAATTAATATTGAATAAATTGAGATTTTGTTTTAAGCCAATATCAAAAATATCTGGTGCAATAATGCCCGATAAATTGCCTGCCGTGCGGCCACCCCAAATACCTAAAGCTGCCGATATAACAATTAAAGCTGGTATTACTACTAAACCAGCTAAAATTTTAGGCATCACCAAATAACTTTTGGTATTAATACCCATAATTTCAAGTGCATCTATTTGTTCGCTAATACGCATATTGCCCAATTCACTCGCAATTTTACTGCCTACAACACCAGCCAAAACAATACTTAATACGGTTGGCGACAATTCTAAAATCATGCTATCTCTCACAACCTGTGCTATGGTAGTTAGTGGTATTAGTGGACTCACTAATTGATAGGCCGTTTGCACCGTGGTTACAGCACCCAAAAACAACGAAATAATAATTACAATTGGCAAGGCACCAATACCAATTTCAGCGCATTGATGCATAAACTCTTTCCAATACATTCTAAAATTTTCAGGCTTGGTAAACATGCCTTTTAACATTAAAAAGTAAGACCCTAAATGATAAAAAAATTTCATGTTCTAGTTTTATAATTGCTACAAAGAAACGGTGTTTAAGCAATAAGCAGTTAGTTGCAAGTTGCAAGTATTTGGACATTTAACATTGATTTTGTTTCTACTCTGCTTTTTACTCGGTGTTTCAAAATCCCAAATCCCTAACTCTTGTTTTTACCCTTCAAGGTCTTCCACCATATTGTTTTAGCTACTTCGGCTTCTGTATCTAACTTAGTTTTAGATTGTGCATCAACCACAGCTACTAGCGCCATATTTACAATATTACGAACACTACTACCTAATTGTAACACATGTACTGGTTTTTTCATACCCAATAAAATTGGGCCAATGGCATCTGCACCACCCAACTCTTTCAATAAATTGTACGCCACATTACCAGCCGTTAAATTAGGAAATATTAGCACATTCACGTTTTCGCCCACCAACTCGCTAAAAGGATAATTTTCTTTTAAAATATCGTTATTAAAAGCGAGTGTGCCCTGCATCTCACCATCTACTATTAGCGACGGGTTGCGTTGCTTTAAAATGCTAGTAGCTTTTGCTACCAACTTCGCCTCTGCACTATCGCTGCTACCAAAATTGCTATAACTTAACATGGCTATGCGTGGTGTAATATTAAAACTGCGTACTTCTTTAGCTACCATCATGGCAATATCTGCTAATTCATCGGCTGTTGGGTTAAAGTTTACAGTAGTATCTGCTAAAAATATGGGCCCTTTTTTAGTTATTAATAAATACATACCTGCAATCTTTTTTACACCTTCATCGGTACCAATTACTTGCAACGCAGGTTTTATGGCTTCTGCATAGTTTCTTGTAAGGCCACTTATCATGGCATCGGCATCACCAGTTTCTACCATCATACAACCGTAATAGTTACGTTCTTGCATCATTTTAAAACTTTCGTACGCATTAAAGCCTTTGCGTTGCCTTTTGTTAAAAAATAATTGTCCGTAAAAAATTCTTTTTTCTTCCAATATATCTTCCCTTGGATCTAAAATGGGCATTTCAGAAATATCAATATCGTTGTCATGTGCAATTCTTTTTATCTTGCTACTTTCCCCTAATAAAATTGGATAGGCCACCCCATCATCGTACAAAATACTGGCGGCTTTTAAAATTTTTACATTATCGGCTTCTGCAAATACAATGCGTTTCGGGTCGCGTTTGGCCTTACTAGCTATTACGCGTAATAATTGATTATCTAAGCCTAAACGTTTATTCAATTCTACCACATACTCATCCCAATTAGTAATAGGTTTTAAGGCTACACCACTAGCAATAGCAGCTTTAGCAACTGCCGGTGCAACGGTGCTTAATAAACGTGGGTCTACCGGTTTTGGAATAATATACAAAGGCCCATAACTCATATTTTTTTGACTGTAAGCCATGTTTACAATATCAGGCACAGCTGTTCTAGCCAGTTCAGCCAAAGCCTTTACAGCAGCAAGTTTCATAGCTTCGTTTATTTTGGTAGCACGTACATCTAGCGCACCACGAAAAATATATGGAAAGCCCAAAACATTATTAACCTGATTGGGATAATCGCTTCTACCTGTAGCCATAATTAAATCCTTTCTGGCAGCAATAGCCTCTTCGTAAGTAATTTCAGGGTTAGGGTTGGCCATGGCAAATACAATTGGGTTTTTAGCCATGGTTTTTATCATATCGCCAGTAACCACATTGCCCACACTAAGCCCTACAAATACATCGGCATTTTTTAAGGCAGTTGCAAGTACCCAATCGCTTTTTTTACAAGCAAATTTTAGTTTTAGCTCATCTAGATCTGCTCTATTTTCGTGCAGTGGACCATCTTTATCAAACATAATAAAGTTGTCGTACTTAGCACCAAGTGCTATATACATTTGTACACAAGCCATAGCGGCTGCACCAGCACCGTTAATTACAAATTTGGCATTGCGTATTTTCTTTTTTTGAATATCCAAAGCGTTTAATAAAGCCGCACCACTTATAATGGCGGTACCATGTTGGTCATCGTGCATTACAGGAATTTTCATTTGTTCCTTCAACTCACGTTCTATATAAAAGCACTCTGGGCTTTTAATATCTTCTAGGTTAATGCCGCCAAACGTAGGCTCTAGTGCTTTTACTATTTGTACAAATTTTTCAGGGTCTTTCTCGTTTATTTCTATATCAAACACATCAATATCGGCAAATATTTTAAACAATACACCCTTGCCCTCCATTACAGGTTTACTAGCTTCAGCACCAATATCTCCCAAGCCCAAAACCGCCGTGCCATTACTTATTACCGCCACTAAATTGCCTTTGGCCGTGTATTTATACACATCATCTGGGTTGGCGGCTATTTCTAAACAAGGCCAAGCCACACCAGGGCTGTAGGCCAAACTAAGGTCGCGTTGGGTTTTGGCCTCTTTAGTAGGTATTACTTCTATTTTGCCGGGCCGGCCTTGTGAATGGTATTCTAGTGCCTGTTCTTTTTTGGTGTTGTTTTGTTTCGTCATACTTATATGATTTTTTTGTAACCAACAGTAGTAGTACTATGCAGCTTCGTTGCGTCGCACACTTGTACGGTTAGCTACTTTATTTGTCACTTTGGTAAAGCCTTTCTATTTAGCAATGTTACGGCAAAAAGACTAAGAGGTGCTAGTTTTTAAGGAATGTAAAGTACGATAGTAGGCTTGCGTTTTTTAGAAAATATGGAAAACTTTTTTTGTAAAAATGAGCAACTTAATAATGTGCAAGGCATGCCCGATATGGTAAAAATGCGGGCATTGTACAAAACCTATCATTCAGAAATTTTGGGACCCTCAATGAAATAATTTTTGTATGTTATGTTACCCACAGCGTCCACACCATCCCACAAAGTTTTACCACGTAAGGCTTTGCGGGTAAATAGGTTAAAAAAATATATTTTAAAAAAAATATTGCTATTATAAATAATAATTTTATTATTGTAATAGCAATTTCATACCCCCTAATGAAATACATCTTAAAAAAAGCCATCTGGCCCAAGTTTAAGATGATAATGCTAACTGAATTAAAATATACATGGTTATAAATAGTCTGTTGTTAGTGACGTGATAAGTTGAAGAGAGTAAGTACACCAATGAGGCCGCTGTGGTTAGTCACAGTGTGTTCGTGGTCAGTCACAGTGTGTTCGTGGTTAGTTACAGCGTGGCTGTGGTTAGTTACAGCGTGGCTGTGGTTAGTCACAGCGCTGCTATGGTTAGTTACAGCGTGTCTGTGGTTAGTTACAGTGTGTTCGTGGTTAGTCACAAAGCGGCTGGGGTTAGCAATAATTATAAAAAACTTAGGTTTTAGTGTTCAACCTTAGGAATAGCGGCTTATTCCTAAGCATACAGTAGCAAACTCAATAAGCTTTAATAATAAACACCCATCATTAACAATTTAAAAAAACACACAATGGCAGACTTTATTCCACAAGCAGATGATAGCCTAACCACTTGGCTAGTAAATTACAAAACCAAATTACCCATTCATGCCGCCATTTTGGGTATTACCCCGGCGGATGTAGCCATTTATGTAAATGAATGCGATGCATTAGTAACTACCATACAAGGGGTAAACAATAGCCGCAAGAGTTTACAAAATTTGGTAAAAGCTAAAGACGACCAACGCACTGATACCGTTGGCAATATTCGTACTATTAGCAATCGTATTAAAACTGATATAGTTGACGTTATTTTTTCTTCGCCCAAAGGTGATATTTTTTACAAGGTAATACGGGCAAATACTTAGATTAAGCAAGCTGGTAAATGGTTTTATGTAATGGGGCAAGGTACCAACTATCAAACAGATGAGGAAATGGCAGAGGATATAAGTAAGCATTTACTAAAATAATAATTTATAGCCTAAAACCATAAAAATTAACTGGGTAACTAGCAACGTAATTGAAATAAAAATTATTTAGAAAATAGTGAGGTTGTAAGTAAATAGTTTTAGCAAATTTTAAAGCCGTTCCATAAATTATGAGACGGCTTTTGTATATAAAGTATATGTTTCTGTTGTTATTGGTTTAGCAAAAATTTACCAACAATATTTTATAAAATTTTTGTTTGTAAATAAAAAACTAATAATGACTTTGTGAGAGTTAAACGAGTTTGCGTGTATATTTAGAAACAAAAAAGCCCTTGTTGCAATAAAAGGCTTTTGTAATAGTTGAGAATGAACAGAATTGGTTTACATCAACCCATATTCGTAGGCATACTTAATTATTTCGGCATTACTTTTTACGTCAAGCTTAGTCATAATACGACCTTTATAGGTACTAACCGTATTTATACTAAGTGCTAGTTCGGTACCAATTTCTGAAATCTGTTTGCCTTTAGCAAATAATTGAAACACTTGAAATTCTCTTTCAGAAAAATTTTCGTGTGGCAATTTATCAGTATTCCCAATATACGCATCTGCTAGTAATTCGGCCATTTCTGGGGTGATATATCGTTTTTTGCTCAATACATATTCTAACGCTTTTATCAATTCTTCGGGGGCATTGTCTTTTGTAATATAGGCATTGGCACCTGCACGTATTACCCTTACAGCACTTTGTTGTATGGCAGACATTGTAAGTACTATAACTGGTACTTTACTACCATCTGTACGTAGCTTTTTAATAACGTCTATAACCAGAGGGCCAGGCATCTGTAAATCGGTTATTACAACATTAAAGCTCTCATCTGCAATATTATCTTGCAACATGGTAGCGTCACTTACTTCAATAATTTCTGCTGATGGATAAGACTCTTTTAGTAACATTTTTATACCTTGTCTTACCATCGCATGGTCATCGGCTAGTAAAATTTTCATGAACGATAGTTTAATATGATACTATTACTGTAGTAAAAAACGTAGAATAAAGTAGAACAAAAATTATTTTATACGTTAGTTTAATGTAAATGTCTATACAAAAAAAATGGTTTAAATAATTTGATTTTGCAACCCGTATTTTATCATTTCCGCATCACAACTTAAATGCATTTTTTTTAAAATGTGAACTTTGTGAGCCCTTACCGTTGTAACACTTATACACAATTCATCTCCAATAATTTGCATATTTTTCCCAGATAATAGTTGCTTAAAAATAGTAAACTCTCTATCTGTCAATGACTCGTGTGGTGCAGTTTTTACATTTTCTTCGTAGGCTGTTGCTAAAACCATTGCCACCTCTTCATTAATATATTTTTTGCCAGATAAAATTTGATTAATTGCTTTTATCAGCTCATCAGAAATATTATCTTTTGATAAAAAACCAGAAGCACCAGACCTAATACAACGTATAGCATATTCTTCGGCGGTATACATGGTAAGCATTAAAACAGGAATAGTAGGTACATGTATTTTAAGTTGTTTTAAAATATCTAGGCCTGATAATCCAAGAAAAGAAATATCAGAAATAATAATATCCCATTTGTTTTTGGTAGCCTTCATTAGTAGCTCGCTACCATCAGATGCCTCTTCTACTTGCACATTTACAAATGCTTCTTGCAAAATGAATTTTAATGCTTTTCGCACCAATGTGTGATCGTCAGCAATTAGTATTTTCATAGTTAAGATTTGTATGGTTATTAATTATTGTAAATATCCTCATTTTGCTGAACATTTTTTTTAAAAATACCACTAGCAATAATGCTTGTGCCATTACCAATAGAGCTTTCGATGGTTAATTCTATTTTTATACTAGCTGCTCTTTCTTTTATACCAACTAAACCCAAAGTATTTTCAATTTTGGTCATGTCAAAACCATTCCCATTATCAGAAATTTCAAGTACAATTTCATCATTATCTTTTGATAGCCGCACAACAACTTCACTTGCATTAGCATGTCTCATAACATTTGTTAACGATTCTTGGCAGATTCTAAATAATGCTATTTCAACATCTTGAGATAATCGTTCATTATTTGTTTCATTGTAAAAAAAACAATTAACTGATGTATTTTTTTCAAATTCTAAACAATGGTTTTTTAATGCCGCTTGTAGCCCTACAGCATCTAATAAATTGGGCCTTAATTGGTGTGCAATTTTTCGTATTTTTTTTATTAATTCGTCTACTGTTTCTAATATTAGATTTATATTTTCTAGAACAATATCCGAACTATTTGCTAACCTATTTTTTAAGCTTCTAATATCAATTTTTAATACTGTTACTATTTGTCCTAAATCATCATGCAATTCTCTCGCAATAATTTTTCTTTCCTCCTCTCTCAGGTTTTGAATATGGCGTGTTAAATTTCGTAATTCCTTTTTTTGCATACGCAATTCTTGCTCTGCTTTTTTCTGTTCCGTAATATCTGATATGTATATTGATACACCTTTTAATGAAGGATAAATACTACTTTCAAACCAACAATTTAAAAATGGAATAAACTCTTGTATCTCCTGCATTTGCTGCGTTTCCATTGCTTTAATACTTACTTTATAAAAATTGGTTTCAGCCATACCATCTATAAAATCTATAAAATTTTTACCAATGATGTCCTCGTGCTTAGCTTTTAAATAAGTTAAAATTGGTTGGTTAGCATAGGTACAATTCCAGTTGGTATCAAATGCTAGAAATGCTTTTTGCATCCGCTCAAAAACATCTTTTATTTCACTCGTTTTTGTGGCAATTTCTAATTCTAAATCGTTATTTAATTGCGATAAATCTGCCTGTACTTTTTTAAATGCAGTAATATTTGTTCGTGTGCTAAAATAACCTTTAGTAGAGCCATCTGTATTTAAAACCCGAGAATAGGCAACATCTAAGTCAAGTATTTTCCCATATTTATCGTATTGTTGCACTTCACCCTTCCAACTGCCCTTAGCTTGTATATTTTTTATTATTAATTCAATAGTTGCAACATCCATTTTAGACGCTAGAAAACTTATAACACTTTTACCTATTGCTTCTTCTTTTTTGTAGCCATATAAGTTTTCTGCGCCTTTACTCCATTGTAAAATATTAAATTTATCATCAGTACTTACAATAGCTTCGTTTGTTAAATCTATTAGTTCTGAGTGATCTTTTAGCAATGCATTAGTCTTCTTATCAAAAGCCAACTTTTGGGTACCTCTAACTATGGTAACCAACAAAACCAGAATTACTAATCCTAATGTGTAAAAAAGAATTGTCATTTCTAGCAAAGCGTTATCATATTTAGCTTTGCGAGCTATTAATAATTTTCCCTCCTCAGCTTGAATATCAGAAACTAAGCGTTTTACATCTTTTAAATACAACAAATTGCTATTAGTAATTGCTTTGTAACTAGCAGTTATATTATCGGACTTTTTAAAATCAATAATAGTTTCATCGCTTAAAAATTTTATTAAAATGATATTGGATAATAATGCAATATTTTTTTGTTGTACAAGGTTGTTAGTTGTTAGTTGTTTTAGTTCAATTAATTTATTATTTATTTCTTGTTTTGATGTAGCACTTTCTTGTTTTAAAACATTGGTATTGGTTAGTTGTAACGCAGTTATATCTATATCGTGGTTGGTAACTAATGAAAATAATTTTTCTGATTTGTACAACACTTCTTGGGTATTATCCAACCCAATTATAGAATTATATATAGTTGATGGCTGTTTGAAAAAAGTAAGAGATAGCCTTGCAAAAAGAGCTGCCACGAGCAGAATAGAAAGCACAAATATTTTTGTGTTCGGTAACCTCATGGATTTGAATTTTTTTAGGTTTTTCATAAAAGCAGTACAGTAGTAAATATACTATATTTAATATACTGTAAAACATTTTATAAATGTAAAGTACATCCAATGAGATTATAAATACAATTTTAAAAAAAAAATGTTTAAACGGCAAATGAAATAACTAAACAGTTTTTGCAAATCGTGTTGTAAACTAACAAGTAATCCCCACCAATACATTCTACTGATGGTTGTAGTAGTGTAATTAATTACTTTGCAGCCATGCAACAATACCAACAACTATTACAACATATTTTTGATACGGGCTCTCAAAAAACAGACCGCACAGGCACAGGCACCATTAGCTGCTTTGGATATCAAATGCGTTTTAATTTGCAAGAGGGCTTTCCGATGGTTACAACTAAAAAGTTACATTTAAAAAGTATTGTACATGAATTGTTATGGTTTTTAAAAGGTAGTACCAATACAAAATATTTAACCGATAATGGTGTAAGTATTTGGAATGAATGGGCTGATGAAAATGGAGAACTTGGCCCTGTATATGGCAAACAATGGCGCAGTTGGCAAGGTGCAAACGGCAAAGTGATTGACCAAATTACAGACGTAATTCATCAAATAAAAACTAGCCCAGATAGTAGACGGCTAATTGTAAGTGCTTGGAATGTTGCAGACTTACCAGATATGGCTTTACAACCCTGCCATACATTGTTTCAATTTTATGTTGCTGATGGAAAATTAAGTTGCCAGTTGTACCAACGCAGTGCTGATGTATTTTTAGGGGTACCATTTAACATTGCTTCGTATGCGTTGCTAACCATGATGGTAGCACAAGTTTGCAACTTGCAATGTGGTGATTTTGTACATAGTTTTGGTGATGTACACCTCTACAACAATCATATTAACCAAGCAAATTTACAATTAACACGTATACCCTATCCTTTACCAACTATACGTATTAACCCAGAAATAAACAATATTTTCGACTTTACATTTGAAGATTTTATACTAGAAAATTACCAGCACCATAGCCCAATTAAAGCAACAGTAGCCGTGTAAAAAATTATGAGTAAGTAGTTGAAAATTATAAGTGCTTTTAACTGTAATTAAAACCTAAAACACATAATTAATAATTAATAACTCATGCAGATTATACAAATAGTAGCAGCGTCAACCAATAATGCAATAGGCAAAGAGTATAAATTGCTTTGGCATTTGCCAAACGATATGAAGTGGTTTAAAAACAAAACATGGGCTTTACCAGTTGTTATGGGCAGAAAGACGTTTAAAAGTATGCACAACAAGCCAATGGATGGGCGGCTAAATGTTGTAATAACAAAGCAGCAGGATTTTGAAGCACTAGGGGCAACAGTTGTAAATTCTATTGAAGCTGCCATTGAGTTTTGTAAACAACAATCATATAAAGAAATAATGATAATTGGTGGTGGCGAAATTTACAAGCAAAGTTTACCGCTTACTACAAAAATATATTTAACTAGAGTGGATGCTATTGTTGAGGGCGACACTTACTACCCAGAATTAGCTATAACTGAATGGCAGCTTGCGTTTGAGGATAAACAACCTGCTGATGCAAAACACGCTTATGCTTATAGTTTTCAAACTTGGATAAGAAAATAAATTACCTATGCCTTTTGTAGATACTGCTTACGGATACCTTGTTTTAATATGTTTATTAGCAATAGTATTTGAAAAAAACAAAGAAAAACTATATAGCAAAAGTTTGTTGGCAGCCATAAATATATCACTTATTTTTTTTGTGTTTTACCAATGCTACGATTATTACCAATTGTACAAAATGGCTGAAATGTTTGGCGTATCAATTTCATTTAAGGGTATGCTTAAACTTATGAGCACCAACAAATGGGAGGCTTTAAAAAACATTGCAGTACTTATTATCCCTTTTATATTTTTATTTAAAAAACTATCAGCAAATATTGTTTTAACTGTTATAATGCTGGTACTACTTAAATGGCAAATACTTGAAAAATGGTACCAAAAAATTGCCTACCCAAATATTGTATACAGCACATATAAAAATGAGTTTACTACTTTTCAAATATTAAATTATGGCTGCTTACTAATTGCTATTTACGCCTTCTTATTTCTACTAAAACGCTTGCCACACCAACGCAAATAATTCATGTATTCATCGCTAAAAAAGCTTGTTAAGTATGTAACATATTGGCTTACTGCTGCTAACAGTAAAGGGCATGGTATTCACTCACCTTTTGTGTTTCAGTTTGTAACAGATATTTTAAATGATGATCGTTTTTTTTATGCTTTTGAAACGATAGAACAAGCAAATAAACAACAACAACGCTTTAAAAAATACAACCGATTATTATTTAAAATAGTTGACTATTACCAACCAAAAACGGTTTTATATATTGATGAAAGTATTACCAATACACTATTTTATTTGGCACAAGCCAATAGCAATACGCCAGTTTTTAGTTTTGTTAATAATAACTCACAACAAAAAAAAGACGTACAAATCAACCCTGCAATAGCTATTAACAATGTATTTTTTTACGAAGATATTTCAGCAATACCAACTAATGAATACCAACTAGTTTTTATCAACACTTGCAATGAAGGCGATTTACAAAATTATTTTCAATTAGTACTGCCCAAACTAACCGCACAGTCTATTGTCATCATCAACAATATTCATGCAGGCGAACAATTAGAGTCCGTTTGGCACCATCTACAACAACACAATTCTGTGACATTAAGCATAGATTTGTTTCAGCTTGGTCTTATTTTTTTTAGACCAGAAAATAAAATTCCACAACACTTTACCATCAAATTTTAAATAGTCATTTTTTGCAGCTTCCATCTTCGCTTATTACATCATTAAATGGTATAAAAGGCTTTAACCAAAAGGCTTTTGAAGCCATTCATGTATCTGATGAACAGGTTACAAGCATCCGATTAAATCCACTAAAAATTAGCAACCAGCAACTAGCAACTAGTAACCAAAAAATTTCTTGGTGCCCTCACGGTTATTATTTGCCACAAAGACCTTCATTTACGTTAGACCCCACTTTTCATGCAGGTGCTTACTATGTGCAAGAAGCAAGCAGTATGTTTTTATGGCATATTTTACAGCAAACAATTGGCACTAAAACACAAGGGTTAAAAGTGCTAGACCTTTGTGCCGCTCCTGGTGGCAAAAGCACGTTACTAGCATCGTACTTTATAGATGGCTTGGTGGTAAGTAACGATGTCATAAAATCTCGTGTAAATATTTTGGTTGAAAACATTACCAAATGGGGTTATAATAATGTAGTGGTAACTAATAACGATCCATCTCATTTTAAAATATTAGAGAATTATTTTGATGTAATTGTGGTAGATGCACCTTGCAGCGGCAGCGGCTTATTTAGAAAAGATAATAACGCCATAAACGAATGGAGCGAAGGCAATGTGGCACTTTGCAGCCAGCGTCAGCAACGCATTACAGCCGATGTGTTACCAGCCTTAAAGCAAGGTGGTTTGCTAATTTACAGCACCTGCTCGTACAGTAAACAAGAAGATGAAGATATATTGGATTGGTTGGTTGAGGAACAAAAAGTAGACAGTTGTAAGATTACGATAAATGGAACAGCAATTGTAGAAACACAATCTGACAAATACCAAGCTTTTGGGTATCGCTTTTATCCATATCTCACAAAAGGCGAAGGTTTTTTTATTGGTGCATTTACCAAAAAAAATGGTGGCTTAACTGGCAATTACAAACAGCAACTATTAGTAAAGCCATCAAAAACTGAAATAGATATGGTGGTAAATTTTATAGGACCAAGAGATAATGGTAGCTTTTTTAAACAACATGAAGATATAAGATTACTACCAACGCAATGGTGGCAGGAGTTACAAATATTAGCCAAGTATTTATACATAAAAAAAGCAGGTATTGCCATAGGTACAGTTAAAGGAAAAGACATCATACCGCACCATGAATTAGCCGTAAGCGCTATGCAATTACCAACTATACATACCATCGCTCTTACAGAAACAGAGGCATTGCAATTTTTACGGAGAAAAGAATTAGTAGTAGATACTGCTAAAGGCTGGGCTGCTGTAACATTTTGTGCATTACGGCTTGGTTGGATAAAAGTTTTACCCAACCGCATCAATAACTACTATCCACAAGAATGGAGAATTTTAAAAGGGTAATTTTACTACCAATGTAAATTACTTTATTATGGCCTATTTTCATAAAACTATTGCCACAACCTGCCTGTTTTTATTTGCAAGCGTAACCATTATTGCTACTGCACAAAGTAACTATAGTGTGCATACTATAAAACAAGGCGAAACTTTATCTGCATTGTCGGTAAAATATGCTACAACGGTAGGAAATATTATGCGATTAAATGGGATGAACTCAAAAAGTCAACTAACAATAGGTCAAGTAATAAAAATACCTACTAGTACAAAGCCAACTATCACCACTACTATTGAGGAGCCAAAAAAGCAAGTGGTTACGCCTGTAGTAACACATGCTGTTCTTAAGCCTGAAACGAGTATGACTATTACAGATATTACCTATGTTGTATTAAAAGGTCAATCATTATACGGTATTGCCAAAAAATTTAATGTCACAGAACCACAATTAAAAACTTGGAATAATTTAAAAAATAATAATATAAAAACAGGGCAATTATTAATTGTAGGTAAAGAACCAATTGAAAAAAGTACTATTCCTGTAATTACAAAACCAGAAATAGTTAACCCAATTACTGATAAACCAGCAGTAGCAATTGTAGCAGTACCAAAAACAGAGGAACTAACTGTGTTATCTGCTGGTTCAGCAAAAGTATCTAAGCCAGAAACCACACCTTTACCCACTGCAAAAGAAATAATAAAGCTAGAACAAGCACAAATACCTAGTAGCAATAAATATGTTGCAACAGAAGGCTATTTTGCTCGCTACTTTAACCGTAAGGAAAAATTGGCCAATACAACAGGAAATGCTGCCGTTTTTAAAACAACTAGTGGCTGGAGTGATAAAAAATACTACGTGCTAATTAATGATATAAACCAAGGAAGTATTGTACGATTAACAGTTAACAATAAAAGCATTTGTGCCAAGGTTTTAGGACCATTACCAGATATAAAAGAAGACAGTGGCTTGTTATTGAGGCTTAGTAATTCGGCCGCGGCTATGCTAGGAATAGAAGATATGAAGTTTGGTGTAGAAGTTACCTACTAATTATATATATATTAAATACTGCGTTAAGATTTATTAAAGAAACAAGATTCTAACAAGTGCAAATCATATTTAAAACCAACTTTCTAATACATAAAACTGATAAGTTTCTCGTATTAGACAGCAATAATTAGAATTGAGTTAGACCAAACTTTATAATTATTTTAGAAGTAAATACTTCATTAATAGGCTAAAAAAAATCCCTCTCAAATGAATGAGAGGGATTGCCTAAACTTTTATATTTATATATCATATTAGAAGATATATCTAACACCAAATTGTGCTTGCCACACATCACCTATAGAAGCACTTTTTCTATAAGTAGAATAGTTTAAAGTTGGGGTACCATTTATAGATACTGTATTCATTTTATATAAAGGAACACCATTGGTACCAATACTACTGATAGCCAAAGGATTTACAGTATTTATAAAATCACTAACACCATATTTAGGACTAATTAAATTACCAACATTAAAGATATCAGCAGTTAACTGAATGGTATTTCTGTTACCACCAATATTTCTAAATAATTCAAGTTTAACTGATAAGTCGAAACGTGATAGATAGGGTTGTAAAGCACCATTTCTTTCAGCATATTGACCTCTTCTAGTTGATAGATATTTATCTTGATTAATGAACGCATCAAATGCATCTTTTTGTTGTTGAACGCTAAAGGCACCATTTACTACAAAATTCATTTCGCTTTGATCTTTTGGCACATATAACAAATCATTACCCGAAATATTATCACCATTCATATCGCCACTGTAGGTATAAGAATATCTACCTTGGTTTTGAACTTGACCAAACAATGAAAATTGTAAAGCAGCTGTTTTACCAAACTCAAAACGATAATTAATGTTTGTAATAAATCTGTTACGAATATCATTATCGCTGTAAGCTAAATCGGGTCTGTTATTACCATTAACTGATCTAATACCAGTCCAACTTGAAGATGCAATTGAACCTGCACTTAAATAATCTTTAGCACTGCTGAAGTTGTAAGCCAACATCCAACCGAAACCTTTAGCTCTAACTGGCTTCTCTATTTTTAAAGTACCATTGAATGATCCACCATAAGCACCACTTTTTAAAACAGTTGCATCTGTAATTGTAGGGCTAGAAGCATTAATTCTTGTAGCAGTACCACCTGCAAAACGTGGACGATTATCTGGACCAGCAAAATTTGTAACAGATGGTTTTAAATTTGCGTTATAGTAATAATTATTAGAAATACTTTGTGTAAATAAACCTTCTACGCTACCAACTATGTCTTTATAAATTTTAAAGTCAACAGCTAAGTTGCTTCTAAAAACTTGAGGGAATCTATAATCTTCTTGCGTGGTAGCAATATTGTAAGATGCAGCTGGAACACCAGGATTAGGTACAAAATTGGCATAATTAGGAGGAGTAACTGGTCTAAATGGATAAGCAGTTGTATTATTTGCACTAACTGAACCGCTTAACACACCATTATTACCAATTTGATTACTAATAAATACGAAAGAAGGACGGCCAGTAAATAAACCAACACCACCACGTACTTGTACAGTTTTGTTACTATTAACGTCGTAGTTAAACCCGATTCTTGGACTTATCATTAATTTAGTACTTGGTAATTTTGAAGTGCTTAATTTGGTAGGATTACCATTTTCGTCAACAAAGTTTAAAGCATCAACTTGTGTGTTTGTATAACCAGAACCAATAAAATAAGGTACTTCGAAGCGAACACCGTAGGTAACATTTAATTTCTTGTCTATTGTTACTTCATCTTGAATGTATGCAGAAATTTGTCTAGCCTTTGTAGTTGCAAACCAAACTGCACCACCTGGTAAATTAGAATAAGCAGCTTGATAGTTTTTTAAAGCTACTGGGCTAGTAGTTAAATTAGGATTAGCCAAATATGCATCACCTGCTGTATAAAAATCTGCTAGACTCGCAAAAGTATAAGTACCATTAACCTGAGCCGTAAAACCATTAAAGAATTTAAAGCTTTCGTAAGAAACACCAGCAGTTAAAGTATGGTTACCTAAGTAGGCGGTAAGGTTATTACTAAATTGCCAAGTATCAGTAGACAATTTATTATTGGGTGTAAATGGATCGTTACCAATTGTAATATAAGTTGTAGAAGAACTACCAGTACCATCCTGAATGTCAATTGTTGGGAAACTTCCGCCTTTAACCCCTCTAAAGTCTCTATTAGCAGTGTAGCCAAAAGTTAATTCATTACTAATTCTATTGCTAAAACGGCTATTTAATTGACCAATAACACCGTAAATATTGTTATTAATTTCGTAAGCAGTGTTAGAAAAAGCCATTGAATTCAACCCATTTCTAGAACCATTGAATGCACCACTATTGCTAATTTGTACATCTCTTTTACTTTCTAAATAATTACCTCTAATGCTTAATTTGTGTTTATCGCTTAAGTTAAAATCAAATCTTGCAACAGCTTTATCACTTTTAGTTAAGAAGTTATAGCCTTGATAATCACCTGCATCGTAACCAAATTTGCTAGATAAATAGCTTTTTAAGCCATCCAAATCAGAAGCTTTTACTCTAGTTACGTTTGTACCAGTATTAGACCCTGTAGAAGCAACATTTAAAGTACCTGGATCTGTTCTTCTTTCAGCTTCGTAGTTTAAGAAAAAGAAAGCTTTGTTTTTTACAATTGCACCACCTACACTTACACCATACTGTTTAACATCAAATTTAGTTACAGAAACATCGTCTTTACCATCTGTACCTGCTTTTGTACCTACAAAACCTTGATTTCTATTGTTATAAAAACCTGTACCATGAATTGTATTAGTACCACTTTTAGTTACTGCGTTAATACTGGCACCAGTAAATCCGGCATCTTTTAAATTGTATGGAGATAGATTGATTTGTAACTCTTCAATTGCATCTAAAGAAATAGGTGCAGAGTTAGTTTGACCACCATTTAAAGCACTTAAACCAAATGAGTTATTGAAAATAGAACCGTCTAACGTGAAGTTAATAGCTCTGTTATCTTGACCAGCAAATGAAGTACCATTTGATTGTGGTGTTAAACGTGTAATATCTGTAATACTTCTACTTAAAGTTGGTAAAGCAGAAATTAGACGTTTATTAATATTAGTACCAGTACCTTTTACTTCCTTAGAAATTAACGTACCTTTTCTTACAGCACCTGCAACTGTTACTTCAGTTAATTGAGTGCTATTATCTCTTAAAATAACGTCAATTGAACTTGGCACACCCAATTGTACATAAATATCACTAGCAGTTTCCGTTTGAAAGCCAACATAAGTAATAGTTAATTTGTAAGGCCCACCAACACGTAAACCTGGTAGGTTGAACTTACCAGAAGTTCCAGATACAGTTTTGTACTTGGTACCAGATGGTTCGTGAATTGCTTCAACACTAGCACCAGTAAGAACTGACCCTTTAACATCCTTAACATAACCAGTAATGGTACCACTTGTAACCTGCGCACTAGCTGCAACATGTATTACTAAAAGCACGATTAACGATAGAAAGCGAGTAATTTGTTTTTTCATCATTTTTTTTTATTTTCAATTTGTAAATGTGACGTTAACTTTTAAAGTTTTAACATCAGGTATGTTATGTAATTATTAACTAAAAGATAATTAATAGCTTTTTTGTTAGATTTTGTAATTAAAAGTGATTGCTAGTATTTTTTTTCGATATTGAATGTTAAATTTTCATTTTTGCAAAATAAAGGTCATTATTGTTATAATAGACAAGAAGATATTAACAAAACGTTGCACCATTGCTATTTAATAATGTTTTTTTTACAAAATGCTTGATGATTAGTAGAAACTAGTTGATGGTTGCTTTACAACTTATTAACTATAAATTATAACTTAAAGTCTGTATTACTTACTTCGTACTTCGTAAATAGCAAAAAGTATATTATTTACTAACAGTTATTAGCTTTGCAATTCATTATACATAATATGTTACATACAATAGAGGAAGGAATAGCAGCCATTAAACAAGGAAAAATGGTAATTGTAGTTGATGATGAAGACCGTGAAAATGAAGGTGATTTTATAGTTGCCGCCAATTTTGCAACACCTGAAGCCATTAATTTTATGAGTAAAGAAGGTAGAGGCCTTATTTGCGCAGCACTAACGGCAAAACGCTGCCAAGAATTAGACCTTACACCAATGGTAGTTTCTAACACCTCTTTACACGAAACTGCTTTTACCGTTTCGGTAGATTTAATAGCACCAGATACCACCACTGGTATTTCTGCACAAGACCGTTCAAAAACTATTTTATCGTTTATAAACCCAAAAACAAAACCCTCAGATTTAGGCAGACCAGGTCATATTTTCCCTTTAAAAGCTATGACCGGTGGAGTATTACGGAGAGCAGGACACACAGAAGCCACAGTTGATTTGGCAAGATTAGCTGGTTTAGAACCTGCTGGCGTTTTGGTAGAAGTAATGAATGAAGATGGATCGATGGCTAGATTACCACAACTTATAGAAATTGCCAAAAAGTTTGACCTGAAAATTATATCTATAAAAGATTTAATTGAATACCGTTTAAATAGAGACAGCTTGGTAGAGGAGATTGTACGTGTGGATATGCCAACAAAATTTGGGCATTTTAAATTAGTGGCATTTAAAGAAAAAACAACTGGTGCTGAACACTTGGCCATGATAAAAGGCGAATGGGATGCAAATGAACCAGTTTTAACACGTGTGCACAGTAGTTGTTTTACAGGTGATATTTTAGGTAGCTTTAGATGCGATTGTGGTGAACAATTGGCCAAAGCCATGCAAATGATAGAGGCAGAAGGCAAAGGAATTATTTTATATATGAATCAAGAAGGTAGAGGTATTGGTCTGATTAACAAGTTAAAAGCCTACAAATTACAAGAAGAAGGGATGGATACAGTTGAAGCCAACCTGCATTTGGGTTTTGGTATGGATGAGCGTGACTATGGTGTGGGTGCACAAATGTTGCGTGCTTTAGGTGCTACAAAACTAAAATTAATGAGTAATAACCCACGCAAGCGTGCTGCTTTAAAAGGTTATGGTTTAGAAATTGTAGATATTGTTCCAATAGAGATAAAGCCAAATGAACATAATGCAAAATATTTAGCTACAAAAAGAGATAAAATGGGTCATGAAATTTTAAGATAAAATTTATTTTTATTATGCATAATATCGTGGATTTTAATAAATAAAAAGCATCAGATAAAATGTATCTGATGCTTTTTTGTTTTGAACTATTTATCCTAAACTTTACTTTTGTGTAGCTAAATAGAACCGTTAATCTAATTTCAAAACAGCTAAAAATGCTTCTTGCGGTACTTCTACATTACCAATTTGACGCATCCGTTTTTTACCTTCTTTTTGTTTTTCTAATAGCTTACGTTTACGACTAATATCACCACCATAACATTTTGCAGTAACATCTTTTCGCATGGCACTAATATTTTCTCTGGCAATAACTTTGGCACCAATGGCTGCTTGTATTGCAATTTGAAACTGTTGTTTAGTTAATAATTCCTTTAACTTCTCGCATAATTTTCTACCAAAATCTTGGCTACGACTGCGATGAATTAAAGCACTTAACGCATCCACCTTTTCGTTATTTAGCAAAATATCCATTTTCACAATATCAGCTTCACGCATACCAATTGGACTATAATCAAATGAAGCGTAACCACGTGTTTGGCTTTTCAGTTTATCGTAAAAATCAAATACAATTTCGGTTAATGGCATTTCAAAAGTTAACTCAACCCTTGTTGGTGTTAGATAGGCTTGGTTTAACAAAATGCCACGTTTACCCAAACACAAAGTCATGATATTACCGATATAATCTGGCGAAGAAATAATTTGTGCTCTAATAAATGGCTCTTCTATCCTAGTAATTTTTGTAGGTTCAGGCATTTCTGCCGGGTTATTTACCAATATTTTATCACCTTTAGACGTGTAGGCAATAAAACCCACATTTGGTACAGTTGTAATTACTGTTTGATTAAATTCTCGTTCTAAACGCTCTTGAATTATTTCCATGTGCAATAAACCCAAGAACCCGCAACGAAAGCCAAAACCTAATGCTTGAGAGGTTTCTAACTCAAAAGTTAAAGATGCATCATTTAATTGCAATTTGTCCATGCACTCACGCAACTCTTCAAAAGCATCTGTTTCTACAGGAAAAATTCCTGCAAATACCATTGGCTTTACTTCTTCAAAACCATTAATCATTTCGCCAGGGTTATTTGCAAGTGTAATAGTATCGCCAACTTTTACCTCTTTTGCATTTTTTATACCAGTTATTATATAACCAACATCGCCAGCTTTTACCTCATCCTTTGGTGTCATGGTTAATTTTAAAACACCCACTTCATCAGCATTATAATCCATTCCAGAAGCTATGAAACGTATTTTATCGTTCTTTTTTAGTACCCCATTCATTATTCTATAATAAATGATAATACCACGAAAACTATTATAAACACTATCAAAAATTAATGCTTGTAATGGAGCGGCATAATCTCCTTTTGGTGCAGGAATTCTAGCAACAATAGCTTCTAAAATTTCTTCAATTCCAATACCACTTTTACCACTAGCTAATAAAATATCTTCCGCTTTACACCCAATTAAATCAATAATTTGGTCTTGTACCTCAGGTATCATTGCACCATCCATATCAATTTTATTGATAATAGGGATAATTTCCAGATCATTGCCAATTGCCAAATACAAATTACTAATGGTTTGTGCTTGTATTCCTTGACTAGCATCTACCAGCAACAAAGCCCCCTCACATGCTGCTAGCGCACGGCTTACCTCGTAACTAAAATCTACGTGACCAGGCGTATCAATTAAATTAAAATTATACGTTTCGCCTTTTGATGTATAAGCTATTTGAATAGCGTGACTTTTAATAGTGATGCCTTTTTCTCTTTCCAAGTCCATATCATCTAGCACTTGGTTCATCATATCACGTTCACCAATTGTTTTGGTATGTTCTAATAAACGATCTGCCAATGTACTTTTACCATGATCAATATGAGCAATAATGCAAAAATTTCTAATATTCTTCATAACTTTAGCAAAGATAACGGTAGAAGTTACAAACAAGTGACTAAGAAAGTCCAAAAAAGAAATGAGAAGATTTAAACAAAGTGACTCGAGATTGCTATATTCACGTTTAATAAAACCAAATACAATTGTTAATGGATGAAATAGTGGAATTTTTAGCTGCTAACTTATTACCTATAATACTGATTGGTATCTGTTTATTACTATTAAAAATAATTGTGGTTTACCTATTATTAAGTACCAAAAAGCCAACTGTAGCTTTTACCAAAAAATCGTTTAACGCAATATTTACAAAGAAATATGCTATAGCTGATATTAAGAAAAGTAAAGTGCCGTTGCGTATTTTTCTAAAAAAAGCTAATAATGCTTTTGTAAATTTAGCCTATATCTGGCTAATACTTTTGGCTGCTAGTACTCTATTAAAGGTTGCTTCAGATAGAAATAATAGAGATGTTCCTATTGAAAACAATCAACCTACAAAAACATTTAGTCCCGACGAATAGCTTACTCTTTTTTTAATACAGAAAATAACCAATGCCAATCATTTTTAGTAAATAAAAATAGTTGCTTAAAATTGAATGGATGTAGCTTTTTAAATTGCCATAATGCATATACTAAATTTGCAAAATAACCAATACTGCTAATAGTTGCGGCGGCGTAAATACCATAAATAGGAATTAAAATAAAATCTCCCGTTACAATAATTATCAATGCAATAATAGCCCCATTAAAATTGTGTTTAGATTGTTGCTTGCCCGAAAAAAAAGATAGTAAAATTACCAATATTGACAAGCACAAAATGCCAGGTATTAGCAATAAAACTGGCAGATAGGTATTATTAAATGTGTTGCCAAAAAGTAATGGTAGTAGCCACTTGCCACCTGCTATCATCAATATAAACCCTGCTGTAAAACATTGTAGAATTAGTCTAAATAAAATGATAATATCCTTACCAATTTGTTCAGTATTAATCATACTTGCTGTTTGTGGAAACACAGCGGCAGCCAACACTTGCGGCACTACCAATAACAGCTGCCCAAGCTTTGAAGCTTGAATATAATTGCCTAAATCTGCACCAGTGCACAACCGCTCTACAAACCAATAATCAATTCTATATACTAAAAACAACACTAAGTTACCACTAAAAGCAATGAGTGAATAACGCAGTAACTTCCTAATCTGAGTAGTATTTAATAAAGTAATTTTAAATCCAATATGATTATTTGCCAAAAACAAGCTCATTATTAGTATACCCTGTGCCAGTACTAAGAAACAGTAGCCTTTAAATACTACACTAAGCGACAAATAGTTAGGAGCTGCTAATAATAAAAAAACAATAAAAATTATGTTAGTAATAAACAGCATTACATTGGGAATAACCACATTTTTATCAGCATAAAATAAACTTAAACAGTATGTATTTAATAATGCACCAGCAATAAAAGCTGCCCCAAAAAATACTAATTCGTTAATGGCTAGTTTATTAGACGCAGCAAATACACTAAAATAAAAGTAAAGTATTGGCAAAAGAAGAGCGGTAACAATAAGCGTCCAAAGCATTATAAATACAATCAAGCCTTGTTTTGGCATAGTTGATGACGCTAAAAAATAGCCAACACCACTTTCTATATTACAACTTGTAAGCACTATTACAAAGGAGAAAATATTAATCATAAAGTACAGCCAACCGCTTACTTCTGCTTGCAACAATCTGCTCATCACTACATTTAGTACAAAAACTGTGATTAGGTACAAGCCCCGCCAAATAAGACTTTGTCGTAAAAACTGCTTAAAATACATGTAATTATATTACTTAATAGCAGCTAATGTACGATATTGCAAATTCGTAAACTTATTGCTAACAATTATGGCACTTCTTAAAAATTTTAATCGCAAGGCAAAAGCCGAAACTGAAACAGGTTTGGGTACTAACGTGAACTACAATGGTGGTAGATTTTTTAATAAAGATGGTTCTGCCAATATTGAAATGCGTGGCATGAGTTTTTTTAGTAAGTTTAATATTTACCATTCTCTATTATCAATTCCTACGTGGAAATTTATTACCATGATTTTCGTAGCATTTTTTGCTATTAACTTATTGTTTGCAGCACTTTATTTAGTAATTGGCATAAATCATTTGGGTGGTATGGTAGCCAATAGTAATGGTGAAAAATTTGGCGAAGCCTTCTTTTTTAGTACGCAAACATTTACTACTGTTGGTTATGGCCGCATTAATCCCATCGGTTTTGCCGCAAGTTTTACAGCAGCCATAGAAGCCTTAATTGGTTTAATGAGTTTTGCGTTAATTACAGGCTTATTGTATGGTCGTTTTGCAAGACCAAGGGCATATATTAGATATAGCGAAAACGCTTTGTTCACACCGTTTCGTGGTGGTACGGCATTTATGTTTAGAATAGTGCCTTACACCAAAAATTTTTTGGTAAATGTAGAAGCTAGGGTAACCATGAGTATGCAAATTTTAGATGACGATGGTATTATGAAGAACAAGTTTTTCACACTTGTTTTAGATATTGCAAAAGCTAATAGCCTTATCTCTAACTGGACCATTGTACATATTATAAACGAGGAAAGCCCGTTTAATAATTTATTGAAAGAGGATATTGATAATGCCAAGGTTGAGATATTTGTTTTAGTACAAGGCTTTGATGAAAGTTTTGCTAATACGGTTATATCTCGTGGCTCTTACACCGCAAGCGAGTTTGTTTATGGTGCTAAGTTTTTACCGATGTACCACCCAAATAGCGATAATACAAAAACCATTTTAGAATTAGATAAGCTTGATGCCTATGAAGAAATGAAGCTACCAAGTTTGCACAGTATTTAGTGGCTAGTGAAAAGGAAATGGTGACTAGGAAAGGGTAAATAATATAAACACTCACAACTTATCACTCATAACTCACAATTCACAGCTCCTCACCCAACCTTGGTCTCAATCTTGCTTTTGCCTTGTTAAAAACCATATTGCCCTTTTCTATACCTGCACGTAAAAATTTTTGTTCGTCGTAAGGCAGATTATAGATGGTTTGGCAGTTGGTAGTACAACACCCATCAAAGGTTTTAGCACAGTTGTTACATTGTATAAATAACAAATGGCAGCCATCATTTTTACAATTGGTATGTGTATCAGCAGGTTTACCACATTGGTGGCATTTAGCAATTACGTCCTCGGTTATCCGCTCACCCAATCTATTATCAAAAACAAAATTTTTACCAATAAACTTACTATTTAGCCCTTCTTGCTTTATTTGTTGGGCATAATTAATAATGCCACCTTCTAAGTGAAACACATTTTTAAAGCCTTTATGTAACATATAGGCACTCGCTTTCTCGCAACGTATGCCACCAGTACAATACATAATGATATTTTTATCTTCATTGCCTTTCATCATATCTACCGCCATAGGCAATTGTTCTCTAAAAGTATCAGACGGTATTTCCAATGCATTTTCAAAGTGTCCTACCTCGTATTCGTAATGGTTACGCATATCAATTATTACGGTATCGTTATCGTTAAGTAATTGGTTCATTTGTTTAGCATTAACATAATTACCTTTTTTAGCCATACTAAAATCTATATCAGCAATACCATCAGCAACAATTTTGTCACGTACTTTTATTTTCAACACCCAGAAGCTTTTACCATCATCATCAACCGCAATATTTAGCCGCAAACCATTTAATGGCTCAATAGCATACAAAAAAAATTTAACCGCCTCGTAATTATTTGATGGAACACTTATTTGTGCATTAATGCCCTCGGTTGCAATAAAAATTCTACCAAATACAAATAAAGCATCTAAGTTTTTGTAGAGGTAATCTCGAAATTCTTTAGGATTGTCAATTGGAAAATATTGATAAAAACTGATAGTGATTCGTGGTTCTGTTTCCTGCAACATTAGTTGCTTCAACTCTTCATTATTAATACGATTGTGTAAAGCTGCCATAATTTAAATCATCAAATTACACGAATTAAAAACAATTATACCAATTACTCGAATTTTACAAATTGGAATATTGAGACTATCAACTATTGAACATCACTTACTGCCTTCTACTACCAAACAATGGTAGCGCCACACGAATACCTGTCAATCTTTCGCCATTTGGCTGAAAGCCAACAATACCATCAACCCTAATAACTTTAAAAATATTTTCAATACCAAAAAAGGCTTCGTAATACTGTTTATTTTTTTTAATGTACAAACCATTACCCCCGACCACAAAAAACCAATTCCATTTACGTAGTAGTGGTATTTTATTAGTTAATAACCCGTTTAAATGGTATTCAATATGCCCTTCGGTGTACAACTTTTCGGTATTGCTATATTGATAATAAGG
>JBBQLL010000021.1:0-51661 GCA_038327865.1 Chitinophagales bacterium | reverse complement strand
AGTACATGTCGGTTAAGCCCGAAAGCTGTTTTTGTAAAATAAGTAACCGCTTATTGTTACCGAAAGCTTCCTGCGTTTTTTGTATACCCGTACGCTGTAATATGATTGGGTAAATGTTGTATAACATTTAATAATTAATTTGGCCCGATACTAAAAAAGGCAACCTCACAATTTTGTGAGGTTGCCTTTTTAATTTATTTATGTTATAAGTGTTATTCCTCACCCAAATTTAAAGGGTAGGCATACGTACCTTGAAATCCTGGATAAATACCTAATAATCTAATATTACCACCTTTGGCATTGGTTAATGCAGCTTTAAACTCGTCAATGTTTTTTACGTCAACATCGTTTATAGAAGTAACAACAAAACCATCTTGCATTTTCGATTTTTTTAGTGGGCTTTGTTCTTTTATATTTTTTACCAATACACCACCAGCAATGTCGTTAGTAGCAGCAATTTTTTTATCAAGTGTAGATAAATCTGCCCCTAACTTATCAGTAATACTTTCAATTTTTACAATATCCGTATTGCCAGCTTTGTTTTTTAAGGTTAAGTTTACGGTGTTTTCTTTACCATCACGCATATAAGATAAAGTAATTTTATCTGATGGTTTGTATCTAGCCACCTGTTCTACCATTTCAGGGCCACTATTTATGCTTATGCCATTTACTTTGGTAATAAAATCACCTTTTTTAATGCCTGCAGCCTTTGCAGCACCGCCTTCTGGTACTTCTGTTACAAATACACCATCACCATCCTTAACGCCTAATCTAGATTTATCTTCTTCACTTATACCATCTGGTGCATATTGTATGCCTAAAAACGCACGTTGTACGGTGCCAAATTTTACAATATCATTGACTATTTTCTTTACAATGTTTACAGGTATTGCGTAAGAATAACCAATATACGAGCCGCTTTGCGATGCAATGGCAGAGTTAATACCAATCAATTCGCCATTTGTATTTATTAAAGCACCACCACTATTACCTGGATTTACAGCAGCATCTGTTTGTATAAATGCTTCTATTGGCGTGTTGCTTTGTCTACGGTTAATATCAATACTTCTAGATTTAGCACTTATAATACCAGCAGTAACAGTAACATCTAAACTTAATGGATAGCCAATTGCTAAAACCCATTGACCTAATTTGGCATCATCGCTATTACCATATATAAGATAGGGCAAGCCTTTAGCATCAATTTTTAAAACTGCCAAATCGCTACTTGGGTCGGTACCAATTACAGTAGCTTTGTACGATTTTTTGTTAGCGAGCGTAATATTAACTTCATCTGCACCATCAACTACGTGGTTATTGGTTACTATATAGCCGTCCTCGCTAATTAAAACACCACTACCACTAGCACGTTGTTCGGGTATGCTTTGTGATCTAGGACCACCGAAAAAATCATCAAAGGCATCACCACCACCAAACATATCGCTCAAAGGATTACGTTGCCGGTTATTGCTTACCTGTCTTGCTTTTGTTTTTGTTTTAATATGTACTACAGCGGGTGTTGCAGATGTTGCGGCTGCAGTAAAATCAAGCGTACCCCCTGGTGAATTATTACCAAAAAATTTGGCATAATTAACAGGTACTTTTCCAGGTTCTTGAACACCTGCATATTGGTTTTGTACAAATTTACTATAGCCCCAAACACTGGCCACAGCAGTACTAGCGCTAATAGCAACAATTGCTAAAATGTTTTTTAAATTCATGTTATTTTGTTTTAAAATTAAAGTTCAAAATTGATGCCTTACTAACTAAAAATAAACAAACCTGTTTAATAGTCAGTTCACCATCAAAATCATTTAACAAATATTTTACTGATAAATGATTTTTTGACATTCCAATGTAGCAAGAGTTTGCAAAAATGTCATCATAAAATAAAACCAAAATTATTGAACCGCATCATTAAAATATCTATCAACATGGGTCCGACTTTATGTTCCATGGCCTCAACAAGATTGCTGGTCTTTCCATTTTAATCCGTAGTAGTTTTCTAACTTTGTAATATTTCTTATCATCTCCCTTCAGGAATAGGAGTAAAAAATATTTGGCAGATAAATAATTACGTCTATTTTTGAAGTGTAATGAAAAGTATACTAACAAATACACAATACTATTTTTTCTTTTATTTCTACTTTACCAAAAGTAGCTGGGTAGTATTTGTAAAAGCGTAACGAAAAACGAACAATCACAAATCAAAATATAATCCCAGCCACATAGGTTGGGATTTTTTATGTTATGGCAATATCAGTTTCAATTCAGGGTTACGAAGGCAGTTTTCATCAAGTGGCTGCACAGCAATTTTTTGGTAATGATGTCACAATAATTAGTTGTGCTAGTTTTAGAGAGGTGATAAAAATTGCATCTAATAAAAAATTAAGCAATGGTGCGGTAATGGCTATAGAAAACTCAATTGCGGGTAGTATTTTGCCAAATTATACGTTGTTGCAAAACAGTAAATTAAAAATTGTTGGCGAAGTTTATTTGCCAATTAAGCAACATTTATTGGTGAATCCTGGTGTTAAACTAGAAGATATTCACGAAGTACATTCGCACCACATGGCTATTCAGCAGTGTATGGAATATTTGGATAAATACAATTGGAAATTGGTAGAAACTGATGATACCGCATTAAGTGCCAAGCATGTACATCAACGTAAATGCAAACATATTGCGGCTGTAGCTAGTAAGTTGGCTGCTGATATGTTTCAACTAGAAATTGTAGCCCCCAATATTCATACACAAAAAAGTAATTACACCCGTTTTTTGGTTTTAGAGCGTGCAGAAGAAGTTGGTGTAATAGCTAATGCCAATAAAGCGTCTATCAACTTTCAAACCAATCATACTAGAGGTAGCCTTGCCAAGGTATTAGGTATTATTGCTGATGAAGATATAAACTTAAGTAAACTACAAAGTATGCCCATTGCAGGTACTAATTTTAAGTATAGTTTTCATGCAGATTTAGAATTTACAGCTATTAATCTGTTTAATAATGCCATCGAAAAAATACAGTCACTAACCGAAAAAATAATGGTGTTTGGGGTGTATAAAAATGGGAATAACAGTTAGATAAAATATAGAAAATGATTGCAACATCAAAAAGATTAGACGGTATTGGCGAATATTATTTCTCAAAAAAGTTAAGAGAAATTGATGACCTAAATAAGCAGGGTAAAAATATCATTAACTTAGGTATTGGTAGTCCTGATTTGCCGCCTCATCCAGAAGTGGTAAAAGTATTGCAAGATGAAGCTGCCAAGCCAAATACACATGCTTACCAAAACTATAAAGGCTCACCAGTTTTACGTAATGCCGTAGCAGATTGGTATAAAAAATGGTACAATGTTTCATTATGTGCTGATACTGAAATTTTACCACTAATAGGTAGTAAAGAAGGCATCATGCACATTTGTATGACCTACCTTAACGAAGGTGATATTGCCCTTGTGCCTAATCCTGGTTACCCAACTTACAGAAGTGCCGTTAAGCTTTCTGGTGGTATGTGTGTAGATTACGATTTAACAGAAGCCAATAATTGGCAGCCCGATTTTGCACAGTTTGAAAGCCAAGATTTAAGCAAAGTAAAATTATTGTTCGTTAATTACCCGCATATGCCAACCGGACAATTGCCAGATATTGCAGTACTAAATAAGCTCATTGCATTTGCAAAGCAACATCATATCCTCATTATTCACGATAATCCTTACAGTTTTATTTTAAATGACACACCTTTTAGTTTACTCAGTTTAGATGGTACAAAAGAAGTGGTGATAGAGTTGAATTCATTAAGCAAAAGCCAAAATATGGCAGGTTGGCGTGTTGGTATGATGGTGGCTGCCAAAGAACGAATTGAAGATGTATTACGATTTAAAAGCAATATGGATAGTGGTATGTTTTTACCCGTACAACTCGCTGCTGCAAAGGCTTTAAGCTTGGGCAAAGATTGGTACGACAGCATCAATGCCATTTATCGGCAACGCAGGGTAAAAGTATTCGAATTATTGGATTTGCTGGGTTGTAGCTACTCAAAAAATCAGGTGGGTATGTTTGTTTGGGCAAAAATTCCAAGCGAGTATAAAGATGGCTATGCGTTGAGCGATGAAGTATTGTATAATTCAAATGTGTTTATTACCCCAGGTGGTATTTTTGGTACGGCTGGTGGCGGATTTATTCGTGTGAGTTTATGTGGTAGCGTTGAGCTATTTGAAGAAGCGATACAAAGAATTAAAAATTAATGACAACAATGAAAATATTGTTCATTGTTCACTATTCATTTTGCGTTTATGACAGTTACCATTGTTGGTGTTGGTTTAATTAGTGGGTCGTTTGCTTTAGCATTGCGAGATAAAGGTTTTGCCAAACATATTATTGGTGTAAGTCGCACCGAAACAAGTGCCAAAAAAGCATTAGAATTAGGTATTATAGATGAAGCTTTGCCATTGCTTGAAGCCATAAAAAAAAGTGATTTTATTTACGTGGCAATCCCTGTTGATACAACTATTCCAGTAATGCAGATTATCATGGATAATATCACAGAAAACCAGTTTGTGGCAGATGCAGGTTCTACTAAATTGGCTTTATGTGATGCGTTAAAAAATCATCCTATGCGACACCGTTTTGTGGCAACACACCCAATGTGGGGCACAGAACATAGTGGCCCAGAAGCGGCTGTTAGAAATGCATTTAAAGGTAGAGCTTGTGTTATTTGTGAAAAAGAAAAAAGTGATGTCGCCATTGTTGATACAATTGAATTGATATACAAACAATTAGGTATGCACATCATTTATATGAATGCTGCCGATCATGATATGCACGCAGCATACGTGAGCCATATTTCCCATATTACCTCTTTTGCCTTGGCAAATACCGTATTAGAAAAGGAAAAAGAAGAAGATGCCATTTTTGAATTAGCCGGTGGTGGTTTTGAAAGTACGGTGCGATTGGCAAAAAGTAGCCCTAGCATGTGGGCTCCCATTTTTATGCAAAATAGGGAAAATGTGTTAGATGTTTTAAACGAACATATCACTCAATTACGGAAATTTAAAAGCGCCTTGGAAAAAGAAAATCTACCGTATTTACAAGAATTAATGGAAAATGCGAATAAGATAAATAGGATTTTGAAATAATTACATATGAAATTGAAATATTGTTTTTTACTTTTTGTAATGATTATTTGTGAAAATGTGTTTTCACAAATAGGAGACATTTATTATGATAGTTTGTTAGTTAAACCATATGTGTTCAGCAACAATAAAATAATGTTTAGGTTACAAGCATATGATAATAATCATTTCTTAATAATTATTGAAAAATATTCCTCAAATTGGTATAAAGTAGATTCAGTATGGGATTATGGAAAGCTTACTCTTGATGATATAAATAATGATGGATTCTTGGATATTGTTTTTAAAGAAAAGTGGAATTGTGAGATTCATCTTTTTGATCCAATAAAGAATAATTTTATTAACACAGGTAACTTTTCTTCTGTAGAAGAAGATAGAATGCATTTGATCAATAAACAATTAAATATTTTTTACGATTGGGGTGAGTATAAAAACTGGGGTTGGGTATCTTCACTTTTTCAAATAAAAAATTATAAAAGAATTGAGTTAGGTACCATTAATAACGAAAAGACAAGAGGGCAATTTAGTAATGAAACTGTTGCTATTGTTATTAGTCAAATAGGAAATAAAAAAAAGAAAAATAAAAAAATAGTCAGGAAAATGAAATGGGATGATGATAAAGAATTTAATTACGCCATTTACTGGAAATTGAATTGGAAAAAATTCTTACGTGATTAAATCATAGAAATCAATCTAATCATCCTAAATCACAGTTCAGACAGCCATTATCAAAACTAACAAAGCCTAAACGAGCTATATTAGTTACATTTGCGGCAAATTTAAAACATACATGATGACTTTTGAAGAGTTGGGTTTAGACGCTAGGATAGTGCAGGCGATATCTGAGTTGGGGTACGTGAACCCAACCGAAATACAAGAAAAAGCAATACCAGTATTGCTTTCAGGCACTAAAGATTTTATTGGTTTGGCACAAACCGGTACTGGTAAAACAGCTGCGTTTGGCTTACCATTGTTACATATTATTGATGCGGAACAACGTTTTCCCCAAGCACTTATTGTGTGTCCTACACGTGAGCTTTGTATGCAAATAGTAAAAGAAATTGAACTATTTAAGAAACACATGAAAGGTATTTCGGTTGTGGCAGTGTATGGCGGTGCCAGTATTGGCTTACAAATCCGTGACTTAAAACGTGGGGTTCAAATTGTTGTAGCAACACCTGGTAGATTAATTGATTTGATAGAACGCAAAGCAATTAACCTTGAGCAAATAAAATATGTGGTGCTAGATGAGGCTGATGAGATGTTGAACATGGGTTTTAAAGATGATATTGAGTTCATTTTACAAAATACCCCTCAACGTGAAAGTACTTGGTTGTTTAGTGCAACCATGCCACCAGAAATTAGAAAGGTGAGCAAAAAGTACATGAAAGAGCCTTTTGAAGTAACGGTTGGTAAAGTAAACAGTGGTAATAAAAGTATCGATCACCAATATTACGTAGCAAGTGCACAACACCGTTACGAAACCTTGAAGCGTTTAATTGACTTTAACCCTGGTATTTACGGCATCATTTTTACAAGAACTAAGGCAGATGCTCAAAATATTACTGAAAAATTAACCCGTGAAGGATACGATATAGATGCGTTGCATGGCGATTTAACCCAAGCACAGCGTGATAAAGTAATGGGCGAATTTCGTGAAAAAACGTTGCAATTACTAATTGCTACCGATGTGGCAGCAAGAGGTATTGATGTACAAGGTATCACGCACGTAATTAACTACGAACTACCAGATGATATTGAAGTTTATACGCACAGAAGTGGCCGTACTGGTCGTGCAGGTAACACAGGTATTTGTATGAGCATTGTTCATGCAAGAGAAGTGTTTAAGCTAAAATCTATTGAGCGTTTAATTCAAACGCCTGTTTTAAAAGCTGAAATCCCTAGCGGTAAAGATGTTTGTCGTAAGCAGTTTTACGGTGTAATGGATAAGATTTTAGAAACTGATATTTCTCATGGTGATTACGATACTTATATGCCAATGTTAATTGAAAAATTTGCTGATGTTAGCAAAGAAGAAATCTTAAAACGCATGGCTGCCGTTGAGTTTGATCGTTTTTTGAAATATTATGAAAACGCAGAAGATTTAAATCTTCGTGATGGTGCAAGACAACCAAGAACAAGAGATTTTGGTGACCGTGATCAAAGTCGTGGTCGTGATATTGAACGCAGAGAACCAAGAACCCGTGATTATAGTGGCGATAGAAAAGAAAGTAGCAACAGCGGCGGTGGAAATTATGCTCGATTGTTTGTAAATCTTGGTACAAAAGATGGTTTTTATAAAGCAAGTTTCTTACAGTTTGTGTTAGATATGAGCGATTTAAAAAAAGAAGTACTCGGTAAAATTGATATGAAGGACATGAATAGTTGGGTAGAAGTAGAACAAGGTGCTGCACAACAAATGATACGTTCAATGGATGGTAAAAAATATAAGGGGAGAAGTATTAGAATGAACGATGCCAATAGTAGATAATTTTTGGTAGTCGTATAACAATCACATCCTGTACTGCTCTAGACCACACGGTGTCGTCTTTACAGGAACAAACCAACAACAATGGAAGCAACAATTGCAGCCCCAACAATGAAAGAGGTTACACAGTTAGCCTGGAACAAACGTCCGTTAATCATCAGTGGCCCCTGCAGTGCCGAAACTGAAGAACAAGTAATGGCAACCGCTTTAGGTTTAGCCGCTACTGGTAAAGTAGATGTGTTACGTGCTGGTATTTGGAAGCCTCGTACACGCCCTGGAAGTTTTGAAGGAATTGGTACCAAAGGCTTGCCTTGGTTGCAAAATGCTAGAAAAGTAACAGGTCTGCCAGTCGCAGTAGAAGTTGCAACGGCCAAACAAGTAGAAGATGCGTTGCATTTTGATGTTGACATTTTATGGTTAGGGGCTCGTACAACGGTTAACCCATTTAGCGTTCAAGAAATTGCTGATGCTTTGCGTGGTGTTGATGTACCAGTATTAATCAAAAACCCATTAAACCCCGACTTAGAATTGTGGTTAGGCGCTGTTGAGCGTGTTGCAAAAGCGGGTATTAAACAAATTGGGTTAATTCACCGTGGGTTTAGTAGCTATGGTAACACAGAATATCGCAATGCACCAATGTGGCATTTGGCTATCGAAATGAAGCGTCGTTACCCAGAATTGATGATGATTAATGATCCATCACACATCTGTGGTCGCAGAGATAATTTACTTGAAGTTGCCCAAAAAGCAATTGATTTAGATTATGCAGGGTTAATTATCGAGAGTCATATTGATCCTGATACTGCTTGGAGCGATGCCAAACAACAAGTTACACCAGCTCGTTTGGGCGAAATGATCAATAGTATTAAATGGCGTACCGAAGATATAAATTCCGAAGAATTACATGCAAATCTTGAGAAATTACGTCAGCAAATCAACCAATTGGATGATGAGTTAATGCAAATTTTAAGTGCACGTATTAAAGTGGCAGAGAAAATTGGTCAATACAAAAAAGACAATAATATCACCATTTTACAAACCAATCGTTGGAACGAAATTTTACAACGTGCCTTTAAACAAGGTGAAAAACTGGGTTTAAGTAACGAGTTTGTTACGAAATATTTCGATGCGGTACACATGGAAAGTATTAATCATCAAAATAAGATTATGAATTCGTAAATTATAACGTCATTGCGAGGAACGAAGCAATCTGCAAATCAGATGCTAGTTCCTTGCAATGATATTTTTTTGGTGACCGGCATTTGTTTTTCAATTGAACATCGTTGCGTCGCACACTGCAACGGATAGCACTTTTATCAGCTAACCGATGCAGTTTCTTAAATCATCTTTTAGTAATTATAGGCTTTTATTTATATAAAATTTTTGTGTTATCTGAGTGAAAAAGCTTTAATGTACTTTTCCTTCTTTGTTTCTTTTTGTGAAACCTTTCTCAATGAAAAAACAAACTTTCAAATTTACTACAGCATCTGTTGATTATTATTTCAATGCTTCTATCAAGCAACTTAAAGAAATAGTAGATTCTACCAATGCCATCATCATAACAGATGAAAATATTAATGCCCTTCATGCTGTAAAGTTCAAAGGCTTTAAAACCATTGTGTTGCCAGCAGGCGAAAAATATAAGAACCAAGGAACTGTCGATTCAATTATTAATCAATTAATTGCTTTTCAAGCAGATAGAAAAACAACGTTAATTGGTATTGGTGGCGGTGTAATTACCGATATGACAGGCTATGCAGCAAGCATTTACATGCGTGGTATTGCATTTGGTTTTGTACCAACAACCTTACTAGCAATGGTAGATGCGAGTATTGGAGGTAAAAATGGTGTTGATGTTGGTATTTATAAAAATATGGTTGGGATTATACGTCAGCCTAAGTTTTTATTGTACGATATTAGTTTGTTAAAGACTTTGCCACAAGCCGATTGGAGCAATGGTTTTGCAGAAATAATAAAACATGCTTGTATTAAAGATGCACCAATGTTTAAGTTGTTAAAAGAAAACACACTAATCAAGTTTCAAAAAAACAAAGAACTATTAGCCAAATTGGTTGAGCGAAATGCTAGGCTAAAAACCAAAGTTGTTCAGCTTGATGAATTTGAACAAGGCGATAGAAAGTTATTAAATTATGGTCATACATTAGGTCATGCTTTGGAAAATCAATACGAGTTGTATCATGGTCAAGCAGTGGCAATTGGTATGGTTTACGCAGGTGCTATTTCTAAACAATTGTTGAAGTTTAAACAAACTGATGCTATTGTGGAAGTTTTAGAAAAATATGGCTTACAAACCAAAATGGATTTTGATAAAGCTCAAGCCATCGACGTATTAAAGATGGACAAGAAAAGAGAAAAATCGACTATCAATTATATCCTGTTAGAGAAAATTGGTAAAGGTGTTATCAAGCAATTACCGCTAACAGAAATTGAACAAATCATTCACTCATTTTAATCATTTTAACCAGTGATTGCAACCATACAACCTTCTACACTTACAGGCATAATTACAGCACCGGCATCTAAAAGTTCTATGCAAAGAGCTTGTGCTGCGGCATTATTGCATGTAGGCAAAACGATTATACAAAATCCGGGCATTTCTAACGACGACCAAGCTGCTATAAAAATGATTCAAGATTTAGGTGCAACTGTTGAATTTATTGATGATACAATGGTTGTTACTTCTGGTGGTATTAAGCCTTTAGCAAGTGGCGTAAATTGTGGCGAAAGTGGCTTAGGAATTAGAATGTTTACGCCTGTGGCAGCGTTATCAAACGAACAAATAACCATTAATGGTAAAGGCAGTTTATTAACCAGACCAATGGATTTTTTTGATGAAGTATTGCCTCAATTAGGGGTAAAAATTAGCTCAAATAATGGCAAATTACCACTGCAAATTCAAGGGCCACTACAGGCGCAAAATATCACAGTTGACGGCAGTTTAAGTTCTCAGTTTTTAACAGGTTTATTGTTTGCATTTGCAGCATCTGCAACAGATGATACAACCATAACTGTGAAAGATTTAAAGAGCAAACCTTATATCGACCTTACGTTAAAAGTGATGGAAGCATTTAAAATGAATGTGCCAAGTCATAATAATTACGAAACTTTTACTTTCTCAAAATCTGAAATTTCAAATCGAAAATTTCAAATTAATTATACAGTTGAAGGTGATTGGAGCGGTGCAGCATTTTTGTTAGTAGCAGGTGCCATTGCAGGTAATATTACTGTAAAAGGATTGGATGTTTCTTCTACACAAGCGGATAAGAAAATACTTGAAGCTTTGCAAGATTGCGGTTGCCGTTTATCAATTCAAGACAAACAAATTGAAGTAGGTCCAGCGCCATTAAAAGCATTTCATTTTAATGCTACAGATTGTCCGGATTTATTTCCACCATTGGTAGCGTTGGCTGCTTATTGCGAAGGTAAAACGGTGATTGAAGGGGTGAGTCGGTTGGCACATAAGGAAAGCAATCGTGGCATTACTTTGCAAGAAGAATTTGGTAAAATGGGATTAGAAATTATATTGCAAGATGATTTAATGATAATCAATGGTGGTAAAGGTTTAAAAGGTGCTCATGTACATTCAAGGCACGACCATCGTATTGCGATGGCTTGTGCAATTGCAGGTTTAAAAATAGACGGAGATGTTGTAATTGATGAAGCAGAAGCCATAAACAAATCATATCCTGATTTTTATAAGCATATTGAAAAATTAGGTGCTGCAGTAACTATTGCGTAAGCTTATTAAATTTGAATTATGAATTCATTTGGACGCATATTTAGGGTTAGCATTTTTGGCGAAAGTCATGGGGAAAGTGTAGGCATTACTATTGATGGCTGCCCGGCTGGTTTGCATTTATCTGTTGAAGATTTATTGCCCGATTTAGAACGCCGTAAAGGTGGCAAAGGGAAGGGCACAACACCAAGGCAAGAAGCTGATTATCCATTTTTTAAAAGTGGGGTGTTTAACGGTAAAACCACTGGTTTTCCCATCACTATTTTGTTTGAAAATAACAATACTCGTAGCGAGGATTATCAAAAACAAAGAAGCTTTCCAAGACCTGGTCATGCTGATTTTACTGCACATGAAAAATTTGGGGGAAATGAGGATTATCGAGGCGGTGGGCATTTTAGTGCAAGATTAACCACCGGTTTAGTTGCAGCTGGTGGTATTGCAAAAAAATTATTACAACAAATTACTGTTACAGCTACTTTAATAGAGGTTGGTGGACTAAAAGATATTGAACAAGGTTTGCAAAAAGCTTTTGATGCCAAAGACTCTGTAGGTGGTTTGGTTGAATGTGTGGTAAAAGGCTTATCTGTTGGTTTAGGTGAACCTTATTTTGATTCATTAGAATCGACCTTGGCTCATATGATGTTTTCAATTCCAGCGGTAAAAGGGATTGAATTTGGTAGCGGATTTGCCGCTGCTGCTATGTTTGGTACAAAACATAATGATATAATTGAAGATATGACTGGCAAAACAAGCACCAATCATGCAGGTGGTATTGTTGGTGGTATTAGTAATGGCAACAATTTGGTGTTTAGATTGGCCATTAAGCCAACATCCTCTACACCAAAAGTACAAAATAGCTTGAATTGGGAATCAGGAAAAATGGAAGATTTTTCTATTAAGGGTCGACACGATTTATGTGTGGCTTTACGAGCACCAGTAATTGTAGAAGCTTGCACAGCCATCGTTTTGGTAGATAGTATGCTGCTTGAAAATAGAATTCCACGCGTATTGCCAGTTGATTTTAGTGGTGAAACTATTTATCACATAACTACAAATGATGCTTGGGAAAAAGCAAAAGAAAAAGGATGCTATGAAGCTGATTCTTTAGAAACAGAAAGCTTTATACATTGTAGCACTAATGAACAAGTTGAAGGCACTTTGGAGCGTTTTTTTGGAGGCCAAACTGATTTGATAAAGCTGGTAATTAACCCAAGTAAATTAACGCATGAGTTAAAGTATGAAATAGTTCCATCGTTAAATATTGCTTTTCCTCATGTGTACGGTACCATTAATGTAGATGCTGTAATAGACGTAATCAACTTGTAATTTGTAATTTATAACTCATCACTTATCACTTTCTTTATGCATTCTTTCATCATCAACGCTTCTATACAAATCATTCCAGTTGTAACGGATAAACATCCATACGAATGGGTTGATGAGGCAATTGCTATTATACAAAAATCAACAACCGTACAACATGAAGTTGGGCCTTTTGCAACCGTATTAGAAGGTAAATATATAGATGTGATGGATCTAATTAACGATGTAAATGAATTTTTGTATAGCCGTGGTTGCAACGAATGGATTACTAATTGCCAAATTCAAATTCGTAGTAATGGCAATATTACTGGTGATGAAAAAACAGAGAAGTTTACGTAAGCTATTAATCACATAGACACATAGAAGAAGCGAAATTCAGATGGAATTTTATTTTATAAGTTTTTTCATTTGCTTAAAATCAAAGTCAAGGAGTTCGTATTTAGTGCCGTTAGGTAAATAATAATGCCACCATTCTGTGTTCAATGCTATAAATCCGTTTTGTTCCATCACTGACTTAAGCAGTGTTCTATTTTTTAATATTATACTATCTAATTCCATATAATTATGGTGGGCTTTTTCGGTAAAATCGTCAAATGGTGTGGGCATTTCTAACGCTTTGTCTGTATGTAAATCATATAACGTAAGGTCCACAGCTATGCCTCTATTATGGCCACTACCTTTAGCTGGGTTAGCGGCATATCTTTCATCGGGTATTATTTGCCACATAATTTTTGTAATTCTATAGGGGCGGTACGCATCATAAATTAATAAACCTAAGCCTTTTGCTTTTAATAAATTGGCAACTGCAAGCAGTGCTTTTACGGTAGCTAATCGTAAGTAAGCTTTAGGTTTTTTGTATAAAATTTGATGGGTAAAATTACTAGCTGTAGCGTAAACGAAATTGATTTTTATATTAGGTATGTATTTATTTATTGCTACCATTTGTTTCATTGTGTCTTGGGCAATAGTTTTTTTATAATAGTTATTAGTATGTACCACACAAAATTCGCTTTTTGGCAAGATATTTGTCAATTGCGCTTCACTTCTGTTAACTGAAATCCAAAATAAGCTAATAAAAAAAATAATATATACTAGCTTTTTATGGTAATTAAAATATTTTTGTTTATCAATATACATACTTATGAGATTATTACTACTATTAATATCACTTTTTTTATTGGTAGGTACGGCAGAAAGTCAAATTTTAGACACTGTTCTTAATTTAGACCATATAGATATTTATAAGCCTATTAGAGGTAAAGCAAGTTTTTATAGTAAAAATTTACATGGTACGCAAACATCAACAGGTGAAAGATATGATAATAATAAAATGACGGCCGCAAGTAATTGTTTTAAGCTTAATACTTGGGTAAGCGTAACCAATATAAGTACGGGTAAAAGTGTAAAGGTTCGTATTAATGATAGAATGCATCCTAGAATGGCTAAAAAAGGTCGCTTAATAGACCTAAGCAGATTAGCTGCTATTAAATTAGACTTTATTAATGAGGGTATTATTAAAGTACAAATTGTACAAATTGACCCTAATGAAGATTCTATAACGTTTTTAACAAAAAAATATCAAAATCCTTAAAATCCAAATTACACCTGTATTTTCGCATCAATTATAAAAAAACAAGTTTATGAATAAAATTAGTCTACTATTTGTTACAGTTGCGCTTGCTGTTTCTGCATTTAGCCAAACAACAAATCTAAAAAAGTTGCCCAGTTTAGGTATTGGCTTTAATTTAAAAGATTTTAAAACTGCTGAACTAATTGGCGCAAAATCTTTAAGCGATGTGCTTATAAATAAATCTTACGCTAAGGTTAATGAAATGGCACCAGGTTTAAACATTAGCTACTATCAAGGCTTAACAAACAATATTGATTTCATGAGTACTTTGGGGGCCACTTTTACCGAGTACATTTATAAAGGTAAAACCTTTGGTAATAGCAGTGGTTTCTTATTAGATCTTGATGCGCATTTAAACTTTAAGTTACTAACTGATAACTATTTTCTAGTGCCATACATAACTGCTGGTTTAGGAACGTCAATGTACAGAGGCACTTACTTTACGGCAAATGGTATTGGTGGCTTAGGCTTGCAATTTAAATTAGGTGAAGGTTCATTTATTTTCTTACAATCTACTTATAAGTATCACATATCTGAGAATAGTAAAGAAAATATAAACTACTCATTAACTTTTGCTTCTCCATTAGTAGAAAGAAAAGTACCGCCAGTAGTAGCACCACCTGCTGCACCAGTTGTTGTAGTTGTTGAAAAAGATACTGATGGTGATGGTATTGTAGATAGCAAAGACAAATGCCCTACTGTTCCAGGTGTTGCAAGGTATGATGGCTGCCCTGTACCTGATACCGACGGTGATGGTATTAACGATGAAAACGATAAATGCCCTACAGTTGCTGGTTTAGCTAGATACAATGGTTGTCCAATACCTGATACCGATGGTGATGGTATAAACGACGAAAACGACAAATGCCCAACTATACCTGGCGTTGCTCGTTATCAAGGTTGCCCAGTACCTGATACTGATGGTGATGGCGTAAATGATGAAGAAGATAGATGCCCTAAAGTTTTTGGTGTTAGAGAAAATTACGGCTGCCCTATAATTAAAGAAGAAATAGTAATTAAAGTAGCAACAAGTGCTAAAAATATTTACTTCCAAATTGGTAAAGATGTATTGTTAGCTAAATCTTTTAAATCTCTAGATGAAGTAGTGGCTATTTTAAATGATGATAAAGAATTGAAATTAGATATAGAAGGTCATACAAGCAGCACAGGTACAGATAAAATTAATATTCCTTTGAGTAAAAATCGTGCAGCGAGTGTGTACAATTATTTAGTTAAAAAAGGTATAGATGCTACTAGATTAACTTCTGAAGGTTTTGGTGCAACTAAACCAATTGCAGATAATAAAACATTGAAAGGTAGAGCCCTTAACAGACGTGTAGAAATGAAATTGCGTTACTTTTAACTCTTTTGAGTTTTAAAAATACATAAAAGCCTTGGTTGCAAATTTGTAGCCAAGGCTTTTATTTTATGTAAAAAAGTTGCTATCCAAATACGCGTATGGCTTCTCTGTAGGTGTTGCAATGCGCTTCTACAATGGTTCTTACATCTGGGCTGTAGCCGCCACCCATTGCTACTACTACAGGTATTTTATGATGATGCAGGGTTTCAAAAACAAAAGCATCTCGTTGTTTGCAACCTTCAATTGTAACTTTTAGTTTGCCAAATTTGTCGGTACTTAAAATATCAACACCACTTAAAAAGAAGGCAAAATCTGGTTGTACTGTTGCAATTATTGTGGTTAAATTATCTTTTAATAACTGCAAATAAGTAGCCGTATCGCAACCATCTACCAAGCCAATATCTAAGTCGCTTGTTTCTTTGTGAAAAGGATAATTATGCTGCCCGTGCATACTAAACGTAAACACCTTGTTATTGTCTTCAAAAAGCTTGGCTGTACCGTTGCCTTGGTGCACGTCTAAATCTATAATTAAAATTTTTTTTGCTAATTGATGATATAATAAATAATTACTGGCAATGGCCATATCATTCAGCATACAAAAGCCTTCACCTCTATCTGCAAAGGCATGATGTGTGCCACCTGCAACGTTTAAAGCTACGCCATTTTCAAAAGCAAAATGACAACAATCTATGGTGCCTCGCGTAATCATCAATTCACGTTGGGTTAGCATGGCAGATTGCGGAAAACCAATCTTTCGCTGCTCAGAAGCACTTAATGTTTGGTTAAGTAGTTTGTCTAAATAATCGGCATTATGCGTAAGTAGAATGGTCTCTTTGTCACAAAGTTTTGGTGAGAAAATATTTTCGTTGGTAATACTGCCTTCGTGTAATAGTTGTGCTGGTATTAACTCATATTTCAACATTGGAAAACGATGTCCTTCTGGTAATGGATGGGCATAAATTTTATCGAAAGCTATTTTAACCATTATAGTTTTATTACCGATTGGTTTACTATTGCATAAACGCTATTGCCTTTGTTTTGTTTAACATTGGCAAGTCCCGTGAACCTACTAAAAGCTGGCATTACTGCGTAATATTTGCCAAAATAAAAACATGGGAAACGAAGACTTTGTTTGCTAATGCCTTTAATAGAAACACCAGGATGAATATGACCAGAAATAACATAGTTGTTGGTTGTTAGTTGGCTATTAATAGTAGTAACGTCGTGTTGAAAATTAATGTCGCCTATAATTAAATGCTCTTGATGCACTATTATGTTCATATCGATGTAATGATCAGTTTTTAAAATATCGTGGTTACCTTTTACTAAGTGAATTTTTAGGTGAGGCATATCATTTCTCCAGCGTTTAAAAAAGTCCAACTCTTTATTAGCAACACTATGAAACATATCACCTACAACTATTAGTTCTGTTGCATTAAAAAAAGTAAGTTGGTCAAGTAGCCGTTGCATATCTTCTTTAAAAATATCTTGTGGCACAGCAATGCCATATTTACGAAAATGACCAGTTTTGCCAATATGTAAGTCGCTTACAATTAGTGTTTTTTTTTCTTCCCAAAACATACAACGTTGGGGCGAAAGCAAAAAGGTTTGTTGGTTAATAATGTGAGGTAGTAACTGCATATGGTAAGTGGCAAATATACTTTTAGCTGTTTTCTAATTAAGAAACTTGTTTAATTGTACAACAACTTTCATCACTACCATAAATTTATGTTTACTTGTGCAACACTATCTTCGCCACTGTTCTCATAACCGTTTTAAAATGATGAAAAAAATAGTTTGCTTTCTGCTAATAAATAGTTTGTGTTTAGCCGCATTTGCACAAACACCACCAACATTTAGTAGTGCCGATATTTTACTACAACTTAAAAAATTAAAAGTGCTTGGTAGCGTCTTGTACATCGCAGCTCATCCTGATGATGAAAACAATGGCTTATTGCCTTTTTTTGCCAAAGAAAAACTGTACCGTACGGCTTATTTAAGCCTTACACGTGGTGATGGTGGTCAAAATCTAATTGGGAGCGAACAAGGCATTGAGTTAGGAATGATACGAACACAAGAATTATTAGCAGCTAGGCGTATTGATGGCGCAGAACAATTTTTTAGCCGAGCCTACGAATTTGGCTTTAGTAAAAGCTCACAAGAAGCATTGCGTATTTGGGATAAAGAAAAAATTTTAAGTGATGTAGTTTGGGTAATTCGTAAATACCAACCAGATGTAATTATCACTCGTTTTCCTGGCGATGCAAGGGCAGGCCATGGACACCACTCTGCATCTTCATTATTAGCTAACGAAGCCTTTACTGCAGCTGCCGATGCATCTAAATTTCCTGAACAATTTACGTATGGGGTAACGCCTTGGCAAGCCAAAAGAATACTATGGAACACCTTTAATTTTGGTGGTGCAAATACTACAAGTGAAGATCAATTGAAAATTGATGTTGGCGGCTTTAATCCTTTATTAGGTAAAAGCTATGGCGAGTTAGGTGGCGAAGCTAGAAGTATGCATAAAAGCCAAGGCGAGGGCAGACCAAGAAGGCGGGGTCAAGTATTTGAATACTTTACCACAACAGGTGGTATTGCACCAAAAACCGATTTAATGGATGGTATTACAATTGGTTGGAAAAGGATAGAAGGTGGTAATAAAATTGAAGGAATCATTAACACAGTAATCGCTGAGTTTAACTACGAAAAACCAGAGTTAAGTGTACCATCATTGGTTAAAATTTATCAAGCCATTAAGGCTTTGCCAGAAGGTATTTGGCGTAATAAAAAATTACAGGAAGTACAAGATATTATAGAAGCTTGTAGCGGTTTATTTGTAGAGGCTACTACGGCTCAGTCTAGCGTTTCACAAGGTGATATATTGCGAGTTACTTGCTTTGTAAATAAACGAAATGCTGTAACGGCTGCATTAGAAAAAATTTCTATTGCTGGTATAGATTCTACAATAATTACTAATATTGGTAATAATCAAAATATACAATTTAATAAAAATATCTCTGTCTCATCTAACCAAAAAATCTCACAACCTTATTGGTTAGTGTATCCACAATTGCCAGGTAGTTTTGATGTAAGAGACCAAACACTAATTGGAAAAGCGGAAAACGATGCCGCCTTTGAAGCTACATTTACTATGGTAATTGAAGGTGAAAAATTTACTATTAAACGTCCGGTACTATACAAAGTGGTAGACCCAACAAAGGGTGAACTTTACCAACCGCTTGTAGTATTACCCAAAATGGAATTAAACTATGTAAAAGATAATTTTGTATCGCTAAATGGAAGGCCTGTACAAGCGCAAATTCATTTTAAATCAAACATAAAAGATAGTACACTTTATACCATTAAACAACAGTACTCTCCCAATTGGACGTACAGTGCATCTAACATTACTTATGGTACATTTAACAATACCGAAAACGATTGGATAGGTTATTTTACACCACAACCTGCCACTAATAATACTACCGAAACAGTTAGCCTTGTTACTAACGAAGGCAAATATGATGGCTATACAAAAACCATTGCTTACGATCATATTCCAACCATCACATATTTTCCTAAAGCAAAAGCTAATATTATTAATGTTGACGTTAAAATAATAGGTAAAAAAGTAGGCTATATTATTGGTGCAGGCGATAAAGTGCCAGAGGCTTTAATAGAAATGGGCTACAACGTAACCACACTTTTAGAGGCAGACCTAACCGAACAAAATTTAAAGCAGTTTGATGCTATAGTGGTTGGTATAAGGGCCTACAATATTTATGAATATCTAACTACAAAATATGACGTGTTGATGGATTATGTAAAAAATGGTGGGAACTTAATTGTGCAATATGCAAAAAGCAATACTGTTGGTAATAAACCTATTAAAATGGGACCTTATCCCTTTATTGTCAATAGTGGTTCAAGGGTTACTGAAGAAGATGCAAAAGTTAATTATTTGCTTCCAAATCATCCCTTACTAAACTATCCAAATAAAATAACAGATAAAGATTTTGAAGGATGGATACAAGAACGTAGTACTTATCAGGCAGAACAAATTGATAGCCACTATGCTGCCTTGTTAAGTATGAAAGATAGTGGCGATAAGGCAGAAGCTAACGGTAGCTTAATAACCACCAAATTTGGTAAAGGAAATTTTACATATGTAAGCTTAGTATTATTTAGACAATTACCTGCTGGTGTGCCTGGAGTTTATCGTTTAATGGCTAATTTAATTGCGCTTGGCAAACAGAAATAATAGATGCAAAAAAGAAAAGGAATTAGTTTTTTTATGATATTGATAATTGCATTAGCCATTGGTTTTTTTATAAAAAATGTAAAAATTGGTTTAATAATAGGCCTAACATTAGGCCTGCTAATGAGTGGCCTGCTGAGTAGCAGGAAATGAGTTATGAGTTATGAGTTACTACTCATGAGGTCAATCTTATTAAAAAAAATATTTAGCTATAATGTCAATCAACTCATAACTCATAATTTATAATTCATAACTAATCTCATAATTGATGCAAAACGTTCCACTTTTTAAGTCTTGGTCACAGTGGTATTGGTTTGTGGTGATAATATTGGTGGTGTTAATTGTTTTCTTTACTTGGTTTACCAAATATTTTGCATGAGTCAATTAGATTGGATAGTACTCTCTTTAACGCTTGCAAGCATCATTGCTTATGGCTTGTATAAAAGCAGCACCTCTAAAAATTTAGAAGGTTATTTTCTTAGTAATCGTAGTATGCCTTGGTACTTGGTGCTGCTAAGTATTATGGGTACGCAAGCTAGTGCCATTACGTTTTTATCTGCACCAGGTCAAGCCTTTACAGACGGAATGCGTTTTGTTCAATATTACTTCGGGTTGCCTATTGCCATGGTTATTCTCTGCATCACATTTGTACCGTTATTTAGCAAATTAAAAGTTTTTACAGCCTACGAATATTTGGAACAACGCTTCGATATTAAAACAAGAATTTTCACCTCATCCTTGTTTTTAATATCTCGTGGTTTATCTACAGGCATCAGTATTTACGCACCTTCTATTATCATTTCATCGTTATTAGGATGGGATATTTTTTGGACTAATATTGTAATGGGCGGCTTGCTAATCATCTATACCGTTAGCGGTGGTGCAAGGGCGGTTGCTTATACCCAACAACTACAAATGGCTATTATTTTTATTGGCATGTTTGCAGCAGGCTATTATATTGTTCACTATTTGCCAAATGGTATTGGCTTTACACAAGCATTGAAAATAAGTGGCATAAATGGTAAGCTAAATGTAATAACCACAGGTATTTCTGCCAAAGGTTTTGATTTTAAAGACCGGTATAATATTATCAGTGGTGTTATTGGGGGCTTCTTTTTGGCACTGTCATATTTTGGTACCGACCAAAGTCAAGTTGGTAGATATTTAACAGCCAAAAACACAACCGAAAGCAAGCTTGGGTTGTTAATAAATGGGCTAGTTAAAGTACCCATGCAGTTTTTTATTTTGCTTATTGGTGCGTTGTTATTTACATTTTATCAGTTTAATACAGCACCTATTTTTTTCAATAAATCAGTTGACGAAAAGGCAAAGCAAACAGCTTATAAAAGTGAGTTAGCCACAATAGAAAGTCAGTATAATTTGGCTCAACAAAATCAACAGCAACTAAGCAAAACCTATATTATTAACGATAAAAATGTAAGTTTAAAAGATAGTATTCAAAGTGGTGCAAAGCGTATAGTTACACTACAAAAGCAGTATAAAGATGTGCTAAAAAAAGCAGTACCAAATTCTGATACCAATGATACCAACTATATCTTTCTGCGTTTTGTGGTTGATTACTTGCCTAAGGGCTTAGTAGGCTTATTAATTGCCATTATTTTCATTGCCTCTTGGGGGTCAATTGCAGCGGCTTTAAATGCATTGGCAAGTTGCACGGTTATAGATTTTCATTTGCGGTTTAGAAAACTGCAACACTACGATACCACCAATATTGCCCAGTGCGAAACCGACTATAAAACATCTAAATATTATACATTAGGCTGGGGTATTTTTTGCATTATTACTGCTGAATTATCTACTGGAATTGGTAGTTTAATAGAAGCTGTAAATGTATTGGGTTCATTATTTTATGGGGTAATATTGGGTATTTTTTTAGTAGCATTTTATTTTAAAAAAGTACAAAGCAACGCTGTGTTTTGTGCAGCCATTATTGGCGAATTAATTGTAATTACTTTGTTTATTTTAGATAAATACGACATTATTGGCTTAGGGTTTTTATGGTTAAATGTTGCTGGGGCATTGGTGGTGGTGGTGTTGAGCTTATTGTTGCAAATATTTAATATTTCAAACAAAGCAATTATGGACGAAGTCAATAAATTAAAAGCATAAAATAGCTACGAAAAACTTCATGGTGTACTCTGCTTAAAAATACTTTAGTTCTATTTATCCATCACAAACTGTGGTTGCTGCATTTTTGGAATTACCAATTTATTGCTTAAGGTTGGTATTACTTTTCTTAAAGTTGCTAAGTCTTTTCCAGCAGCATCTATAAAGGTCCAGTTTTTACCTTTATCGTCTGAAATACCTATTATTGTTGAGTTAGTAGCTATTAAGCCACCCATAATTTTCATTTCTAACTTATCAGGTATGGTGCATTGTAATTGTTTGCCCATAGTTATAATGGCAGATGGTTCACCTACCGATACGTTACTAAAGCTTATGCCATTTGTTTTCATTTGCCCTAAACCTTTGCTCATACTTTCTAGCATTTTGGCATCACCACCTGCCATTGCAATAGCTTTGGGATACGTCATTTTTACCAATGTTTTATAGTCTTGCTTTTTCATAGCAGTTACCATAATATTAGCTTGTGTTTTTATCGCTATAATCTGTGATGCTGTTTGTGCAAATGCGGTAATTGTTAGGGTTGCAAGCATAAAAAAGAAAAATAAATATTTCATAATATAAAATTTTAAAAGATTAAATTTTCTTAATTCATAAAAAAATCACAGTAAATAATCAAAATCATTTTGTGTTTGCTATTACCTTTCCTTTTACCAAATAAACTATCAATCCCAAGCCAATAACGGTTAATCCACCCAACATCATTTTAGTACCAGTTGAGTAAAAAATAAATGCCCAAGCTACAATTGCAAGAATGGCTGGTAAGGGGTACAGTGGCATTTTCCAGGCAAAATGTGTTTTGCCTTTTTGCTTTACCAACAATAATAAGCCAATGGCTTGTGCGATAAATTGTATTAATATACGCATTGCTAAAATGGCATCAATTACTTCTTTTAATTTAAATAGTAAGCTAAATACAAAAGCAACTCCACCTAAAAATAATAGCGATATATAAGGAAAATGTTTGGTTGGATGTAGTTTGGCAAATATTTTAAAAAATGCACCGTCTTCTGCTGCCGCGAATGGTATGCGACTGTAACCCAATGTTGCAGAAAATACCGACGCAAAAGCCACCCATAATATTAATACGGTAGCAATAGTGGCAAACGTAGGGCCAGCAAGGGTTTGCACAAACAAACTTACTACAAATTTACTATGTTTTATTTGTTCAAGTGGTAGTACAGAGGCAACACTTATATTCATCATTAAATACAAAACAGCAATGCCACCAATAGAAATAAACATGCTTCGTGGAATATTTTTTTGTGGGTCAATAATCTCGCCACCCAAGTGGCAAACGTTATAATAACCTAAATAACTATAGACAGTTTTTACACTTGCAAAGCCAATGGCCGCAGCAAAAGCATGGTTTACAGTTAGACCATCATTGATATGTTTTATTGGCTCTAAAAAATTACCGTGTAGTAAGCCGCCACCAATAATCCAAGCCATTGTTACTAAAACCCCCACCCAAAGCAACACACTTATTTTACCAATAGCCTCTATTTTTCTATACAATAATGCCACAATTAAAATAACCACACTGCCACTTAGTGCTTTACTTTCAATGGTAGATAATGGTGCGATATAATTAAAATATTGTGCAAAACCAATAGCGGCAGAAGCTATTACCAATGGTGCTTGTATCATTGTTTGCCATACAAATAAAAAGCTCATTAGCTTACCCCATTTAGGGCCGTAGCCTTCTTTTAAAAAGTTATAACTACCACCAGCTAAGGGATAAGTTGATCCAAGTTGGCTCCACACCATACCATCTACTAACGACAATAAAGCCCCAGCAACCCAAGCATACAAAAACCAAGGGCCGTTCATAATTTCTACCACCACGCTTAATACTACAAATGGTCCAATACCAACCATGTCTGTCATATTTATGGCAGTAGCTTGTAATAGACTTATTTTTCTTTCTAACTTAATAGCACTCATTTTTAAAGCAGATTTTACAGGATTGTAGACTAATTAATAAAGTAGGTAAATTACGCCGAAATACAAATAGAATACTTGTTATTTGCGAAAGATTGTTTTTAAAAAATCTTACCACTTAGGCACAATAGCCACATAGTAATACAAGACTTTCAATCTATGTGACTATGTGTCTATGTGGTGAAAAACAAATGATAAATTATGGCTTCAAACTTCACAACATTAGATTGGGCAATTGGTAGTAATATTTACGAAGTAAATGTGCGGCAATACACACCAGAAGGTACGTTTGCTGCATTTGCAAAGCATTTGCCACGCTTAAAAGATATGGGCGTTGAAATTTTGTGGTTGATGCCAGTAACTCCTATTAGCCAAAAGGAACGTTTGGGTAGTTTAGGTAGCTATTATGCTTGCAGTAGTTATGTTACGGTTAATCCAGAATTTGGTAGCCTAAACGATTTTAAATTGTTTGTTGATGAAGCCCACAGTTTAGGCTTTAAATTAATTATAGATTGGGTGGCAAATCATACAGGATGGGATCATGAATGGACGGTTACAAATAGCGAGTTTTATAAAAAAGATGCGGTTGGTAATTTTACAGAATTAAATGGTTGGAAAGATGTGATTGATTTAGATTTTACGAATTATAGTATGCGACAAGCAATGATTAGTGCCATGCAATTTTGGGTTACTAATTATAATATAGATGGTTTTAGGTGTGATATGGCACACTTAGTACCGCTGGATTTTTGGTTAGATGCTCGACAAAAATGCGATGCCATAAAACCTTTATTTTGGTTGGCCGAATGCGAAGAAGTTGCCTACCATGATGTGTATGATGTTAGTTATGCTTGGGATTTTATGCACGCGTCAGAAAAATTTGCAAAAGGTATTGGTAGCTTAAATGATATTTATAATGTGTTGCACAATTATTCGCAATACCCACATAATGGGAAAAAATTATTTTTTACTACCAACCACGATGAAAATAGTTGGAACGGTACAGAATATGAAAAATATGGTAATGCAGCTAAAGTGTTTGCTGTATTTACCTGTACATGGAGCAGGGGAGTGCCCTTAATTTATGGTGGGCAAGAAAATCCTAATTACAAAAGATTGCAATTTTTTAATAAAGACCAAATTGACTGGCAACCTAAACCGCAATTGCACCAATTTTATAAAACATTGTTAGCATTACACAAATTGGATGCAGTAGCTGTAGGCGAAACCTTTAATTTACCGACTGACCATTCACAGGTAATGGCTTTTTTAAGAAGGAGTGTTAATGAAGTAGTATTGGTAATTTTGAATTTTTCGGCTGATAATAAAATAAAATTAGTTATAGAACACGATTGGTTGAGGGGCACTTTTACTAACATTTTTTCTGAAATACAGTTTAACTTTAGTTGTAAGGAAAACTTCGAATTAATGGGTTACGATTATATTGTATATAAATGTGATAACTTAAAAACTATAGGAATCAAAAAATAAAAAGGGCTTAGGTGAGTGGTTTTCCTGCTGGAAAATTTTTATTTAATAACTTGAAACTTACCACTTTCTACAATATTACCGCCTTTGTCTCGTACTTGAAAAATGTACAAGCCACGATAATAATTATCTAAATTATAAGTCAATTTATTATTATTGATTTGCTCGTCAGACATTTTCTTACCAAGAAAGTTATAAATTTGTAATGTGTAATATTTATCGGTACTGGTAAATTCAAAATTTATTACTGAGCTAGCAGGATTAGGAAAAAATCGTACAATTTTTACGGCAACCGCTATTGTATTATCACCATCAATTAACTGCTGTGCAAAGCCGCCAGTTGTAAGGGTGAGCAATAAAATAAAAATTACGTAAAATTTCTTCATTGTACAAATCTAATAACTAAAGATAAGAAAACGGATTATATAAAGCAATTACATGGCAATAAACTTAAAAATAAAAAAAATTAACACATAGACATTTTGATAAAAAATTGACCAGATTCAAGAAATTTTTTATAATATATTTTAGTTATACATATATGTCTATGTGCTAGATGTATTTTTTAAAAACAGGTGCTTAATTTAAACCAGCCAAAGTTTTTTGTATGGCCTCAAAGCTTGGTAAATCGCCAGGTGTAGGGCATACCTCAGCATATTGTATGATGCCATGTGCATCAATTACAAAAGCAGCACGTTTACTTACGCCCAACATACCAAATGCAGGAAATATATCGTACAAAACATCAAAAGCTTTAGAAGCCTCTTTATTAAAATCGCTTACTAAAGAAAAGTTTAAGTTTTGCTCAGCCTTAAATTTTTCTAAGGTAAACAAACTATCTACCGAAATGCCTAATACAACCGCATTGGTATTGTTGTAAGTAGCAATATTATCTCTTACATTACACAATTCTGTTGTGCAAGTACCTGTAAATGCTAATGGGAAAAACAATAGCACTACATTTTTACCTTGTAAAGCCGATAAGGTAACTTGGTTTTTGTCGCTATCAAATAATGTAAAATCTGGGGCTTTTAGGCCAGTTGCAATGCTCATAATACTTGTTTTAATGATTTTAAGTTGGCAATTTATAACACAGTGTTCAACAAATTGTTATTAAAGCTGAAAAAAAGTGGTTTGTGGTTAGCCCCGTTTTATGAGTATACATGATAATAATTTTAGTTAACTCTTTTAATTAGCCCAAATTTTATTTTTAGTGTATTTTTTCTTTTATTATAATCTTGTAATTTCCTATCAAAAAATTTATAAAAGTCCCTTAAACTAGGGATGGCAGTACACAATTGCTATTATTTCGGTTTTGATTATTATCTTTATTGCACTATAATGAAGCATTCTGGTTGTTTTTGGTGTCTGCATATTACAAATTAATGAAAATGAACTTTTCAAATTATAGATGATACATCACTTTTAATTCGCTTTAATTGCAACTGTGGTATGCCATACCATAGATCATATACAAGGTTATGAAAAAATTGTTACTCTATTGCTTATTGCTGCTAATAACTTACTCAGTAGATGGGAAAAACTTACCAATTTTATATAATGCAGCTGTCGCACCTACCAATAAATTATTTGCAGATCCGTCTATTTATGCTTTTTCAAGCCCAAATATTTGCATTTTTGATAGTGTTTTATTGGGCGTAAGTAACTTACCAAGTGATGTCATTAACGTTAATTGGCAAAAAGATGGGGTTGGTATTACTGGAGCTTATAAAGTGCCTTTTCCAGCAAAAGCTGCTGGGTTATATACTTTGGCAATTACTTTGGCAAATGGGTCTGTTTTTATTACCAATGGCATCACTATTACAATAGCTGCTCAAAGCATTGCCCCAGTAATATCTGCAAGGGGTAATACTACTTTCTGTAATGGACAAAATGTGGTTCTTGCATCATCTGACCCAGGTAGTTTGCAATGGCAAAAAGATGGCATCAGTATAACTGACGCTAATTTTCAAACTTATACTGCTACTGTTGGTGGCAATTATCGTATAAAATATACGCCACCTAGCGGCTGCCCTGGTTACTCAAACGAAATACCGGTTTCAGTTACCAATATTGTTGGGCCTACCATTACAGAAAGTTTTCATGCTGTACCAATTTGTATTGGTAGTAGTTTTAGAATCACGTCATCTATTGGTGGTGTACAATGGCAAAAAGATGGAGTAAATATTGTAGGGGCTATAAACCAATTTATAGATGTAACAGATAATGGTAAGTACCGTGCGGTACAGCTAAATACTGGTGCAGGTTGTAGTGCTTTTTCAAATGAAATAATGGTAACTTCCTTTTTACCAATACAGCCAACACCAACCATTATTGCTAACGGCGCTACTACATTTTGTAATGGCAATAGTATTATTTTAAGTTCATCTATACCATCAAGTAGTGGGGCAATTGTACAATGGCGTTTAAACGGGGTTGATGTTATTGGTGCAACCAACCAAACTTATACAGCCACGCAAACTGGTACTTATACTGCATACGTTGCCAGTAGCAACAGGTATTGTAATAATACTGGTACGCCATCAAACGTAATTATAGTTACAGTTAATGTAGCACCAACTGCACCTATAGTTACTGCTGGGGGGAATTTAACCTTTTGCGCTGGTAGTAGTATCACATTTACATCTAACATTAGTGATATACAATGGCAAAGAAATGGGATAGATATAATAGGTTCAACAGGGTCTGTTTATATTGCTAATCAAAGTGGTGTTTATAGAGCTATTGTGCTTGGTTTTGCAGGTTGCGATGGTATTAGTAATGCCTACATTGTCAACGTTATTACCCCTAATGCTACACCAACAGTAATACTTACAGGGTCTAACAATATTTGTGCTGGCAGCACTGCCGTACTTACATCTAATGTTGGTAATGTACAATGGCAAAAAGATGGGGTTGATATTTCAGGTGCTGTTTTTCAATCGTATGTTGCCAACCAATCTGGTACATATAGGGCATACATTCCAGGGTCGTTGGGTTGTGGTGCTAATTATTCAAATGGTATTACCATTACTGTTAGTGGTGTGGTGGCAATACCTGTAATTAATGCAGCAAGTAGCCTTACCTTTTGTAGTGGTAATAATGTAATTTTACAATCTACAGTTGCCAACGTACAATGGCAATTAAATGGTGTAAATATTGGATCTGTTGGCGCTGCATTTTCTGTTACACAATCTGGTAGTTATACCGCAGTAGCAACAAATGGTACTTGTAGTGCCACATCTAACGCTTTGGTAGTTGCAGTTGTAACACCCTTGGCTGCGCCAATGATAACCGCAACAGGTGCTACTACTTTTTGTAACGGGGGTACGGTATCTTTTACGTCTAATGTTGCCAATGTGCAATGGCAGAAAGACGGGGTGGATATTAGTGGTGCTACTTTTCAAGCGTATACTACTGCCTTACCAGGTATTTACAGGGCATATCAACCAACAGTTATTAATTGTGGTATTGCTTATTCTAATGTTATCATAGTAAATGTTAATACAACACCAACCCCAGCTTTAATAACTCCATCTAGTGTAATAAGCTTTTGTAGTGGTGGAAGTGTTACACTAAACTCATCTATATATCCTGTACAATGGCGTTTAAATGGTATTGATATAGGTATTGTTACCTCTGCACCACTTGTGGTGAGTAATAGTGGTTCATATTCTGCTACAACATTTAATGGTACATGTACCAGTAGCTCAAATACTATTTTAGTTTCAGTAAGTACATCAGGTAGTACACCAATAATAACTTCAGCATCTACCACCAATATTTGTATAGGTACAGTTGCAACATTATCATCAAGTATTATTGGTATTCAATGGCAAAAAGATGGAATTGATATTGCTGGTGCTATATTTCAAGCATATAATGCACCACAATCTGGTGTGTACAGGGCTTACGTACCTGGTAGTGCATTATGTGGTACTAACTATTCTAATAGCATTACTGTTATAGTATCTATTCCTCCACTAACACCAAGTATAACTGCCGTTAGTTCATTAAATTTATGTACAGGGGGTAATGTTATATTATCATCAACTACGCCTATTATTTGGCAAAGAGATGGTATCAATTTTACAAATAACCTAACACAAAGTATTACGGTTACAACTGCTGGTACTTATAGAGCTATTGTAACAAATGGTGCCTGTACTGTTTTATCAAATGCATTGGTAGTTACGGTAAGTACAAATGTTGCACCAACTATATCTGCCGTTGGCGGTAATGCTGTTGTTTGTGGTAGTAATGGTTTAGTACTTTCATCAACCATTGCTAATGTACAATGGCAATTAAATGGTGTAAATATTATAGGTGCTATTTTACAAACCTATACCACTACCATAGCTGGGAATTACACGGCAATTACCGTAGGTGGTTGCAACGTTATTTCTAATAGCTTAATTGTAAATGTGGGTATTGCACCAATTGCACCAACTATATCTGCAAATGGTAGTGTGAATGTATGTAGTGGTGGCAATGTTACTTTATCAGCATCAAACACACCAGTACAATGGCAAAAAGACGGTATTGATATTGCTGGTGCAACCAACCAAGCATTGGTTATTACTAATTCAGGATCTTATCGAGCTTATACATCAAATGGAACTTGTACGGCGGCATCAGCTAGTATTATAGTTACCATTAGTAATACTGTTGCACCAACTTTAGCAGTTGTAAATGGTAGCAACTTAGCTATATGCAGTGGTGGTAGTGGTGTTTTACTTGGTTCTAATATTTCAGGTGTGCAATGGCAATTAAATGGTGTAAATATTAGCGGTGCTACATTGCAAACATATACGGCAACTACTGCTGGTATATATACTGTAATTACAAATGGTAGTAATTGTATTTCTACCAATAGTTTAATTGTTACTGTATTGTCAACGCCTTTGGCGCCAGTAATAACTTCCACAGGATCTTTATCTTTTTGCAATGGCGATAGTATTACTTTAGTATCTGTTATTGCTGGTGTACAATGGTTAAAAGATGGTGTTGCTATTACTAGTGCAAACAATCAAACATTGGTGGTTACACAAGCAGGCAGGTATCGTGCAACATTTACAAATGCTGCCAATTGCGCTTCAGTATCTAACGAGTTGTTGGTTACTGTTAATTTTCCAGTAATTACACCAACCATTAGCACCAACAATAGTTTAAATGTTTGTTCTGGTACTACGGCTACATTAGTATCAAATATTGCAGGAATTTCTTGGCAAAGAGATGGTGTAATTGTTGCCACAAACATACCATCATATATAGTATCTATTGCAGGTAATTACCGAGCAATTATTTTGGGGGGTACTTGTACAGCTTATTCAAACGTGTTAACATTTAGCGTAACACCATCACCAGTAACCCCTACTATTGTGCCATCTGGCCTAACTACATTTTGCGATAGTAGCAGTGTTGTTTTAGTTAGCAATTTTGCCAATGTACAATGGTATAAAGACGGGGTAATAATTGTGGGTGCAACAGGATCTACCTATATTGCTATGCAACGTGGCACATATAAGGTTCTTGCAACTAATAATATTTGCTCATCTTTTTCTAATGAAATAATTATCACTGTAAACTCGCCAGCAATTGTGCCTTCTATTACAGCAAGTGGTGCTACAACTATTTGTGTTGGCACACCATTAACGCTTACATCTAACAATGGTAATATTACTTGGCAAAAAGATGGTTCTACTATTGCTTCTGGGGTGCAAAATATTTCAGTTACAGAAAGTGGTACATATAAGGCTATTTTATTTGGTACAGGCTGCCCAGGCTTTTCAAATGCAATAGTAGTTTCAGTTAGTCCATCACCAGGTACACCTTTTGTTACGCCAACTGGGCCTACTACATTTTGCGATAGCAATAACCTTATTTTAGTATCAACCTTGCCAAATGTACAATGGCAAAAAGATGGGGTGAACATAACTAGTGCTATCACACAAACACTAACTGTTAATAAATCGGGTAGATATAGAGCTTTTGTTTCTAATAATGTTTGTATTAATTATTCAAACGAAATTAATATTCTTGTAAATACACCCCCAATTGTACCAACTATTACTGCAAGTAATAGTTTAAATATTTGTGATGGTTCTAGTGTAAACCTTACTTCAAATGTGGCAGGCGTTATATGGCAAAAAGATTTTGTAACCATAGCCACTAATACACAAACCATTAATGCCACTACAGCAGGTAATTATAGAGCCGTTATTTTATCAAGTACTTGCCCTGCTTATTCAAGTACAGTAACTGTTGTAGTTACGCCATCACCAATTGCACCAACTATTACATCGCTTGGTAGTAACACATTTTGTGATAGTGGTTTTGTAACCTTAGCATCTAATATTTCAGGTGTACAATGGTTGGCAGGTGGTAATATTATTCAAAATGCATTTAGTCAAAATTATACTGCTACCAAATCTGGTATTTACACGGCAATATTATATGGCAACAATGGTTGTAACGGTTTATCTAATCCAATTACTGTAACGGTTGTACCTGCTGCTGTTACGCCTACTATTGTAAATGTATCGCTATTTAATAGTTTTTGTACTGGCACGTCTATAAATTTAGTATCAAGTATTATAGATGTTATTTGGCAGAAAGATGGTGTAACAATTACGAACCCAAGTAATAATAACCAATTGCTAAAAGTATCAGAATCTGGTGTTTATAGAGCTGTTTATGTAAAAAGTGCTTGTTCTGGATATTCTAATGGCATTGCCGTAATTGCTATATTACAGCCTTTAACTCCAATAGTATATCGTGTAACGCAAAACCAATGCGATACGGGTAATGTTTTAATTGCATCTACACTTAATGTAGCCAATATGCAATGGCAAAAAGATAGTATTGATATTGTAGGTTCAACTGCTGCTACGTACACTGCAAAAGAGTCTGGTAATTACCGTATTGTTATTTCAATACCTAATGCTTGCCCTAGCTATTCTCAAAACTTACCATTGGTTATAAATACAGCTTTAATACCTGTTATTATTTGGGATGGAGGTATGTTTAAAACATTTACGAAGTATACCACTTACCAATGGTATTTAAATAATAATCCTATTTCTGGTGCAACGACTTATACATACAAGCCAACCGAGACTGGTAATTACAAGGTTATTGTAACCGCATCTATCAATTGTGTGTTTACAAGCAATGTATTTCAACTATTGGTTACAGCGGTAACTACACCAACCTTAATTAACGGTGCCACTGTAAAACAATATCCAAATCCTACTACTAGCAATGCTTGGATTGAGTTCTCGCAAGTGCCAACCAAGCCGGTAATAGTAAGGCTTTTAAGTATTTCTGGCGCTGTATTACAAACCATACAAACTAGGCAACGACGCATCAATGTGTCAACTGCTAATTATGCAAATGGTTTATATTTTATTGAGGTAATTGGTACCGATAATAAAATTGTGTATAAACTAATTGTAAATAAATAATATAAAATGTCACGAAATTTTCTAATTGTAATAATAGGGTTCATCGTATTGTCATTCGGTTGCTCAAAAGGTGCATCTAATGAATCAGATGCTATTGTTTTTACAACTAATGCGGGCATCAGCAATATTACTGTGGCATCTAATTTTGCATTTACCTTAAAAATAAGCAGTCGTATTTCAGTAAGTGGCTTATCGGTACAAGTTTCTGCAGTAGAAGAGGTCGCGGGATCATCAGTTTCGCCACAGCCGCCTATATTTACAACTACAGTTGCAGATAATAGTACTAGTATTATTAACCTGCCACAACAAAAATGGGTAGTTGCAACAATAAAAATTACCGACGTTAAAAATGCAAAAAATACCGTCTCTAAAACGTTTAGAGTAATTTATAAATAAAGTGCGCTTCTAAATAACGCCAGCTAATTCCAAGCTTCTTTTCTTTAATTTTATAATATCCATATCTTCTATTATTGCATCAGGTAGTAGTATGAGGGATGCATTATTTTCTTTCCACCAAGTACCTGTCACCAATTCATTTATGTTAATAACGCCTACCAAATATTTACGCTCAGCTTCAGCATGCCATTCTTCAATCCACTCAAATTTGTCACGAGGAATGTATTTCCAATCATCAAAACTTATATACACTTTTACATAATATTCGTTGCTCAACTGGTGTGGTATGTGGTGGTATAATTTCTTATACTCGTATTTATAATTGTAACGCAACGCACTTAAATCGCTCAATACCGCCGAAGCAGTAGGAAAACTGCCTGCACCTTTACCATAAAAAAATTGCTTATCTGCAAACCCACTTTCTATTACAGCCCCATTATATTCGTTTTTTACAAACGATAATGGATCATCTTGCTTCACAAATTGAGGTAATACAAATGCAGCAACTTTACCATTTTTTAACTTTTTAGCTTGTGCAACCAACTTTATTTCAAAACTTTTTTCTTTGGCTACAGTAGCATCATTTAGCTGAATGTTTTGAATGCCGTTAAATAATAAATTGTTAGGATGTTCAACAATACCATACGCATGATTTAATAAAATACTCCACTTATTCACTGCATCAAAACCTTCAACATCTAACTTAGGATTACTTTCTGCAAAACCTAATTGTTGAGCTAAAATTAAAGCATCGCTAAAGCTCAATTTATCCTCAAACATTTTGGTTAAAATGAAGTTGGTGCTACCGTTTACTATGGCTTTTATAGAATGTAATAAATCGTTGTCGTAGTATTCTTCAAGGTTTCTAATTAATGGTATTGATGCACAAGCAGAAGCCTCGTACAATACTGATAAGTTAGTTGTCTTTTGTAGTTCAAGTATTTCAGGTAAATGTTCTGCTAACATTTTTTTACTAGCACTTACAACATGTTTGCCATTTAGTAAAGCAGTTTTTAAAATTACAAAAGCCGCATCAGCATCATCAATTACTTCTACAATTACATTAATATTGTCGTCATTTAGTAAATCGTTTTTTTCGGTTGTAAACAAATCAATTGGCGCATTGCGTGGCTTGCCAATGTTTTTTATACAAACCTTTACTATTTGTGCTTTTAGCGATGGTGTTTGTTGCAGTACTTTATACAAACCTTCACCAACTACACCAAAGCCAAACAAACCAATATTTAATTCTTTATGCGTATCCATATCTGTAAGCTGATTTTAAATTAATGCTACTTTGTATTTAATATACTAGGCCTAGCAATTTTAGGCATCAAATATCAGCGTATTTGTGTTTGTGTGTATGCTATAAACGGTATCTTTTTTTAAATGAATGACAACTTGCTATTCTATAAAATGTATAACAACCAATTAATATTGAGTGAAGTACAAAAAAAGAGCATGAACTTTTAGTGTTCATACTCTTTTAACTTCAAATTTATACCATATAGCTTACCAAAAAAACGAATATAAGGCTACTAAAATACCACAAATAATTAACGCACCTACAGCAAATGCATTGCTCATTTTAAACATGCTCTTATCTATTTCTAAACCTCTGGCTTTTACACCATTTTTGGCATCAATAAAACTTATAATAATCATGCCTAAAACAGCTATAATAAACACAAAGCCCATTCTGTCTATAAATGGAATCTCATAAGCTAAAGAGCCATCTTTCTGTTCCATTAAAGAAGAAAAACCACTTCCATATAAAAATTCTAAGTTCATAAATCTAGGCAAAAACTTAAATAATACAGAGAATGCAAAGCCGCCAATGGTAGCAAACAAAGCTGCATTAGAACTGGCTTTTTTCCAGAAGAAGCCAAGAATGAACATGGCGAAAATACCTGGACTTACAAAGCCTGTGTATTCTTGAATAAATTCAAAGCCACCTTTTTTATCAATACCTAAAAATGGTGCAATTATTACTGCCAATAACATAGAAATAAAAAGAGTTATTTTTCCAACACGTACAAGTGTTAATTCGGTAGCTGCTGGCTGAATTTTTTTCTGAAAAATATCTAAGGTAAAAATGGTAGAAATACTATTTACCTTACCAGCTAACGAGGCTACAACCGCTGCTGTTAAAGCTGCAAACGATAATCCCTTTAAACCTGTAGGTAATAAATTTAATAATACTGGATACGCTTTATCAGGATTAATAGTGCCATTTTGCAAAAGCTCTGTTTGTAAGCCACCCTTTTGGTGAATAACATAAGCCGCAATACCAGGTAACACAACTATTACAGGCATTAATAGTTTTAAGAAAGCAGCAAACAAAATTCCACTCCTAGCTGTTTTTAAATTAGCACCTAAGGCTCGTTGTGTAATGTATTGATTGCAGCCCCAATAGTTTAAGTTTACAATCCACATACCACCTATTAATACGGTTAAGCCTGGCAAGCTTGGAAAGTTTGCATTGTCTTTCTTCAAAATCATGTGAAAATGGTCGTTAGATTGACTCATCATATAGTTAAAACCATCTACAACACCATGTTGGCCATTTAAGTTTGCTACTCTATCTAGTGCTAAATAAGTAGTAACTAAACCGCCGAAAATTAAAAATACTACTTGTATTACATCGGTATAACCAATTACTTTCATGCCGCCAAGTGCAATAATAATGGCAAAAGAAGCCAGACCATACATACACAAATTTGTATCAATGCCAGATATGCCATTAATAGCTAAAGCACCCAAATATAAAATAGACGTTAGGTTTACAATAATATATAATAACAACCAAAACACCGCCATAATCATTGCTACTGTTGAGTTGTAGCGTTGATTAAGAAATTGAGGCATTGTGTAAATTTTGTTTTTAAGATATACAGGGATAAAGAAAATAGCCACAATTATTAAAGATGCTGCGGCCATCCACTCGTAAGTAGAAATGGCAAGCCCCATCTTAAAACCATTACCACTCATAGCAATAAATTGCTCAGATGAGATATTTGAGGCAATTAGCGATGTGCCAATAGCCCACCAAGTTAATGAGCCTTCTGCTAAAAAATAATCGTGCGAGGCAGAGGTTGTTGCCTTCTTTTTTTTGCGGTACACCCAAGTACCATAGGTGGCAACTACTATAAAGTAAAAAAGAAAGACTAAGTAGTCAGCGGTTTGCAATGTTTTCATTTTGGCTGTTGTTAGTTAGATTTTTAGAGAATAAATATATGGGATAAACCATCATTCATTTGATTGATTATTTAATTTTTAGCGCTTATTTAAGTTCATAATATACTTCTTCCCATATCAACCCATTACGAATACTTGGTGTGGTTGAAGTAGCATTGATCGTAATAAATTCGATACCAGCAATATCGGCAAAGTCCTGTAAATGTTCAGCACTAAGGTTTTGGCTATAGCCTGTAGGTGTGCACCACTTGCATAAATCCCACTTGGGTATTTATAGTAGCAATTTCAATGGTATAATAATTTCATGTTATTAACCATCATGATAGGAAATGCGATTAATCAAACATTCCTTACCGTCAATGGAGGCTCGTCTAATACAAAATTTACTTTGTATAAGGTTACTGATACTTTAACGGAGCTACTTGATGGACAATTAGATTTTATAGATGATAAAACGGCTTGTATAAGTTATAGAAATGCTGTTACAGATAAAACAAATACCAACAATTTTTCTATAAATACAACCACAGATACTACTGATATTTTAATTAGTTGGCTTAAATTGCAATTTGATAGCTTAACACTACAAGCAATAGGGCATAGAATTGTATTTGGTATGCAACATACGCAAGCCCAAACAATAACACCAAAACTATTAGATGATTTAAAAGTAATAAGTGCTTACGATTTAGAACATTTACCTAAATCAATCGCTTTTATAGAAGCTTTCTTACATCATTTTCCTAATGTTGTACAAATTGCTTGTTTTGATACATCCTTTCACACAACCATGCCAAATGTTGCCAAATTATTACCCATCCCAAGGCGGTATTTTAATTTAGGGCTACAACGTTATGGCTTTCATGGCTTATCGTATGCGTATATTATTAAAACATTACAAAATGTTATAGGTGAACAAATAGTAGAAAATAGTAACATTATCTTGGCACATTTAGGTAATGGGGCAAGTGTTACTGCTGTAAAAAATGGTAAAAGTGTAGATACAAGCATGGGTTTTACACCTGCTTCTGGTATACCCATGAGTACCCGTTCGGGCGATGTTGACCCAGGTATTGCTTGGTATCTAATGCAAGTTGAGAAACTGAATCCAGCCCAGTTTAACCAGCTTATTAACCACGAATCTGGCTTACTTGGTATATCTGAAACAACTGGCAATATGCGAGACCTGTTGAAATTACAACCCACTGATACACGTGCAGCAGATGCCGTTGAACTATTTTGTTATGAAATAAAAAAACAAATTGGTGCTTATGCGGCTGTACTTGGCGGTTTAAATATCATGGTGTTTTCTGGTGGTATTGGTGAACATTTACCAGAGGTGCGTAGCCAAATATGTGATGGACTTGAATTTTTAGGGCTTGAATTATGCGAGATAAAAAATATGAACAACGCCCCCGTTATATCTAACGAAAAAAGCAAAGTAACCGTGTATGTAGTACCAACAAACGAGCAATTAATGATAGCAAGATTGATGTGTAATGTTCTGAACCATGAATTAGTTGATTAGGTGGCTTAGATGATTACGAATAGTAGCTAATAAAAAATAGCACTAAACAATTACAACAAAATATACTATGCAACAAGCAGCTATTATAACTCTTTATTAAAGCAGCCCTTAACCTTGCAACATATCAAACCAAGATTGATAGGTGACAGCGGTACAACACCTACTTTCAATTTTATTTATGTGCATCTCAATCATATTATTTAAAAATATGACATTAATATTATTCATAGTACTGGTCCCGGTCATGGTGAATCAGGCTAAGTTGCAAATTTTTATCTCGAAGGCATTTACACCGAATATTACCCAAATATTACCCAAGATACAGGTGGGTTACAACTTGGTACTACAAAAGGCGAAGCCACTTTAGTAATGGGTGCATTTTTGAGAGATGTAATGCAAGCAAACTGGGACAAACGCAACTTTAGAATTTTTGAACCCGATAAAACAGCCTCAAATCGCTTAACCAAACAGTTTGACATTACCGAGAGAACAGCTACTGCAGAAATTTATGAAACCGATGTAAAAGTTGCTGCTGATGATAGGGTAATGGAAGTATTGAGCGAACTCCTATGCCAAGGCTGGTTAGAAGGTTGTTTATTAACTGGTAGACACGAGCTTTTTTCTTGTTACGAAGCCTTTATACATCTTGTAGATTCCATGTTTAACCAACATGCCAAATGGTTAAAAGTGGCTAATAACATTGCTTGGTGCCAGCCAATTGCATCGCTAAATTATTTACTAACATCGCATGTATGGCGACAAAATCATAATGTTAAAAGCCACCAAGATCCTGGTTTTTTAATTCTAGTTAACAATAAAACAGCTGAATTTATACGTATTTAGCCGCAAACATATTTTAATATTTTATTATTTTAAAACAGATAATTGTTTAAGAATTAAAAATTATATTAACGTAATTGTAGCTGTAAGCAACCAGATATGCGATGGCTTAATATGGATGCTCTAGGAAAACAATGTACTGCTGGCCTAGGCATTTGGGAATGAGCGAGCAATGATGAAGGTGGTGAACCAGATGTGGTAATGGCATGTGCTGGTGATGTGCCTACTTTAGAAACTATTGCTGCGGTGCAACTAATTCGTCAGCATTTACCAGCAATAAAAGTACGTGTAGTAAATGTGGGTGATTTAATGACGTTACAACCCGAAAGTGAATATCCTCATGGGTTAAACGATAAGGATTTTGATATGCTTCTTACAAAAAGTTAAGCCCATCATCTTTGTATTTCATGGCTATCCATTATTAATACACCGCTTTACGTATCGTAGAACCAATTACAAAAACCTACATGTGCTTGGTTACAAAGGCGAGGGTACTACTACCACACCTTTTTATATGGTGGTAATAAACGATTTAGATCGGTTTCATTTGGTAGAAGATGTGATAGATCGTCTACCTAGCCATGGCTCAAAAGGGGCTTATGCCAAACAATGGCTTCAAAACAAATTGTTAGATCATAGGGCTTATATAGAAACTTATGGAGAAGATATGCCTGAAATATTGAATCGGAAATGGGAAGAAAAATGACAAAATAAAATATCATTTAAGAAATAACTGTATCAAATAGAAGTTACGTCATTTTCTAAAACTAATACCCCACAAAATAGCAGCTAACCGCTAACAAATTGTTCAAATTTGTCCCTATTTTAACCCAACTTATGGGGTACATTTTTTGCGGACTACTATTATTATTGGTTCTTATCATCCTTATATAAATCAATCACCAATGAATTGGTCCATCATTATTATCGTAGCAGTTGTAGCTTTAGCGTTAGTAGCTTTTTTAATTATCCGAAATCAAAAAGATGAGAAAAAATTTGAAAAAACAATCATGAACGATTACCCCCACCCACGTGATGAGGAAGGCGATACCAATGTTGACGACCTAACAAGTAAGGTACACTAAACGAGGATGTATATTCTTATCATATTTTTTAAAGTAGCAGTTTTTATTTGTGCCTAAACCAGCAAGTAGTATCACTAATATCGTATGTTTTAAACACCGAATTTATTGGCGAGCCATGTAATAAATTATCATTAAATTTTGTACGAGCTAAATAGTTAAAAGCACCCATATCGCCAGTATAAGCAGAGGTATTGTTGGCATTATATTGCTGATGAATAGCCCACAGTTGTTGTATAAAAGGTTGCATTATTTTTATTGTTCCACCTATAATGCCACAGTTTAATAAGTTGTGATGTTTAAAAGCAACTTCGTAACTAGCATAATCTGCAATTTGTAACCGTAAATGGTCACCATGTGCCTGCATCCAATCGTTTTTTAGTGTAGTAGGTTCATCACCACAAAAAAGTGCGGTAGAATTTTGTAAAAAAAGCGCTTGTGTAAATGGATTTTTTTCTACCACAACATCTGTAATATCAGTAAGAAAAATACTGTTGATATGGGTTGCGTATTGGGTAATAAATTGTTGATAGATATAGTAACGATACACATTTGGGTTAAACAGTGTATTATGCACAACGCTTATAAATTGAATATGCTTACTGGTAAATTTTTTGCAGGTGGCTACTGAAAAATTATTATGAAAAATAATGCCATTCATACCAAGTTTGGTTATTGAATCAGCCCAATTTTTTACCAAAGAGTAGTCATCGTTTGGTAGGATATTGTTTCTATTTACATCGTACACACCTGTAATATGGCAGGCTACAACCAATTGGCTATTTTGTATAAATGGTAGCATGTATTATTTTAACTAAGCGACATACTAAGGCTTGCTTTTTTTAGGGCCGAGCAAATACTTGTAGGGCTATTGCGGTAATAAATATAGGTTCGTAAATTAACCTTGTTTACAACATATTTTTGGGCAGCACGTTCGTAAAAGTGGGCATCGGCGGCATACTCATCTCTAAAATTAAAACTTGTAAATACTTCTTTTTTGCCAAATAACGTTGCAAACAAAATACAATCATCTACATGTATTACTTTGCTGTTATCGTGTTTATCTGGTACATAATAATCAGCATCGTCATTAACAACTGTTTCGGTGGTAGAGGCAATTAAATCAACATAACGCATCTCGTGCAAGCAAGCCCTTAAATGGTTGGGTTTAAATTCATCATCTGCATCCAATATGGTTATAAAATCGCCTTGGCTATGTAATATGCCCCTATTAATTGATTTTGATTGACCACAATTTTTATGACGCAAATAAGTTATTTTATTTTCATGTAAGGTGGCGTATTTTAGTAGTTGTTGTTGGTACAATATGGCGCTTCCGTCATCAATTATTAAGAGTTCAAAGTCTTGAATATCCTGTTGCAATACAGAGTCAATGGCTCTTTTTACCAAGTGAAAATCAGTATTATAAACCGACAGTAATACCGATATTGATGGCTTGCTTCTCATAGATTATATACTACAGTTACGACAAATGTAGTGGTAACCAACTAAAGCAATGTTACGGTAAGTTTATATCATTGGCTTGTTATAGTATTTGTATAAAAACCATTTGTAAGTATAAACAAGTAGTTGATAATTTTCAACAAATAATTTTTATTTTTTATATAATTAACCCATTAAGAGTTGCATCTGCTATTGCTTGATCAGTATGTTTAAAATGGCAAGTAGTGATGGCTTTATTATTGATAGATGCTAATAATATATCTGTAGCCAATGCTTTTTTAGGGCTGATGTTTCTAATATAAATGGCCACAATATTATTAGGGTATTTATTAGCAACTGCCACATAGGTTTCAGTATCGCTTTGCGAATTATCGCCTAATAATATAAACCGTTGTCTAGGAAAAGCTTCTACTATTCGTGTAACCTTTATAAGTTTACCAAAGTGGTTTGATTTACCCGATTGTAATAATTGGTACCATTTTTTTATACTACTTAACATAAATGCCCCCTTTGGTAGGCCGTTATGTTTAAAAAATTCGTTTAGGTCATCATATAAATTCCATTCACTATTACTTACATAAAAAAATGGATTTGGTACCAATGGTTCAGTATGTGCAAAAGCCAATAGGTGATAAAACTTTACTACATCGGCAAAGGTTTTTCTGCTTCGTGGGTTTTTTGTAAACAATGTTTTTAATTTTTTACCGGTAGTAGCAGAATGAGACACTAGTACTGTATCATCTATATCGGATATAAAACCATATTGGGTAGTATGTGGTATAAAAATTTTACCTATGCCAGTAGCAAGTATTTGGCGTTGTTCATCTATGGCATTTACTTGTAACTCATGCCAGCCAGCAGCAACACTTTGGGTAGATTGCCATTCGAATTTAAAAAAACCATCAGCCCCAGTTTTGCTATAAATTAATTGGTCGTTCCATTGTAATTGTACCTTAACATTTGGTACAGTCTCAATAAAAAACAGATTTGCTAAATAGATAATATTTGTAAAAGCGTTGGTAGTGTAGTGCTTTCTTATGGTAGGTTTGCCATGTAAAATATGCCCATAAACAACCAAGTTGTGTTGATGACCATAACCATGGTACACTTTTATGGTAATGGCACGATTGTTTGTTTGTTCAGCCATATAAAATTGTTTTGTTTAAAATCCGTTCAGGGTAATATTATTGTACAATCATCATACCTAGCCATGCCACTTAAAGCTACCACAAAATTGCTATTTATTATTAATCCACTTTCTGGCAACAGCAATAGTAATTGGTGTACTGAAATAACCAATTATTTTCAATCGCTACCGTACGCATTTACTTGTTTTACGATTCCAAAAGGCTGTACTTCACAAACCATACAGCAGCAAATTACAAATTTTTCGCCGCAGGTAGTAGTCGCAGTTGGTGGTGATGGTACTATAAAATTAGTGGCAGAATGTATTATGCAAACTAATATCGCCTTAGGTATTTTGCCCGCTGGCTCTGCTAATGGTTTGGCAAAAGAATTAGGCATTAGCAATCAACCACAGCAAGCTTTACACACAATAATAAATGGCAACATGCGAGAGATACATGTTACCGAGATTAATAAACATATATGCATTCATTTAAGCGATATTGGTTTCAATGCCTACGTTGTAAAACAATTTGAAATGCAGCAGGGGCGTGGTATGTGGGGCTATTTTGTAGCAACATTTAAGGCACTATTTAATATACCTTTATTAAAAGTATTAATGCAACTTGGTGATAAAAGGCAATATGTAAAAGCTGCCTTAATTGTTATTGCCAATGGCACAAAATATGGTAGTGGTGCCTTAATAAACCCCATTGGTACATTAAGCGATGCATTGTTTGAAGTAATTGCTGTAAAAAAAATGTCTATAATTGAGGTGTTTAAAATGATGGTATCGCACAGTGCATACAATGTGTCTAAAACCGAGGTTTTTCAAACCAATAACGTAACCATTACCTCTAAACATAAAGTGCACTTTCAGATAGATGGTGAGTATTTAGGTAAAGTAAATACCATTACTGCAAGGCTTATCCCTAGGGCTTTACAAGTAATTGTTGGGTAAAAAATGCATTTCTGAAAACAAATTGATTGTATAAATACTAGAAATTAAACAATAACACAATTAATTTTATACTTTTTTTAATATTGCAAATTTCAGCCAAAAAAGTTACAAATTATGTTTTGTACAAATTACACTTTATATTAGTGTTTCAATTTATACGCATCGATTACATGGTATGATAATTTAGACACCTAATAAATTAATTGTTATGCAACATAAAGTCACAGCATTACTCTAAAATAACTTTTTATTTATTATAAATACATTACTTGAAACTTTATATAAAAAACATGGTTTGTATTCGCTGCAAGCTTGTGGTTAAGAACGTAATAAGTAAACTTGGGTTGACGCTAATTTGTGTAGAGCTGGGAGAGATAGAAATACAAGAGTTTATTGGTAAAGAGCAAATTGAACGTTTGAAAGAAGAGTTTTTACGATTTGGGCTTGAGTTAATGGACGATAAAAAAAGTGTGCTGATACAAAAAATTAAAAACGTAGTGGTAGAATTGGTGCATTATTCTGATGAACCATTATTAGTAAATTTCTCGGAATATTTAAGTAAAAAATTACAACACGATTACACCTATCTTGCCAACTTGTTTTCAGAAATACAAGGCACAACCATTGAGAAATTTATTATATCTCATAAAATTGAGAGGGTAAAGGAATTATTGGTTTATAACGAACTTACATTATCTGAAATTTCTGTACAAATGCATTACAGTAGCGTTGCCTACCTTTCTACACAGTTTAAAAAAGTAACTGGTTTAACACCTTCTCATTTTAAAAAATTAAAACAAAAAAGACGTTCCATGCTAGATGATATGTAAATATCATTTGCAAAATAATGTATGTTTTATGTAATTGCTAAATAAAGGCTAAACTAAAAACGTAACGCCGCTATGAACAAAACGATACAATTATGAAAGAACTAGAGAAGTGTAAATCACAAATTAAGTTTCTATTGGTAATTATGTACTTCTCGCCATATTAAGTAAAACTATTTTGCGTAAAACAACAGGTGATATATCTACCATTATAAAAAGTGGGTATAACTAGTTGTGTTTTTTAATCTTTTTTATTGTTAAGTAAGCATTGCATAAATGTGTGAATTTTATAACTTTTATCAAGTAGACTATAACAATTTTGTTTAGTAACAGATACAAATTTTACAACTTAATTGTGAACTAACTAATCACCTGTTATATGGACAATTTATCGGTAGGTTATAAAGCCAAAAGTTTGGCAACCCCCAATTTCATGATAGCCCTTGTGCATGAGGTAAAAAATCCCTTATCAAATATTAATGTCTCGCTTGTAATGCTTAAATCGCCTTTAGAAGAGGTAGATAAAAAAGGATATCTTAATATTATTAAGCATAGTGCTATGCATATTAATACTACAGTCGATCAATTATTATCAAATCAAGGATTAGAAGAAGTGGCCTTAAAAAGTCAATCTATACATCAATTAGTAGATAGAGTGTTAGCACTTGCTGCCGATAGTATAGAACTTAAAAAAGTAAAAGTTATAAGAAATTATACGGTTAATGGTTATGAGTTACTTGTAGATACTTCTAAATTGATAGTTGCACTAGGCAATATTGTAATAAATGCCATTAACGCGATGACTTATGGCAAAGGCGAGTTAGTAATAAGCACTAAAGTGGTAAACGGTAACTTACAGATGCTTCTTAAAGATAATGGGTTTGGCATTAGTAATACCACTTTAAAACATATTTTTAAGCCTAACTTTAGTAGTAAGCCCAATGTGTTAGGGATGGATTTAAAAGTAGCTTATAACATTGTAAAAATAAATAATATATCAATTGATGTTACATCAACAGTAGGTATTGGTGCAGGCTTTACATTGCTGTTTAAAAGTATAGGTGTAGTAAAATAATGTAAGAGGTAACAAAAACAGGGGTGTTTTTTTGATGATGCCTGACCTTTAAAAGGGTTGGGCATTTTTTATTCCTATTTTAAAATACTTTTTTAGATAGGCAAATTTTATGGTGTGTAAAAATGTCACGGCACAATTTTTTAGTTATTTTAGTAATAATAAAATTATTTGGAATGTATTTTAATAAAACTTTCATGAATCTACCCTTAATTTTTTTAGTTGTCTGCATCGTTTTAGCAGTGGTTCTTTTTTTTAGTATGCGTATGAGAAAAATAGACAGAAAATCTATTAAAGAAAATATTATTGAATATAAAGAAGAACAAAGCTTAGATGAACCTACCGAATTGACAAGTTTGCCTAAGTGAAATAGCTAATTATTGTTAACAAGTAGCATCACATTGCTTAAAATATTGCATCACCAAAATGCTCGCTTATTTTTATTGTACAATGGTAAATAAGGCTTAGGTATAATAATAAACCTTTGATGGCGTTTAAAATCTGTATCAAAATAAAAACTTACCCAACTTCTTTGTACTTTCAATGCCTCAACCGTTTGCTATGCGCTTTATACCCTTGTTTCTGTCTAGTATTATTACCATTACTTTAGTTGCGGTTTTAAATATGCAACTACCTTCTGGCAAAACAAAAACACCACGACTAGGTTATTTTTTATCTCCGCAAATGGGGTTTTGGCAAAATGCTGAGCCAACCAATGTATCTTTTAACGATGAAATAATTGTTAAAGGTATAAAAGCAACTACAGATGTGTACTTTGATGACCGTTTAGTACCCCACATTTATGCCCAAAACGATGCTGATGCCTATTATGTACAAGGCTTTTTACATGCAAAATTTAGATTATGGCAAATGGAGTTTCAAACTTATATTGCTGCTGGTAGATTAAGCGAAGTTACTGGCGAAAGTAGCTTGCCAACTGATACCTATTTACGAAGATTAGGTTTGTTATACGGTGCAGAAAATAGTCTTAAGGCAATGGAAGCTAACCCTAAAACTAAGATAATGATGGATGGTTACACCTCTGGTGTAAATGCGTTTATCAATCAATTGCAACCCAATGATATACCATTTGAATATAAGTTATTAGGGTATGAACCCGAGATTTGGACAAATTTAAAATCGGCCTTGTTCTTAAAGTTAATGAGCTTTGACTTGGCAGGTGGTGGTGAAGATGATTTTTTACATACCAACACTAAAAACTTTTTTGGTATGGCTACTTACAAGCAGTTATTTCCATCGGTAATGGATTCTCTTGATCCCATTGTACCAAAAGGAACTGTGTTTCAAAAGCCAAGTATTACACCACTTATTCCTCCTACTTTCGATTCGCTATATATTGGCAAAAGCGACTCGTTTGCTATTAATTTACCCATTGAGCCCAATAGAGATAATGGCAGCAATAACTGGGCGGTTGCTGGTAGTAAAACTAAAAGTGGCCGACCAATTTTGTGTAACGATCCGCATTTGGGTTTAAATCTACCATCACTTTGGTACGAGGTACAAATTACTACCCCCACACATAGCACTTATGGGGCTTCTTTTCCTGGCTCGCCGGCCGTAATTATTGGCTTTAACGATAGTTGTGCTTGGGGCGTAACCAATGCTGGTAGAGATGTGAAAGATTTTTATGAAATTAAGTTTAAAGACACCACCATGCAAGACTATTGGTTTAATGGAGCATGGAAAAAAGCTGATTTTAGAAAAGAAATTATTAAAGTAAAAGATAAGCCTGATGTTGTTGTAACAATGGCTATGACAGTATTTGGACCTGTAATGTACGATAGACATTATCCTGCTAAAAATAATACCAATAATTGCTATGCGGTAAAATGGAAAGCACACGATGCTAGTAATGAATTGCAAACTTTTTATAAATTGGATAGGGCAAAAAATTACACTGATTATGTAAATGCCATCGCTACTTACCAATGTCCTGGACAAAATTTTGTATTTGCTTCTAAAACTGGTGATATTGCTATTCGCCAGCAAGGAGCTTTTGTTGCAAAATGGAAACGCCAAGGCGAATTTGTAATGCCAGGTATGGATAGTAATTATATGTGGCAAGGCATTGTACCCAATGCTGAAAACCCTCAAATGTTTAATCCTAAACGTGGATTTGTAAGTAGTGCTAATCAAATGGCAGTAGATAGTACGTATCCATATTATTTAGGCGAAGCAGGTAATTTTCCCATTTACCGTGGGTTGATTATCAATAAAAAATTAGCTGCTATGACTAATATTTCGGTAAATGATATGCAAGAAATGCAAACCAACAATGATAATATTTTTGCCGCTTTAGCTGTACCAGTACTGCTAAAATTATTAGATGCTAGTAAATTGACTGATGTAGAAAAAAAATATTATAATCTGGTACAAGCATGGGATTTAAAAAATAATCCTGATTCAAAAGCAGCGACTATTTTTAAAAATTGGTGGGATACAACAAAATTATTGGTATATGATGATGAATACAAATTAAGTACTTTACCACTTGTACGGCCTTATGAAAGTACTTTGTTAGAGGCATTGACAAGAGATAGCTCTTATGCATTTGCAGATAATATTACTACTAAAAATATAAAGGAAACAATGGGCGATATTGTGTTAGAAGCTTTTCAAAAAGTAGCTATATTGGCAAGTCAATTAGATAAAAATGGTAAGCTTGCTTGGGGCAATTTTAAAGATACTAAAGTGGCACATTTTACCAAAATAGATGCTTTAAGCAGGTTGCATGTAAACAATGGTGGTGGTAGTTACAGTATTAACGCTACAAAACCAGATCATGGCCCAAGTTGGCGAATGATTGTACATTTAACAGATAGTGTAGAAGCGTATGGTTTGTATCCTGGTGGGCAAAGTGGTAATCCTGGCAGCAAATATTATGAGACATTTATTGATTTTTGGGCTGCTGGAAAATATTATCCATTGCTTTTTATTAAAAAGCCCGCAATTCAAACCAATCAGCGTATTAAATGGCATATCACTTTCAGTAATGTATAATTGCAACTATTTATTATTTTAATGTTGATAAAAGGAATGATTTACAAATCTGCCTCTTAAACTCTAAAACTGATTTTGTATGAAATTTATTTCTGCCATATTTTTAACCGCTTTATTAAGTTTTGCTATTGGCTTATTCACCGCGTTGCCTTGGTACAGCTTTGTTGTTTGTGCTTTGGCAGTAGCTATGGCAGTTCATCAACAGCCATTTAAAGCATTCTTAGCGGGTTTTGTAGCCTTGTTTATGTTATGGTGTATTTTAGCACTAGTAAAAGATGTTGCTAATGAACATATTTTGTCTACCAAGGTTGCTAATATTTTACCATTAAAAGGTAATTATGGGTTACTGATAATTATTACTGCTTTAGTTGGCGGCTTAGTTGGTGGTTTTGGTGCTTTAACTGGCAGTTATTTGCGAAAAGGTAAGTAGCTATTTTTTAATATATGCAAAATATGTTTAAACAAAAATGAGGCTATCCAATATAGGTTAGCCTCATTTTTGTTTTCGGCCTTTGTTAGCATTTCTTTTGGCATTGCATAACCTGTACTTGCAGTTATTTTTTTTTACAATAATGGTTATATGAGTTGTACATTTTATTGCCTAGTAATCCCCAAAAAGGGTGGATATGCTGTTTTATCCTTGCTTCAAATCTGCGTTAGTAGTTCAACAAAAAAGCGACCAATCGAATTTTGATTGGTCGCTTTTTTATTTACATCGTAATTTGTGCATCGTATATCAAACATCGTCATTTGGGCTTATTTCTCTTTAGTATCTAGGGTTGTCGCCTTTTGCCTTCTTTCCTTCAATTTTTTAGCGCCATAACCTACTCCTGCTGCTACTAGCAAACTAAGGCCGCCATCTATTGGGACTGTATCAGGGTCGGTACCAGCTACTGGGGTTTGTGCCATCAATAACATTGGTACAAATAGTACTAGCAGCATTATTAGTATTTGTATAATCTGTGTTTGCTTTTTCATGCGTAGTTTTTTGTTGGTAGTTATTGTTTTGGGTTTATAATTAGTAAGCATAAACCCAAAATCGTATACCTGTTTTAATAAGATTTTTCTATTATTTTTAGAAACCATTGTTTTTAAATTTCAAGAAAAGCTATATCTCTTTTAAGAAGACTTATTTTGAAAAATTATATATAACTGCTTGTCACTATTTTTTTTATTCTTTAACTTTTTTAAAAAATTAGTCCCATAGCCCACCCCTAACGCTAGTAGTAGGCAAATGCCAGCATAAATTAAAGCTGTATCAGAGTAAGGTGCATCGCTGCTTGTATGTTGATTGTCTACTTGTAGGTCTTGTGCCATCAATAACATTGGCACCAATAGTACAACTAGCAGTACCAGTATTTGTATAATTTGTGTTTGCTTTCTCATGCGCTTTTATTTGGTGGTATTATTTTTTGTTTGTTGTAATACTTCCCCATTATCCCCCCTTTCGGGGGGTCAGGTTGTGCTATCTTATTTTTTTACAAACTGCTGTTGTTGTTGTTCACCATCGCTATTGGTAATTACTAACACATAACTACCTGCGGCTAAACCACTCGCATCTACCGATAAAGCAGTAACACCTGCATTTACTGCTGCTGTTTGGTTACGTAATTGCTTGCCCTGCATATCTGTTACTACTACCGTTACCTTGCCTGATTTACTACTTGTTACTTGTGCAAATAAGGTAGCTTCTACTGGGTTAGGATAAATAGATAATGCCTTACTAGCAACTAGCAACTGGCAACTAACAACTTTACTAAAGGTTTTGCTACCATCTTTATCTACCATTTGTAAGCGGTAATAAATGGTTGGTGCTGTTAAAGTGGCTACATCATCTGTATAGATATAAGTGCTTGCACCTTTTGCAGCTACTTTGCCAATGTTGGTAAAGGTGTTACCGTTGGTGCTGCGTTGTACTTGGTAGTAGTCAGCATTTAACTCGGTGGCACTTACCCAATTAACAGCTACTTGGCTATTACTTTGTAATTGTGCAGTAATGTCTGCTATTTTTACTGGCAATACTATATTACCTAATAGACCTATTTCAAAACGGTTATTACCTTTGGTAGCAGTGTCTGCAGTGATATCAAAACTATAACTATCACCTACATTGGTTAATGTTGTAGTTACATGTAGTAATTTATCTTTTAGTATCAATTGAGCGTTCGGTAAATCTGTTAACTCACTTAAACTAATTGTGTAGTGATTGGAAACATTTGCTTGAATGCCCAATGGTATAATATCGGTTGATGCTATATTTCTATAATCTATCGCTAAACGTTTACTATCGCTTGATAAAGAATAAAAATCTAATGCAGCATTATTTAATTTTAAACCATCATAAAAATCATTGCCACTAGCACTTGATAGGTTGTTATACCCTACTTGAACATCATCGTAATTAATACTTCCAGAACTAATAGTTAATCTAAAACGAGGGAATAACGTACCTGTACCAAACAAGCCTAGAGTTGGTGCTGTTGTACTTTTTGCATTTTCTTGAAAACGAATAGTTTTTGCCGCAGTAGCTAATACATAAAATGCACCCATAGTTGGTATTACAATACTCGGATTGCCTGATGTAGTTATTGTTTGAAAACCACCTACAGCTACAGTGTTGCTACTTGCACCTATCATAGGGTTATATATATACACGGTACCATACTTGCTTGCAAGGGTAGAGGCATCACTCATAGCTACCAAACTTAAATCTATTGGGGATGGGTAAGGATTACCTATTAAATTATAATTATCTGCACCATTTAAATAATCTACCACTACATCTACCTGTCCATTGTTAACTGTACCGTTTACATCTACAGTTATTGTACTTATACCACCTGGTTGCGTAATACCATTAACTGTACCTGCTGTATAGCTATTGTTATTGCCTTCATTACCGTTACCACGTATAAACACATATAAGCCTTTGCCTATATCCCAGTTTGTAGCAGAGGCATCGTTTTGGCGACTTAACGGGCTAATGGGTGATACGGCTAAAGGATTGTATATAAATGCTGATGGGTTACCAACTGAAGTTCCAAAATTTGTAGGAGAACCGCTAGTTAAACCAGTTATTTGAAAATTATCTGTTAATTGGCTTAAAGGTTGAGCTGCATTTAAAGGATTACCCAACGTTCTATAACCACG
>JBBQLL010000020.1:0-53746 GCA_038327865.1 Chitinophagales bacterium | reverse complement strand
TATTTAGTTGGATAAATGAAAGGACACAAATTCAAAATGCTTCAAAGGTAAGGTCGGAAAATGGACTGAAATTACACCTCTATGGTAAAATAGCAGTAGCACTAATGTTGTTGACTAACTTTTAACCCTTGATTCGCATAAAATGTATAAGTGAATGACACAACTAAAGCCAAATAGTATTACAATTGTTGTTAACAAAAAAATCCCACCATTTCGGCAGGACTTAATTTTTAATTTATTATAACGTTGGCTCCCACAACTAATTTGCAGCAACTTGTTTTCTAATAATATTTAATGCTGCACCAGCCTTAAACCATTCAATTTGTTGCTGGTTATAAGTATGGTTGGCAATTACTTCATCAGATGTGCCATCTTTATGATGAAACACCAATGTTAGTGGCTTATTAGGTATAAAATGCGTTAATCCAACTACATCAATCGAGTCGTCTTCTTGAATTTTATCATAGTCAGATTTATCTGCAAATGTTAGACCCAACATTCCTTGTTTTTTCAGGTTAGTTTCGTGGATACGTGCAAATGATTTTGTTAACACCACACGAACTCCCAAATGACGAGGTTCCATAGCAGCATGCTCACGAGATGAACCTTCACCATAGTTTTCATCGCCCACAACTACAGTACCAATACCAGCGGCTTTATAAGCACGTTGAGTGTTTGGAACAGTACCATATTCGCCAGTAATTTGACTTTTTACACTATCTGTTTTTTCGTTGTAGAAATTAAGAGCACCAATTAACATATTATTAGAAATATTATCTAAATGTCCACGAAATTTTAACCAAGGTCCAGCCATAGAAATATGGTCGGTGGTACACTTCCCTTTTGCTTTAATCAACAATTTCAAACCCATCAAATCTGTGCCTTCCCACGCAGCAAATGGATCTAACAATTGCAAACGTTTACTGGTTGGGTCAACAATTACGTTAACAGCACTACCATCAGCCGCTGGGGCTTGAAAACCAGCATCTTCAACCGCAAAACCACGGGTTGGTAATTCATCACCTGTTGGTGCATCCAACATTACCATTTCACCTTTATCGTTCATTAAAGAATCGGTCAAAGGATTGAAATTTAAATCTCCAGCAATAGCCAAAGCAGTTACCAACTCGGGGCTACCAACAAATGCGTAGGTATTTGGGTTACCATCGGCACGTTTTGCAAAGTTTCTATTAAAGCTATGTACAATGGTATTCTTTTCTTTCTTTTCGGCACCAACTCTATCCCACATACCAATACAAGGGCCACAAGCATTGGCAAACACAGTCGCACCAATTTTAGCAAATGTTTCTAAAAAGCCATCACGTTCAATAGTATACCGTACTAACTCGCTACCAGGTGTAATGGTATATTCTGACTTTACTGTTAAGCCTTTTGCAGCCACTTGTTTAGCCAAAGAAACAGCACGAGAAATATCTTCGTAACTACTGTTTGTACAACTTCCAATTAAGCCCACTTCAATTTTTGTTGGCCAACCATTAGCAGCAGCAGCAGCTTTCATTTTAGAAATTGGTGTGGCTAAATCTGGTGTAAAAGGCCCGTTTAAATGCGGCTCTAATTCGCTTAAATTAATCTCAATTACTTGGTCAAAATATTTTTCAGGATCATTGTAAACTTCTGGGTCTGCGTTTAAATATTGCTTGATGGCATTTGCAGCCTCGGCAACTTCGCTACGCCCAGTTGATGCTAAATATCTACTCATGCTATCATCGTACCCAAAAGTAGATGTGGTGGCACCAATTTCTGCACCCATATTACAAATAGTACCTTTACCAGTACCGCTTATGGCGTTTGCACCTTCCCCAAAATATTCAACAATAGCACCAGTACCACCTTTAACAGTTAATATACCAGCAACTTTCAATATCACATCTTTAGGGGCAGTCCAGCCACTTAATTTACCAGTTAGTTTTATACCAATTAATTTAGGCCACTTTAGTTCCCAAGGCAAGCCAGCCATTACATCGCAAGCATCAGCACCACCAACACCAATGGCAATCATACCAAGGCCTCCAGCATTTACGGTGTGGCTATCAGTACCAATCATTAAACCACCAGGAAAAGCATAATTTTCTAAAACTACTTGGTGAATAATACCTGCACCAGGTTTCCAAAAACCAAGACCATATTTATTAGAAACTGATGCTAAAAAGTCGAACACTTCTTTGCTTTCAGTAGTTGCAAATGCCAAATCTTCCTTGCCTTCGTGCTTGGCCATTATTAAGTGGTCGCAATGTACAGTTGACGGTACTGCAACTTTAGGCCTACCTGCTTGCATAAATTGTAACAACGCCATTTGAGCAGTAGCATCTTGCATTGCCACTCTATCTGGTGCAAAATCTACATAAGATTTACCTCTTTCAAAGTTTGCTAATTTTTGGTCTGCATGTAAGTGTGCAAACAAAATTTTCTCAGAAAGGGTTAAGGGTCTGCCTAAAATGTTACGAGCTGCATCAACTTTTGCAGGCATTTCGGCATACACTTTTTTAATCATTTCAATGTCAAAAGCCATAAAAGAAATTTTAGAGTTATGATTATATAAATATTTAAAGTTTTACCACATAGGCAAATAAATAGGTTGATAGTTTTTTAGGTTTATACAACTTTGTCTATGTGACCATGTGGCGAAAAATAAAAGCGACAATATTATGGCGAATTTAAGGTAAAAGAAAACTCTGTTAAAATGTGTTTCTAATTTATTAAAAAGAATGTATAAATTGCAAAGAATTGCATTCCCCTGCAATTGAAAAAACAAGATTTTATGAAGAAGATACGAGCTTTTTTTGAGGTTCAAGCTTTTGGGGTTTGCTCAGCCTTAGGCGAAAAATTAGGCATCGCTACAACACGCATTCGCATGTGGTTTATTTACATTTCATTTCTTACTATAGGTTCTCCCATTATTGTCTACATGATTTTAGCTTTTTGGCTAAATATGAAACGCTACATCACAGCTGCAAGAAGAAATCCATTAAGAAATTTGTAGAGGTAGATGATTTTTATAAAAAACAGCCTATTTCACACAAGCCCCGTTGTTTTATAGTTTGGTAAAGAACTCCAGAACGTTAGGTAGTCCCTTAATTTCTATAGTCTAGTGATTTAAAGAAGGATTTCTGAATCTGGTTGTACTTATTGTATCAACGTACACAGATAAATAAAATGCAGGTAAGATAATTTTGCACCGTTCAAAACATCTTTGTGATGTGTAACATCAATTAAGTTAAGATGACTGATAAATTCGCTCCAGTTAACGTACACACTATCCTTACAACTTTCATAAAAACTAACAGGAAGATGAATATTTTCCCTCATTTGCATTTTAACCAAATTGTTATAAATTATTTTCCCACCAAGCATTGAGCCTAATGGCACATAACAAAACCCAATACTGTCAAAATAATTTAGCTCATCAAATACTAGGTGTTCACTAAAGTCTGTTGAGCCTAATTCAATAAGATCATTTTTTAAACAAGTCAATTTTTCTTCATATAGTTTGCCTTTTATAATAGTATCAGCAATATACTTATCAGCAATTATTTTTGCCTGACTAAAAAAACAATATAATCGACTTAAGAGTATGACATATTCTTTATTACTGATTGTACCATCTCGTAATTTATCTGAAAAATTTTTTTCTTCTGCCAACCGATGAAACCCTGATGTGGCAATTTTAAGCTTATCCAAAATCATTGATTGTTAGTTGTTTAATTATTTAAAACGCATAAATAAATTCCTTTTGCTCCTAGTACAATAGTTTCAAAATATTCAGTATCAGCATTATCACTGCACTTTTTTTACACCAATAAGGTCAGCTGATACTTTTTCAATACAAAAGTTTAGCTCCTGCAATGTAAATGGTTTACTTAAATATGCATTGGCTTCAATTTCTTTAGCTATTTTTTCAATATATGGGTGACCAGAAAATAATATAACGGGGATGCTGCTGAAAAGAGGTTCACTCCGTATCTCTTTAATAATTTCAGCCGCTACTTTATGCCCTACAAAATTATCCATAATAATAAAATCGGGTAAAAAGTCACTCATTCTTTCCATCATCCCATTGGTGTTATTTATAATAAGTAGATTATATTTGTTGCCGAGGGCCATAGTAAGTATATCTGAAGTATCTTCATTATCCTCAACTATAAAAATTTTTTTCATACCATTATTTTATTGTTGTGTGATGGGTAAACCAAAAATTAAAAAGTGATTTTAAACAGTCTATCAGTGCGATGTAGCCATGCGGTTTGGTAACATAAGCATTGGCACCATGTTCTATTGCTGCCTTCACGTCTTTCGGATTATCAGATGTTGTAAAAAGAATAACAGGCACTTGTTTTAAAAACTCAATCGTTTTTATCTCTATTAATAAGTCCAAACCTGATAAACCTGGTAAATTTAAATCAAGCAGTATTATCCTTGGCCTTATGCCTTCTTGATCAAAATGCTTCAAAACTTCCAGTGCACTCAAGCCGTTATCAACAATTTTTATAGACAAACCTTTATCAATATAATCAATTGCTTTCTCAATTAAAAAAGAAAAATCTTCATTGTCTTCCACTAAAAATATATCTACCTTATTCAATCGTGTCATTATTAAAACTTACATAAAAAACAGTCCCTCTGCCAAGTTGGCTTTCAAACCATATTCTCCCATCATGCTTCTCCATTATTCTTTTTACAATGGCCAAACCTACGCCAGTGCCTTCGAAGTCTTTTACGTTATCCATGCGTTTAAACAGTTCAAAAACCCGGTTGTAGTATTTAATATCAATACCAATACCGTTATCAGTAACTGTATAAATAGTTTCATTTTCAGAAACATGTCCTTCTATTTTTACAACAGCCTTACCTGACTTTGATGAATATTTTACTGCATTGCCCAGCAGGTTAGTAAATACCTGACCTATCATCACCGCATCTCCTGTAATATCTGGTGTAATACCAATAATAAATTCAAGATTTTTCGGTTGTAATGATTCGTAAATAGCGTTTTTAACATCTGCTATCAATTGCCCCATATTTATCTTTTCTAACTTTATTTCATTTCTGGTATAACTTGAGTAATTCAATATTTCTTTAATTAACAAAGCCATTTTATCAGAGCAAGCATTTATTCTTCCCAATATTTTTTTAGCATTATCATCAAGACTTTCGTTAGTAAGTAACAATAATTCTGCATAACTTTTTATAGCAGATAATGGTGTACGTAGGTCGTGCGAAACAGTAAAACTAAAGGTATCTAATTCTTCATGCGCCACTTTTAAACGCTCATTTAACTGTCGTATTTCATCTGCCTTACGGTTTATCTGGTAAATAACCTGTTCCCGTAAATTAACCAGAGCGGCTATTTCTGCTCGGCTCCATTTTTCTGAGCTATACCTTACTATTTCCGTCCACTTTTCAAATGACTTACGTGGCGATAACTGCAACGAACCATCACTGGCTGCTACTACCGCTTTTTCTGGATTACCAGCCCAGTTAATGCTTTGCTTTTGCTCTGGTTTAAAAATTAAAATCATTTCAGATAATTCTCTGGAAAGTATACAGGCAAATAATCCACTGGCAAAATCACTGTACTTTTCTGCGGCAGGGTATATTGTCGGAAACCGATGGGTATAAAACACCATATCCTGTGAATTATTAAGTAGCCATTTTACTATTTCTTTTATCTCATCGTTATTGGGCGTTACACCAACGCTCGTAATCTTATTGTCAAATAAAGTACGGCACCTGAACTAGCACAAATATTATTGATGGTGATTACATTGGCTGTTAATGAACTTAAAACATCACCTTCTTTTTCTATATATTTTATAAGTGTATTTACCGTTTGGTTAAGTACCGCAAACTTTTCACTGTCTTCTTCTCCAAGCCTGTACTCCAAGGCGGGGGAAAGTATCTGGCCAATTAATTTTGAAGCCTCCCTGGCTTTATAATCAATAAATTTGGGAGAATAATTGTGGCAGGCTATGAGCCCCCAAAGTTCACCATGCGAAATAAGACTAATACTGAAACTAGCTGCAACACCCATGTTTTTTAAATACTGGATATGTATGGGTGACACTGCTCTTAACACAGAGTGGGTAAGATCTAGTGGCGCATTCTGACCTTTATTACCAATAATAGCAGGGCAGTCTATATTTACATCTGATAAAATACGGGTTAAATTTATTTTGTATAACTCCCTTGCCGGATTTGGAATATCCGTGGCCGGATAATACATACCCACAAAAGGTTCTAAATCAGTATTCTTTTCTTCTGCAACCACTTCCCCATGGCCATCTTCTCCAAACTGGTAAATCATTACTCTGTCGTATTGTATGATTTTCTTTATTTCCAAGGCGGCAGTTTTAAGCATGGAATGTAAGCCAGACTGCGCCAGTATCGCTGATATTGAACGCCCAATTGTTTTTTGTACATCAAAGTCTTCAATTATCATGCAGGGTTCAAACTCCAATAGTAAGATGGAGGGTGCATTTTTTATGATAAGGTTGAATGGTTTGCCATCCAGTTCTAGATAAAAAGGATTAAGGTTTTCAAAACCTTTGCCGAACCCTAGAGTTATTATTTGAGACAATTTTAGCTTATTGCCATTATTGGAAATGTTCAATCGGGCTTCTATTTCATCAATATGCTTACCAAGATATTCTATGGCATCGTCGTTAATAAATGCCGACGTATTTTCGCTGATATATTGAATTACCTGGTCTTTACTATCAACGGCAATCAAAAATCCATGACCTTGAATTTTTCCTAAAATATGAATAGGCTCTTTGTCGCAATTAGTTATATCAACTTTAAATTCAACCATAATATTAAATTTTTTTAACTCTTTTATTTATAAATAAAATTAGTTTTTCCCCATTTTTAGATTTTCTATTTAGCAGTGATTTAAAGTTTCACAAATAATAAATAGGGTATTGTGTTAGATGGGGAATTGGAATTCCTTTCGCTCCGAAACTCTTAATAATTCAAGAACAAATATACACGTTAATAACAATAGCTTAGTGATATTTATCAGGCCCGAACAACAGTTTGAATTTGTAATGCCTTGTCCTAAAATTAGTTGATTTATTAAGGGTCATAATCCTGTCATTGGTTTAGTAAAATGCATCGCCCTAAATATATTTGAGTAAAAGATTTCTAGAGTGTGTGGGCAAAAAATGACCCACAACTAGTGCTGGCCTCTAACCAGTGCTAAAGCTTTAGTTAATTACCATTAGCAAAATAAAGAAGATTGATAGTACTAATTTTTTACAACTGAGAAAGAGTTGTTAGAGCTTGATAAAATTGAATAATTGGAGATTAAATAACAGGAAAGATCAAAGACTTGAGCCAATATGACAACTTAGCGAATAAAACCCATGAAGGAATTTGTAAGCGCAAAACTTCGAATTGTGTATAATCGAGAACATTTAAGATAGAATTATGTACATTTAAGTAGTTTTTTGCCAATTTATACCTTCCTTCTGTACATTTTAAGTAGCCTTTTGCCAATTTACACTTTCCTTCTGTACATTTTAAGTAGCCTTTTGCCAATGTCAACCGCCCTTCAGTGTATTTTTAATAGTCTTTAATAATTCATTAATAACAATTTGCATAAATTTATTAATAAATATAAAAAATAGGTAAATACTTGTTGTTTTAATTACCTATTCTTAGTTTCATTACACCAAAATTTAAGCATATAAACAGAGGGCAATTAAACCACCAAAACATGCACCAAGTGGTGCTACAATTACTAGCTGATAACCAACCGATTATGGCTACCGAACCATTGGTAGCAGATGCAGCAACAATTTTTAAAACCATTGTAGCAGCTATAACCGCTACCAACCAACACAAGCAAGATACTGATACGGGCGGCTTTACAGCCAATAAAAACAACGCCATAGATGTGGCATTTACCCTTGCTGCCGAGCTAAGTGTAAAAGCAAAACCGTATGCTCGTAAGTTAGGCGATGCCGTATTGCTAAAAGCCATCAACCATAGCTTTAGCAACTTGCACGATGGCCCAGACACCACAGGCCTAGCCATGTGTACCAGTATGGTTATGGCTTTGCAGCCGCACCTAACCACATTGTTACCATATAAAATAACTGCTGCTAGCCTTGTAACCTTAACCACTGCCATAGCTACGGCCACACCCAAAGCAGCAGAAAGAGATGTGGTAGATGTGGCACATACTAATAGCACTGCACAATTATTAACCCTTTTTAAGCAAGCAAAAACCGCCTTAATAGACCTTGACGACCTAGTAGAAGGACAGCTAAGTGCCAACCATAAAGCATTTGTAGACAGCTATTTTATTGCCAGAAGAATTATAGATATGAGAGGTGGAAGAAGTGGAGGGGCAGTAGTTGTGCCACCAAAAGGATGATGGAAATGAGATGTAATAATTAGTTGGTGTTTTACAAATTGCAAAACTATTTTTTATAGAGATTTCGATAAAAAACCCCTGTGCATGTCCAATATGTAATAGAGAAAATAATTAGCCAATAAAATCTTTCCCCCTTTATGAGTATTGCTTTCACCAACAAAGACTTATTAATTGTTAGCCAAAAGGCTCAATAATGGCAAGGTAAAATTTTGCTTCGCTTAAAATTAAATCTGCCATCCCTTACGCTGCTATACCACTGCGTAAGGGATGGCAGTGAAAAGCCCGCAGTTGCCAAAGGCAATGAGGACTTGGAACGAACAGCCCGGCCGCCACAGGGCGGATACGCCATAAAAACAACGTAACCGTTAGCAGTTTTAATTACAATTAAATAAGCAGTTACCCGTTACTTTTGTACGGCAAAATAATTTCCTTTTAAACATAAAATTTATTGTATGAAAGTTACCGTAGTTGGTGCTGGCGCCGTTGGCGCTACTTGTGCCGATAATATTGCCCGCAAAGAATTGGCAGCCGAATTGGTATTGTTAGATATTAAAGAAGGTGTTGCTGAAGGCAAGTCGATAGATATGATGCAAACCGCTGCATTGTTAGGTTTTGATACAAAAATTACTGGGGTTACTGCCGATTATGCTGCTACTGCCGATTCTGATGTGGTAGTAATTACATCTGGCTTGCCACGTAAACCTGGTATGACCCGTGAAGAACTAATTGGTGTAAATGCGGGCATTGTAAAAAGTGTAACTGAAAATGTTTTAAAATATTCACCTAATACCATCATCATTGTTGTATCTAACCCAATGGATACGATGAATTACCTAACGCTACAAACATCTGGCTTGCCTAAAAATAAAATTTTAGGTATGGGTGGTGCGTTAGATTCTGCACGTTTTAGATATTATTTAAGCCAAGCGTTGGGTTGCTCGCCTGCTGATTTGAATGCGATGGTTATTGGTGGTCATGGTGATACAACGATGATTCCTTTAATTAAACACGCTACTTGGAACAGTATTCCGGTAACTAACTTTTTAACGCAAGAGCAACAAGACAAAGTAGTGGCTGATACAATGGTTGGTGGTGCTACTTTAACTAAATTAATTGGTACAAGTGCTTGGTATGCACCAGGTGCGGGTACTGCTGCTATGGTAGAAAGCATTTTACGTGACGAGAAAAAATTAATTTCTTGTGGTGTGGCTTTAGATGGCGAGTATGGTCAAAAAGATATTTCGTTAGTGGTGCCTGTGGTGTTAGGCAAAACTGGCTGGGAAAAAATTGTTGACTTTACATTGAGCGATACTGAACAAGCTGCTTTTAACAAAAGTGCTGATGCTGTACGCAATATGAACGATGTTTTGAAGACTTTATAACTAGTAAATATCCCATTTGTTTATTAAATAGTTGCTTGTAAAAAAGGTATCATTTACGTAAAAGTATTTGATACCTTTTTTGTTTTATTTTACGCCCATTAAAAATTAAAATATTTTGGAAATTATCAATTCAACCATTTGTATTATAGGTGCAGGGCCTGCTGGGGCAACAACGTCTATTTTTTTAGCAAAAATGGGTATTGAACATGTAATTGTTGATGCTGCTGAATTTCCTAGAGATAAAATATGTGGTGATGGTCTGGATTATAAAACCATACGAATGTTAAACCATATAGACCCTACTATTATACCTAATGAGATAGCAACACATAAAGATTTCGTGGCATCGTGGGGTTTGCGATCCATCTCTCATTCGGGACAATTACGAGATTTTGTACATGTACCAGAACCAAACAAAGCCCACCAATGTGCCTATTATATAAGTAAGCGACTAAACTTTGATGCTTTTTTGGCCAATAAAATTGATACTAAATATGCCAATTTTATGCCACTTACCAAAGTAACCAAGATTATAAAAGACGGTGACAAGTGGCAATTAATAACTACAGGAAAAGAAGGTGATATAACAATAGTTTGCAACTTAGTTATTGGTGCAGATGGCGACCATAGTATTTTATTAAGACACTTAGGTGAACGCAAAATTGACAGAAGCCATTATGCAGGTGCTGTAAGGCAATACTGGCAAGGCATAAGCAATTTACACGAGAAAAATTTACTAGAAATATACTTTCCTAAAAACTTGCCAATGGCTTACTTATGGATATTTCCATTGCCAAATGGTGAGGCTAATGTGGGCTTAGGTATGATAAGTAAATATGCTAGCGAGCGTAAAATAAATTTTAGAGATCAGCTTAAAAATATGATTGAAACAGACCCTGCCATTGCTGGTAGGTTTAAAAATGCAACACCTGTAACAGATATAGAGGGTTGGGGTTTGCCGTTGGCATCTTTAAAAAGAAATTTAGCTGGTAATGGCTATTTACTAACAGGCGATGCAGGCTCTATGATTTCGCCATCTAGTGGTGAAGGCATTGGTAATGCGATGATTACTGGCTATATTGCTGCGCATTTTATACAACATGCCATTGCTAAAAACGATTTTAGCGAAGCATCGTTTACAAATTATAACCGAGAAGTTTTTCGCTTTTTTGATGATGAAATAAAAGCACATAATTTTTTCTTAAAGTTCTCAACCATATCTATGTGGATGCTAAATAATGTGTGGCTAAAAAGCAAATTATTCAAGCATTTTTATGAGAATAAAATTAAAAGCTGGACAAGAACAGCTTATGAAAAAAAGATTGTAGTTACTGTATAAATATAAATAACATAGTACATGTCTACAAAACAGTTATCTACCACTATTTGCATTATTGGTGCCGGTCCTGCGGGTGCAACTACCTCTATTTTTTTATCTAAAATGGGTATTGAACATGTGATTGTTGATGCCGCTATTTTTCCACGACATAAGGTTTGTGGTGATGGATTAGATTTAAAAACAGTGAGAATGTTGAACCATATTGACCCCAATATCATTCAACAAGAATTAGTAAATCATCCACATTTTACGGCGTCGTGGGGTGTTCGTTCCATTACACCAAAAGGTAAACAGCGAAATTTTGTTTACGAGCCAACTATAAAAGACGACGTAAGCTGCCCTTTTTTTGTATCGAAAAGATTACATTTTGATGAATTTTTAGTTAATAAAATTGATGCTCGCTTTGCAGATTTTAGACAAAACACTAAGATAACAAGCATTGAAAAGGATGGCAAACTGTGGAAATTACAAGCAGTTGAAAATGGCGAAGCACTTGAAATAGATGCAAAATTATTGATTGGTGCAGATGGTGATCACTCAATACTTTTAAAATATTTAGGCGAACGTAAAATAAACCGTAGGCATTATGCAGGTTCTGTAAGGCAATACTGGCAAGGCATAGAAGGCTTGCACGAAAAAAATTTATTAGAGTTATATTATCCTAAAAATTTACCAATGTCTTACTTCTGGATATTTCCATTACCAAATGGTGAATCCAATGTTGGATTTGGAATGGTGAGCGAGCTAGCAAGTAAATACAATGTAAATATTCGTAATAAATTTAAAGACATGATAGCTAGCGATGCTGCCATAGCACATCGTTTTAAAAACGCTACACCTGTTGGCGAAGCAGAAGGTTGGGGCTTACCATTAGCCTCTGTAAAAAGAAAATTATTTGGTGATGGTTGGTTGCTTACCGGTGATGCTGCGTCTATGATTTCGCCAGCAAATGGTGAAGGCATTGGTAGTGGTATGCTAACAAGTTATATAGCGGCACATTTTATACAACGAGCTGTAAAAGCGAATAATTTTGAAGCAAATATGTTTGCCAATTACGACCGTGAAGTATATAAAAGCATGCTTGGAGAGATTAAAGAATATAATTTTTACATGAACAGCAATCCGGGTATGAAAAACTGGGTTTACAATAAATTATTAGCAGATAATTTTGTGATACAAGCTTATTATAAATACAAAATGAAAGGTTGGATGAACCAAGCCTACAACGATACAATTAAGGTAAATTTATAATGCCCATTATACAACAAAAGCATGCTCAGGATAGGTAACCGCAATTAAAAACAACCCATGTGCTGGTGTACTAAAATTTGCCTTGGTGCAATCTTTAGCTTCGATAATTTTTTTAAAATCTGCTACCGAAATAATACCCCTACCTGCTTGTAACATGGTGCCTACGAAGCCACGCACCATACCTCTTAAAAAACGGTTAGCTTTCACATGGTATACTAAACAATCGTTCTCAAAAAACCAAGTAGATGTAACAATGTCACAATTAAAATGATTAACCTGTGTGTTACGTTTAGAGAAACTTGTGAAGTCTTTATGCACTAATAAAATAGCTGCACATTGATTTAAAATAGCGATATCTAAAACAAATGGAAATCGCCAAGCTGTTTCTATTAAAAATGGATTTTTTTGCTGGGTAATAAAGTATTTGTATTCCCTACTTACCCCATTAAATCTAGCATGTACATCATCTTTTACAATAAAAATATTTTTTATTATAATATCGTTTGGCAACAATGCATTTAGGTTATACACTTTTTTTTCAATGGCAACATCACAATTTACATGATAAAAATTTTGGAACGCATGTACGCCAGCGTCTGTACGAGATGAGCAAGTTAATTGAAACATTTGTTTGTATAAAACGTATAAAGCTTCTTCAACTTTACCTTGGATAGTTACGGCATTTTCTTGTATTTGAAAGCCACTATAATTAGTGCCTTTATAAGCTACTTCTATAAAATAACGCGGCATTATTATAAATTATTTCTAAACTGTTTAATGCAGGCAGGCTTGGTAAGCAAGCTTTGCAATGATGCATAATTATAACCATCATACACCGTTTTTTGTGCAGATAACAAAAAGTCTAGCTTGTTTTCTTCGTTAATTACTAGGTAACTTAAATACTTAACTTGTTCTACCGAAAAACACTTGCTTTTAAACGCTTCAGCACCTGCAATAAGCATATCTCTTTCATCTGCAAAGCCAGCTATTTTAGCCCTTATTTTTATGAAGTCTTCATTTGTTGCAAACGTGCAGTTTTTTACACTTTTATCAGCTTTCAACAAGACTATTTCTTTTGTAGGAGTATCAATAGCTAAACTAGTTTTTATAGGTATTAAAATGGTAATGGTATCAGCTTTATCAATATATACTTGTTTTAAACCTGTTTCTGTAACATTGCTAGAGGTTTTAATAAGTTTGTCAGAGGATGCTTCTATAGGTATTGTGATTACAGGTGCAGCAATTACTGGTTTTACAGGCACCTCAACAGTAGAAGCTACTTGATTTACTGATACATTAGCTACTTTACTTTCTAAAGCACTTGTATCGTCTGACAATAATGTCAACTCTTGCAGATTAAAAAGTTCCCACCGTTTATTGTTATTTAGCCTTAATGAGAATCCTAAGTCATTATCTGCAATTGCACACACAAATTTTTGTTCGGCATACTTGTCTCTTGCAAAGCCAATAGCAAAGTTTAAAATGCCGCTTTGCAGCTTAGGTAATATTAAAAAACCACTAGGCGATGAACTGTAATTAGTAGTATTAATCAACACATAAAAAGGCTCTTTTGTTTCTGATTGAATGTAGATAAAATGGTTCGACTTTGTTTGCGAAAAACCAGTGATAAAAAGCAAAAAACAACTAATAAATAGTGATACAAAAATCTTCATTAGATTAAAATTCGTTAACACAAACTTAGTATAAAATGCGTTTGCAGCACGTATAGAAAACGCTAACAAATTTATTTGCAATCACTATTATCTTTACTGCCACTAAAATAATCTGAATGAAAAAAATATTATTGGCAGTTAGCTTAGTTATTAGCTTTATCACTCTTGCGCAACCTGCAGCAAATGATAGTGCTTGGAAGAAACAATACCGTTCTTTTAGCCCTAAAATAAACGACCTAGTACATACCAAACTAGAGGCTAAATTCGACTATGCCAAACAGTATATGTATGGGAAAGTTTGGTTAACCTTAAAACCCCATTTTTATGCTACCGATAGCTTATTGTTAGATGCAAAAGGCTTAACGATAAATAAGTTGGAAATAGTAAAAGCTGGCAGATATATACCTTTAAAATACACAAATGATAGCTTGTTTTTAAATATCAAACTTGATAAAGCGTACACAAGTGCAGAGCCCTACATTATTTATATAGATTATACATCCAAACCAAACGAATTAAAAGTGCAAGGCAGCGCTGCCATTAGCGATGCTAAAGGATTATATTTTATAAATCCTACAGGTGAGGATAAGAAAAAACCGATCCAAATTTGGACTCAAGGCGAAACCGAAGCCAATTCAGCATGGATACCTACTATTGATAAACCAAACCAAAAAACTACTACCGATTTTTACTTAACTGTACCTGCAAAATATGTATCGTTAAGCAACGGTAAATTGGTATCGCAAACCAAAAATGCAGATGATACTAGAACCGATTATTGGAAAATGGATTTACCACATGCACCATACCTAATGTTTATGGGTATTGGTGATTTTGCTATTGTACGCGATTTTTACAAGGGCAAAGAAGTAAGCTATTATGTAGAAAAAGAGTACGAAAAAGTTGCTAGAAAAATATTTGGACTAACGCCAGAAATGATAAAATTTTATAGTGAAAAAGTGACTGGTGTTGAATATCCTTGGAACAAGTATGCACAAATTGTTGGCCGCGATTATGTAAGTGGTGCCATGGAAAATACAACAGCAACTTTACATGGCGAACGTGCACAACAAAATGCCCGAGAACTAGTAGATGGCAATAGCTGGGAAAGCACCATTGCTCATGAACTATTTCACCAATGGTTTGGCGATTATGTTACTGCCGAGAGCTGGAGCAATATTACTGTGAACGAATCATTTGCAGATTATAGCGAATATTTGTGGAATGAATATAAGTATGGTATGGATGCTGCGCTGAATGATAATTACACCCAAATGCAACGTTATTTAAGCAACCCTGCGGATGCAAAAAAAGATTTGGTACGCTATTATTATGCCGATAAAGAAGATGTTTTTGATAATGTGAGTTATCCAAAAGGTGGGCGTATTTTAAATATGTTACGCCATTACGTTGGCGATAGTGCGTTTTTCAAATCGCTAAATCTGTATTTAACCACTTATAAATTTGGCAATGGTAATCCTGATAAATTACGTTTAGCAATGGAGCAAGTAAGTGGTAAAGATTTGCATTGGTACTTTAACCAATGGTATTTTGGAAGCGGTCACCCAAAGGTTGATATTAGCTATGCTTACGACGCTGTCAACCAAAAAGCAACCATATTTATTAAGCAAACGCAAGCTGGCGATAAGGTTTTTAGATTACCTATTGACATAGATATTTACTCAGGTTTTGAGAAAAAACGTAGTACAGTTTGGATGGAAAATAAAGCTGATACATTTACATTCAATGTAAAATCTAAACCTGATTTGATTAATGTAGATGGCGACAAATACTTGTTGTGGGAGAAGAAAGACAATAAAACCACAGCGGAATTTATACACCAATTCAAGTATGCAAAAAATTATGTAGATAGACGTGAAGCGCTTGAATATGTTAACAAACATAAAGCCGAACCAGGTGCCTATGCCCTATTAAAAGCTGGATTGAACGACCCGTATTTTATAATTCGTAACCGTAGTTTGGGGCTTGTTGCCAACGATACTTTAGATGGTGCTACTTTAACAAAAATTGAGGTAATGGCCACCACCGATGTAAATAGAACAGTGCGTGCCACTGCTATTGATGTACTTGCAAAAAGTAACGATAAAAAATACCTACCTATTTACCTAAAATCGGTTATAGATAGCTCATATAGTGTTGCTGGTGCTGCTTTAGAAGCTATTACTAGTTTAGATGAAGCTAAAGCCATTAGCTTATTGCCAACCTTACAAAAAGATGCCAAAGGTAGATTGAAAGATGCGGTTGAGGCCGTTGTAATGTTAACAAAAGGTGATTCAGATTTTGACGAAATGTTTAGTTCATATGCTGGCGAACCAGCTTCACATAATTTACAACAAAAATTTAATGCCACCTTCAATTTTATAGATTATTTAGCCAAAGTAACTGCTACCGATAACTTTAAAAAAGGTGTAGATGAAGTGATTGCTTTTAGAGAAAAAGTAGCGCAATATGGTGTGGCACCGCAAATTAATTCAGCTTTACTAAGTATGGCAAAAAAGAAGGTAGCTTTTAAAACAAAAGCGCAAGATGCTGCTGCCATCGATTTACAATTGGCATATTTAAAAGATAAAATGAAGTAATATTATATTCGATTATTTAAAATTATAAAGTTGCCAACCACCTCTAGGTTGGCAACTTTATTTAATACAATTAATACTGGTAGCAACTAGTTAACTAAAATAGGTTTTAAAGTTATCTTCACCACTTACAAAATGGCTAAAAACAATAACAATAGTATCCTTTTTAATGCTCCTTATAGCGTTGATGGTTCTTACTGCGAAGTAATTATCCCATTAGCTTTACCAACTACATATACTTGGGCAATACCACAACATTTACAAACTGCTATTAAAATTGGTATTCGGGTGGAAGTGCAATTGCGTAATAAAAAATATGCGGGTATTGTAAAATCTATCACACAACAAAAGCCAGAAGCCTTTACACCAAAAGAATTATTAAATGTGCTTGATGATGAGCCATTAGTATATCAAAATCAATTAATATTTTGGCAATGGCTAGCACAATATTATATGTGTAGTGAGGGTGAAGTAATGCAAGCTGCCATACCAAGTAATTTAAAATTATCAAGCGAAAGCATATTAATTTGGAACGAGGAAACTGACTATGATCTAAACGATGGTAGCGACTTAAACGATGAGGAATTTATAGTAGCACAAGCCCTAGAAGTTAAAAAAGAACTACGTTTAAGTGAGGTACAACAATTATTAGATTCATCGCATGTGTACCCAATTATAAAAAAATTAATAGACAAACAAATTTGCTATGTATGGGAAGAATTGAAGGATAAGTATAAAAGCAAAACAGAAACATATATTGTATTACAACCTGCCTTTAATAATGATGTGGCGTTAAGTGAACTGATAAATAATTTTGGCAAAGCCCCAAAACAAATGGAGCTACTACTAGCCTATTTACACTTAATAAAAACCGAAGGAGAAGTAACACAAGCTACACTTTTAAAAAAGAGTAATGCCACAGCCGCACAACTTAAAGGCTTAATAGAAAAAGGCATTCTACTAGCAGAAAAGCGAGCGACAGATAGACTAAAAACATTGCCAAAAGATATTACGATCAACTTTAGTCTATCGCAGGCCCAGCAAGTATCTTATCAAGCTATTATTACTTCTTTAACAGATAAAAATGTTTGTTTGTTACATGGTGTTACTGCAAGTGGCAAAACCCAGATTTATGTAAAGCTGATAGAGCAATATATGCAACAAGGCAAGCAAGTGTTGTACATGTTGCCAGAAATTGCGTTAACATCACAAATCATTCGCAGATTGCAGGTACACTTTGGTGGTAATATTGCTATTTACCATTCTAAATTTAATCCTAACGAGCGAGTAGAAATTTGGAATAAAGTAAAAAATGGCGAAATAAAAGTGGTGCTTGGTGCAAGAAGCAGTTTGCTGTTACCCTTTCAAAATTTAGGGTTAATTGTGGTTGATGAAGAACACGATGCGAGTTACAAACAGCAAGATCCTGCACCACGTTATCATGCAAGAGATGCCGCTATTTACTATGCCAGTATTTTTAACGCCAAAGTGGTATTAGGTAGTGCCACACCATCTATAGAAAGCTACTATAATTGTGAGCAACATAAATATGGTTTGGTTACTTTAACCGAACGTTTTGGCAATGTTGATTTACCAACTATTGAGTTGGTGGACTTAAAAAAAATACCCTCAAAAGATAAAAGTAAAATTGCATTATCCCCGCAAATGGTTGCTGCTATTGAATTATCGCTAAGTCAACAAAAACAAGTTATCTTATTTCAAAATAGACGAGGGTATAGCCCTTACATGATTTGCAACAATTGTGGTTGGATACCGCAGTGCCAACATTGCGATGTAACACTTACCTATCACAAGGCTAAAAATAAATTAAGTTGCCATTATTGTGGCACTACATATCCAGTTTTGCATACCTGTGCAGCTTGTGGTAGTAATAATTTTATTCAGAAAAATTTTGGCACAGAAAAGTTAGAAGAATTGGTGGCAGAACAGTTTACCAATGCCAGAGTTGCCCGCATGGATTACGATACTGTAAAAGGTAAAAACGACCACGACAACCTGATAAAACTGTTTGAACAACGGCGTATTGATATACTGGTGGGCACACAAATGGTAGTAAAGGGTTTAGATTTTGAACATGTAAATTTGGTAGGTATTATTGATGGTGATGGTATCTTAAATTTTACAGATTTTAGGGTTAATGAACGAGCGTTTCAGTTAATGGAACAAGTAAGCGGCAGGGCTGGCAGAAAAGACGGCAAAGGCAATGTACTGATACAGGTAAGCAATGTGCAACATCCTGTATTGCATTTTGTAAAAGCACACAATTACTTAGAGTTATATGAATTTGAACTACATGCGAGAAAAGCTTACCAATACCCACCTTTTTACAGAATTATACAGCTAATTGTAAAGCACAAAGACAGTTATGTAGCCGAAGAAACTGCCAACATAATCTTGAAAGGATTGCAGGTAAATTTTAGATCATTTTTAAATGGCCCAGCACAACCACCAGTTGATAGAATACGCAACCAATACCTGTGGGAAATATTAATAAAGCTGCCAAAAGATGCCAGTATTATTAACCAATGTAAACGAGAAATACAACAGCAAATAGCCATTATTAAAAGCGAGAAAAGATATAGTAGTGTTAGTATAGTAATAGATGTAGACCCTGTGTAAACAATGCAACCAATAGTATTCCTAGTTACCAAACTATTAGTACTAATTAGTTGCTGGCTTTATAAAACACTTCTTAATTTTTTCTCAAAGCATACACTGTTTTCTACACCAGTATATTGCCCATAATTAGGTATTATGTTGTAGTTAGCTTTTGTATACAGTGCAATGGCTTCGGGTTGTTTTAGTCCAGTTTTAGTAGGCAAGTATGGATATCTAATTTTCCTAAAAAGGTTTGTGAGACAGTTACAATTTAAGAAGAAGCTTTCCAAATTTTTTATTATGGTCGGTGAGCTACCGACGGCTAGAGAAATTACTAAGCTAATATCAAGCTCAATTCTACTATCATTTCATTACAATAAGTTTCAAATTTCCACCCTCACATGGCATTATGAAACCATGCTTGCTTACATTTGCCCCTTTACATATTTTTATGACAAAAACATACGATTATATTATTGTTTTAAAAACGCCAGACTATAAGGTAATAGATTGGATAAGCCAATTAATGCTATTGCTAGCTGTTGCGGGCTTTACATTCGTAGCTTTTATATCGTTATCCCAAACAAATATTGTACTACCTGTAAGCGAAAGCTGGCTATTAATATTTTTTTGTAGCCTTATTATTGGTTGGTGGATTTTTAGTTTTGGGCAAGCTAAAAGAGGGGTTATCCCCTATTATCGCTTTGCATTAATGTTTGCAGCTTGGGGTTGGTTTGTTGTACCCGGAGGTAAATTAGTCGCCATTATTTACCTGATAGCTTGTTTTTTAGAAAAGCCTGTAAAGGTACCGCCAGAAGTAGCGTTTGATGGGGTTGAGATTGTATTTAACTCATTTCCTAAAAAATTAGTATTATGGTCTACTGTAAACAATGTGGTGTTAAAAGATGGTTTATTAACCATTGATTTAAAAAGTAATACCCTGATACAAAAACAAGTAAACGACGAAGTTTCACAAGAGATTGAACAAGAATTTAATGCGTTTTGTAAAGTGCAGATAAATCAAGAAAAAGTTATGAGTTATTAATGATAAGTTATTTATCGTAGCGGTTAAATGCAAGCATTATTGATAACTCATAACTCAAAATTCATAATTTATAACTAAACCATGTTACCACAATCACCCTATATTTTATATTCAGATGGCAACGGCAATATTTTTGAAGATACAACTATGTATGCAGTTGGGCGTGCCGGATGGGATGCTTACCCGATAGATGTTGAGGACTGGATTGAGTTACCAGAAGGTGGTAACTTATACGAGTTACCTGGCCGCCGTGGCATAGGTATAGACGTGCTGACTGGCGATATGCGTTTGTGCGAGAAAGGTTGGGCTGTTGCAGCATTTATACCACCTGCTCACACAGGTTTGTTCATTGCCGCTTACGAAACCTTGCCCAATGCACCTACCTTGCCATTATTTTGCTATACGGCAGCCGCTTGGTACAATAATAAATTTTATGTTGCTGGCGTTAGAATTGAAGATGATATTAGGCAGGAAGCCATTGGTTATGATGAAGCAAAAATTGCCGCAGGTACCAACCAAATGCTGCAAGCGTACCCGCACAACCGTTTGGTAAAACACTTGATGGAAAACTGTTGTATGACTTATACTTGCCCTGCGGCTAGAAATTTAAGTTTGGGTAGATGGGAATGTCCAGTACCTATTTCGCCAGCTTGCAATGCCAATTGTATTGGTTGTGTGTCTTTTCAACCGGTAGAAGAAACCATTACGTCACCACAGGATCGATTAACCTTTAAGCCTTCGGCAGAAGAAATTGTAGAGTTTACTGTACCTCATTTAATGAACGCACCCTACCCTATTATCAGCTTTGGGCAAGGTTGCGAAGGCGAGCCTTTGTTAATGTGGGAAACGATTAGAGAATCCATTATAGAAATAAGAAAACATACCAATGAAGGCAGCATTAATATTAACACAAACGGCTCTAAACCAGATGCGGTGAAAGCATTATGTGAAGTGGGCTTAAACAGTATTCGTGTAAGTACAAACTCTGCTAGAAAACATATTTACACGCCTTATTATCGCCCAAATAATTACCAATTTGAAGACATTGTAGAGAGCTTAAAAGTAATGCGCAGTTATGGTGGTTGGGCTAGCATCAACTTCTTCGTTTTTCCAGGAATGACCGATAGCGTAGAAGAATATGAAGCCTTGCGACAATTGATTAAAGATACAGATTTGAATATGATTCAATGGCGTAATTTTAATATAGATCCAGATTGGTATTTAGGACAAATTGGTGTAGCAGATACTGGTGAATTGATGGGCGTAAAACAATTACAGGCTTTAATTAAGGAAGAATTTCCTAATGTGAAATATGGTTATTTTAACCCACCAATTGAACGTATAAAAGGTGATTATAATGTAGATTTTGCACATTATTAAACAACATATTAGTCAACTTTTTCTTCAATTTTTTCAACAACTACTAAATCATCCAACTCTACATTCATTGGCAGTACGCCAATTTGAACAATGGCACGTTTGCCACGTATTTCTTTTACTTCACCTATTTGGTAGTTTTTCTTAGATTTCACCAATGAACCAACCACAATTTCTTGCTTTGTTTCTATAAATTTCTTATCTACTTTTTTGGCTAATTTATTTACAATAATCTTCTCGTTACCCTTAAACAGCAAAGTATGTAGGCTTTTAATCACCTCATCTTTTTTGTCAGATTTTTTCCAGTCTAAAGCTACTTGTTTTAGTTTTCGCTCCATATCTTTTAGATACAGCAACCTATCTTCTGTAATTTGGTTTTGATGTTTTAAGGTTTCTACTTGTTGGTTATGGCGTTCTTTATTTAGCACTGCATCCATCTCTTTTTTCAACTTCTCATTCTCACGAATTAGTTTGTGCAAATCCTTTTTCTCAACATCTAATTGCTGCAAATCTTGCTCGGTTCGGTTTAGTAATTTATCTAATTTAAAGTGGTCTTCATCTACCAATTTTCTAGCACGATTTATTAAATGCGGTGGCAAACCAATACGTTCAGCAATAGAAAATGTATAGCTACTACCAGGCTTGCCTACAATTAATTTGTACATGGGTTGCAAATGCACTTCATCAAACTGCATGGCACCATTTATGATGCCTTGTGTGCGGTTTGCCATAACTTTTAAGTTTAAGTAATGCGTAGTTACAATGCCAAAAGCATGTCTGCGACCGAGTTCTTCCATAATTACTTCGGCAAAAGCACCCCCTAAATTAGGATCGCTACCGCTACCAAGTTCATCTATAAAAAACAAGGTTTTACCATTGGCAACTTCTATAAAATGCTTCATGTGTTGCAAGTGCGATGAGTAGGTACTCAACTCAAATTCAATACTTTGTGTATCGCCAATATGTATAAATAATTGCCTAAAAATACCCATTTGCGATGTAGGATGCACCGGCACTAGCAAGCCACTTTGCAGCATAATTTGGTTAAGCCCAATGGTTTTCATGGTAACTGTTTTGCCGCCAGCATTAGGGCCGCTAATTACCAAAATCCTGCTGTTTTCATCTAGCGTTAACGTTACAGGAATTGTTTTTTTGTTAGATGATTTATTGTATAAATACAACAAGGGGTGATAAGCATCTTTTAATTCTAAATGTGCTTTATCTACCAAATTTGGAAATTGCCCATTCATATCTATAGCTAATTTTGCTTTAGCTTTAATAAAATCGAACTCCCCAACAATTTCTAAATAGCCCATCAGCAAACCCGAATAAATGGATAATTTGCTGGTTAATGCTTTTAAAATGCGTTGTACTTCACGGGTTTCTTCATGCTCTAAAGAAAATACTTCATTGTTTAAAGGGATGGTTTCTTCTGGCTCAATAAAAGCTGTTTTACGGCTATCACTTTCGCCATGTAAAATGCCTTTTACCTGCCTTTTATGCTCTGCAAATACTGCCACCACACGTCTGCCATTGCTAAACCCTTCCTCTATTTCTGCACTATAACCAGCTTTGTTTAACCTAGCTACTACCTTCTCAAACATTCGTCGCAGCTCGTTTCTACGCTTGTAAAGACTCATTCTTATTTTGTATAAATCATCGCTGGCTTTATCTTTTACCACACCAGTTTCATCTAACACCTCGTCAATCATTTCTACAATTACTTTTTCGTTATACGTATTTTCAATTACTTTGGTTAAAGATGAATAAGCCTGCCTTTTTTCAGTATCAAACCAACGGAAAATATTACTGATATTTTCTGATAACTTCTTAATATCCATCCATTGTTCGCTTACAAGCAATGCACCAGGAATGCCTAGTAGCTTAATATCTTTTTGAATGTTTAATGAAAAATCATTAGGGAAATAAAGGCTTTGCTCGTACAATAATTTGTATTCGTGGCTTTGCCTTAATTCAAGTTCTATAAATTCTTTTTTGGTATGAATGCGTAGGTTTTCGGCTTTTTCTTGGGCATACACTGTTTTGCAATGATTGACCAATAAAGCCTTTACCTTATCAAATTCTAATTGGTGTGCCGCCGTTTCTGGGTATAAACGCATGAGGTAATTTGTGATTTTTGACCCGATAGCTATCGGGTTGGGATTTTCCTAATTCGTGTATTTCGTAAAATTATTTCTCTGTTAGTGATATTACACCAACCAATGCAAAATGTTGTAATTCTGGTATTGCCATCAATTGCTTTAATAAAGCCATTGTTGCGGGTTCAATAGATAAGTTTGATAGCATCTATAATCGGTTAATTCATTATCAAAAATAGCACTTGCTAAATACACACTTTCTTTTGGTAGCCATTTGGCTTTGGTCAATACGTCTCTCAACTTTTCATCACCGTAATACCGTCTACAATTTCTAATATCTGGCACATCTCCACGTTCAAACACACGTTCTATTACAAATGAAGCTTTTGCATCATAATCTAGTTTGTCAAAATCAACATCCCAAAAAATGCGTTGGTGAAATATGGGTTTATCCATCTGTTTGAATTGTGATTGTCTGAACCTAGATTTAAGCGATTTTTTAGATTAAAGATAATAATGCACATTCATTAAATCGTCGTAAATCACTTCAATCATTTTAATCAGCGGTTTCTTTTTCCATCATTAAATATGCTTTAATAAATCCATCCAATTCGCCATCCATAACTGGGCCAACATTACCCACTTCGTAATCGGTTCTATGGTCCTTAATCATTTTGTACGGATGAAAAACATAACTGCGTATTTGGCTGCCCCATTCTATCTTTTTTTTATTACTGTTGCTGGCATTTAATACTTCTTGTCGCTTACGCATTTCCTCTTCGTACAACCTACTTTTTAGCATTTTCATAGCAAGTTCACGGTTTTCGCCCTGCGTTCTTGCTTGCTGACATTCAACTATAAAACCACTTGGCCCGTGTTTTAATCGTACCGCCGTTTCTACTTTGTTTACATTTTGACCACCACTACCACCACTTCTATAAAATGCCCATTCTACATCAGCCGGATTTACGTCTATTTCAATGCTATCATCAATTAAAGGATATACATATACCGAAGCAAAAGATGTATGTCGCCTTGCATTGCTATCAAATGGCGAAATACGAACCAACCTATGCACCCCACTTTCAGCCTTTAAAAAGCCGTATGCAAAAGGGCCATCAAATTGCAATGTGGCCGATTTTATGCCTGCACCATCGCCTTCTTGATAGTCTAGTTCTGTCACTTTCCAGCCTTGCTTTTGCCCATACATTAGGTACATACGCAATAACATATCAGCCCAATCTTGGCTTTCGGTACCGCCCGCCCCAGAATTAATTTGCAAAATACCTGGTAATTCATCCTCGGGTTTATTAAGCGTACTTTTAAACTCAGCATCTTCAATAGCTGTAACTCCTGCATCGTATGCTTTTTTGGCTTCTTCTTCTGTTTCATCACCACTTTTCCAAAACTCAAATAGCACGGCAAAGTCTTCTACAGCCGTATCTACCTGCTCGTATAGCTTCATCCAAAATTCATTGAGTTTAATGTCTTTCATGGTGGCCGTAGCTCTGGCATTGTCATCCCAAAAACCCAGTGAAAGCGAAAGTTGACGATCTTGTTCTACTTTGTATTTGCGGTTCTCGTAGTCAAAGAAACCTCCTCAATACCAAAACGCGGTCTCTTATATCTTTTAATTGCTCTTGTGTCATAGTGGTGCAAGGTAAACCGTAAATCTTAAACTTAAAGTGTGGGTTTTATCAAACACCAATTTTTTACTGCGTAATACGAGGATCTACAACCGAATACAACACATCTGCCAGAATATTTACCAGTATAAAAAAAGTTGCTGTAATTAAAACGCTGCCCATAACAACAGGGAAATCTAACTTTTCCAAAGCATCAACTGTTACCTTACCAATACCTTTCCAACCAAAGATATATTCTACAAAAAAAGCCCCTGCCAACAACTCCGCAAACCAGCCTGTAATAGCTGTTATTACAGGATTTAACGCATTACGTAACGCATGTTTAAAAATAACAGATTGCTTACTTAAACCTTTTGCATAAGCGGTACGAATATAGTCTTGGTCAAGCACATCTAGCATGGCACTACGGGTAAGCTGCACTATAATAGCTAAAGGGCGAATACCTAATGTAATAGCAGGCAGAATCAAATTTTTTAGCTGTAGATTTTTACCTGTAAATGGATCAATATCATATAGACTGCCCGTCATGTGCAAACTAGTGTATTTGCTAAGTACAAATCCAAATAAATAGGCCAACATGATGCCCATAAAAAAAGATGGAACAGAAATACCAAGTACACTAGCAAAGATGCTTCCTGTATCCCAAAATGTATTTTGTTTTACGGCTGCTAAAATACCTAATAAAACACCAAAAATGGTGGCTATAAGCATAGCTGTTAGTGCTAGTATAATAGTGCCAGGCAAGGATTCTAACAACACATCTGTAACTTCTTTTTTGGTTTGATACGACCTGCGTAAATAAGGGAATTTAAAGCCAAATTTTGCTGCATTGCTACCAATAAAAATACCTTTTAATTGTTTGTTGGCTATATCATTAGCAGAGTGAATGGCAATAGGTGACACATCGTTTGCATACAATAAAAACTGTCGCCATTTTGGTTCATCTAGTCCTAACTCTTTACGTATATTTTGAATTGTTTTTGCATCGCCACTTTGCCCCAAAACCAACCGTGCAGGATCGCCAAAACCTTGAAACAAAAAGAATACAATTACCACCACACCAGCTAATACCAGTAAGCCGTATAATATTTTTTTTATTATAAATTGAATCATGGTTTAGTTGATAGTATTTCTAATTGCTAAAGCTAAAATGATAAGTATTAAAAGCATCTATTACCTTATCAAAATCTTTATAGCTATATTTATTATAAATGGTTGCTTTGTTCATTAACAAATACGTTGCATTTACCCTTGCTGCAGTTTTTATTAATGTACCATCGCATTTTAAAATAGTTAAGCTATCGCTTGAAAGCCTTGCCAGCTGATCGTTTAACTGAGACGTAACATAAAACAACGGGATGTTATTTTTATTGCACCAAGCTTTTGCTGTTAATAAATCTGTATGCCATTTCTGATAATCTGATGGGTATTCATTGCTCATTACCAACACATATTTAGGTGTATTAAAAATGGCTTCTGTTGTATCTTGGCCACTTAATGTTGTTAGGTTAAAACTAATAATTTTTGGTTCGTTACTACCTTTTTTTATTAGTTTATCTATACGATTTACGAAGATAAAAGTGCTATCAAAATTTGCCGGAAAATTGTCTTGGTCAAATGCTATTTGTTTACCATTTTTAGTATACTGGTAAATGATGGTGGTACTATCAGGTGTATAATTTTTAGGCTTCTGCATTTGTTCTACAATATTATTACCAATTTTATAAGGTAGGCAATCGTAAAATGGCAAATGGAATAAAACATATTGTTGTATAAACACACAACTGAATAAGGTAATTACCAAAATAATATCCGATAAAATAGTATTGAACTTAGGTATAATTTTTTTATAATAAATGAATAAGACAACTATCAAAACCAATAGCAGCAAGTCTTTTATAAAACTTTGTAAAGGCGTTAAAGGCAAGCAATCGCCCAAACAACCGCAGGTTTTTATTTTGCCACTTAACAATGCGTAGCCAGTTAAAAAAGTAAAGAAAATTATGAGTAACAGTAAAATACTTGTAAATAATTTCATGCGTTTGCCAAGTAGTAATGCAACACCACAAACAACTTCTAGCACGTTCATAAATATGGCTAAATACAAAGCATAGCTATCAAAAAAATACCAACCCCAAACATCAAAAAATTCTTGCATTTTGTAAGTCAATCCTAATGGGTCGTTCATCTTTACCAACCCAGAAAAAATGAATAATAAACCAACTGTCCAACGAATAATTATTAATACTTGTTTCATACTAGTAAATGGTAAATGTTAAATAGTTAATAGCGACTAACTTTAAGTTTGAAAATTAAAAACAATTAAGCGTCTATCGTCTTATTACTCTCTGTTACTTCATCAGAAAGAATTAACGCAAACACAGCATAGTTTAAAATATCAACATAGTTTGCATCAATGCCTTCGCTAATAATGGTTTTACCATCGTTTAATAAAATTTGCTTGATGCGTAATAGCTTCATTAAAATTAAATCTACAAAACTTTCTTGACTCATATCACGCCAAGCTTCTCCATAGTCGTGGTTTTTTTCGGTCATTGTAGCTTTTGCAAAAGCTATTTGTTTGTTGTAATAATTAGTTACTGTGGCCAAAGGCAATTCTTCAACTTGCGGCTTATTTAATTCTAATTGTATTAAGCCAATAACTGCATAGTTAATAATGCCTTTAAATTCATCAGAAATATCATCTGCCACCAACTGCATTTTATTATCTTGTATAGTACGAATACGTAATGCTTTAATAAAAATTTGATCAACCACAGAAATGGGACGCAACACCCGCCAAGCGGTACCATAATCATGTGTTTTTTTAAAAAAAATATCCTTACTTTTTGTAATAATAGCATCGTATTGATATGTAGTTATACTCATTTTTTATGTAATAATAATTTGGTAACTATACCTTTGAACCATTGCAATATAATAGAAACCACACAATGTTTACACTGAATTGTAAGGGCAGACTTTTAGTAATAGATAAACCCATTGTGATGGGTATTATTAATGTAACGCCAGATTCGTTCTACGAAGAAAGTCGCCAACAAGAAATAGATACCATTTTACAAAAAGCTGGTCAAATGCTTGCCGAAGGTGCTACTATTTTAGATATTGGTGGGCAAACTACAAAACCAGGCAGTATCGAAGTAGGCATAGCCGAAGAAAGTAGCAGGGTTTTGCCAGTAATAGCAGCTATTGTAGAAGCATTTCCAAACAGTTATATCTCTATTGATACATATCATGCAGCTGTTGCAAAAGCGGCCGTTCAAGCCGGTGCTTGCATGGTAAACGATGTGAGTGGTGGCATACTGGATGCAGCGATGTTGCTAACCGTTGGTACATTAAAAGTGCCTTATATATGTATGCACATGCAAGGCACACCGCAAACCATGCAACAAAATCCAACCTACCAGCATATAACAAAAAACGTGTTGGATTTTTTTATAGCACGTATTGAGGCTTGCAGACTTGTTGGCATACATGATGTAATTGTAGATGTGGGCTTTGGATTTGGTAAAACAATAGCCCATAATTTTGAATTATTGAGAGAATTATCGGCACTTAAAATACTAGATAAACCCATACTTGCAGGTCTTTCACGCAAAAGCACAATTTATAAAACACTTGGTATTACTGCTAATGAAGCACTAAATGGCACGACCGTCTTAAATACAATAGCACTACTAAATGGTGCCAATATTTTACGGGTACACGATGTAAAAGAAGCCGTTGAAGCGATAACTTTAGTAAGCAAAATGGGATTAGGGGTTAAATAAAAACAAGTTGCTTTACTTGGATAAAAGCATATCAACTATTATCTAACCACAATCACTACCAACTATTTCGCAACATCAAAACTGATACATTCTTTCAATTCTTTTTCCGAATAGGATAGTCCGTATTGTTGTAAAACATCATCAGGTACACCATTCCATTGGTTTGGTACATTGCCTTTGTAGCCAATATCCTTCACCCCAATTTCAGAGGTATAAAAGCCACTAGCAGTTAAATTTCGCATTAAGTTAAAAAAACTAACGCCTTGTTTCATAGCTGGTTTAGCTTTTTTAGGATAGGCAATAGCATCTACCACTGTTATTCGTTGCTCGTGTGAGCAATCAATAAAGGCTTTATCATACCGTGTTAAGCATTGCACGTTTAGCCACCGTAACCCACCACGCATGGGTGTTTGATGTTGGGGCATATCTTTTACAATAAACTCTATAAAATCGGGCACTTTAGCTTCTGATGCACTACCGCTAACGGCATCTTTAGGTATAATAATATCTGCTAATACCGTAATAGTTGCCATTTCTTGCGGGGTAAAAAACAACTCATCGTTTAACTTTTTATTAGCTAATTTTTCTTCGTCCATCCTGTCCGCTATTGATGTAACGGACAATTGGGCAGCCTCAACTGGATTTTTAGTAGCTGTTTTGCAAGCATCTACAATTACTGCCGTAGAAACTGTACCTATCAACAACGCTTTTATTGATTTTCTCCTATCCATATGTATTTATGATTTAGAATTTATAATTTGAACCCATCAACTAATAACTATTTACCATCAGTTCTCAACTACACTACAAATTCTGCTTTTTCAATTGATCTACAATATATTCAGACGTACGCATAGATAAAGCCAAAATTGTCCAAGTAATATTTTTATCTGCTTGAGATACAAATTGACCACCATCAACACAAAATAAGTTTTTACAATCATGAGATTGGCTCCATTTATTTAGTACCGATTTTTTAGGATCATTACCCATACGTACCGTACCTGCTTCGTGAATAATATTTCCTGGGGTTTTAAGTCCATAATTATTATGTGGTCCATCATTATCGCCCCAAGTAGAAATAGCTCCCATGTTATGAAAAATTTCTTTGAACGTTTCTTTCATATGCTTGGCTTGATTTATTTCGTAATCAGTCCACGCTGTATGGAATTTTAGTACAGGTATACCAAATTTATCTACTACCGATGGATCAATTTCGCAATAACTATCTTCTCTAGCAATTCCCTCGCCACGGCCAGCCATACCAACATGTGCACCATAAAAAAAGCGGTAATCTTCTTTTAGAGATGCACCATAACCGCCACCTTCTTTTTGTACACCATTTATTTTATAAATACTATTCATTTTATCTATGCCCCAACCAAAACCATAAGCAGGTTGGCTCATACCACCCCAATATTCAATATGGTACCCACGCGGAAAATCCAACTTTTTATTATCCAGCCACCAGGGTGTGTACACGTGTAAGCCACCAACACCATCCTCGTTGTAACGCTTACGGTTAAACAGTTGTGGAATAATACCACCCATATCTGCCCCTGTAGAATCGTGTAAATATTTGCCAACAACCCCACTTGAATTACCCATCCCATTTGGATAACGTGGCGATTTAGAATTAAGCATTAGTCTGGCACTTTCGCAAGCACTTGCAGCTAAAATAACTGTTTTACCAGTTACCTGATATTCCATCATATCGGCCTTATTTAAAAAAGATACACCAGTTGCCAACCCCTCTTTATCGGTTAACACTTCTCGTACCATTGCATTGGTAATTAAGTCAACATTACCTGTTGCCAAAGCTGGCTTTACTAACACAGAGGAAGAAGAAAAATCGCCATACACTTTACAACTTCTATTGCATTGGGCACAGTAAAAACAGGCCGCTCTATCTTTATTATTTTTAAGTGTCTTTGTTAAAATAGATAACCTAGATGGGATAACAGGAATACCAATATTGGTGGCTGCTTTTTTTATAAATAACTCATGCAAGCGAGGTTTTGGTGGCGGTTGAAAAATACCATCGGGATCGTTTGGTAAGCCTTCGTTAGTACCAAAGATTCCAATCAGCTCATCAATTTTATCGTAGTAAGGTTTAACATCCTCGTAGCCAATTGGCCAATCATCCCCAAGACCATCAATACTTTTTCGTTTAAAATCTTTAGGGCCAAACCGTAAAGAAATTCTACCCCAATGATTGGTTCGTCCACCTACCATTCTAGCACGCCACCATTCCCATTTTGTACCTTCACTTTGGGTATATGGCTCACCATCAATATCCCAACCCCAATAGCAACCATCAAAATCGCCAAATGGTCTAAACTTAGTGCTAGCACCACGTCTAGGAGACTCCCACGGATTTTTTAATTGAGAAGAATTTATTGCAGGATCATAATTTGGCCCAGCTTCTATTAAGCAAACTTTTAAACCTGCATGGGCTAGCACATAAGCTGCCATACCACCACCCGCACCTGAACCTACAATAATAGCATCGTACTTTTTAGGCTGCTTTTTTATCTGTAATTCTCCCATTTTGCAATCGTTATTTAAAATGGAAGTTATAGAATAAAATATCAAAACGACTAGAAATATTCTAACAATAAAAGTTTGAAATATGTGTCTACATTTTTTTATTAAACGAGCTTTATACCAAATAAATTCTGTGACAGTGGGTTTCAAACTATTGAAAAAAGTTTTGAACCTCTTTTATTTTAAAGCTTTTCAAAAATGCCATCTTGTTTATTTTTACGCACATTATTTGCTTCAAAATAGCAACCATTCATAGCCACATATACGCCATTTTTAAGTGTTTGCACAAAAGCCAAGGCACTACCTAAATTAAATAATCCATCCGAACTGCCAAACTTATAAGGTATCATAGCACCAGTTAAAACAATGGTTTTATGGATAATTTGTTTTGCTAATAATTGGGCAGTTTCTACTATTGTATCTGTACCATGTGTTATAATTATTTGTTGTTCAGTTGCGTTTAAACAATAATCTACAATTAGCTGCCTATCTATATCTGTTAGTTGTAAACTATCAGCCATCATTAACGTGTAAGGCCTTATTGGTGCTAAGTTTCGACCAAGTAATAGCATTTCTTGCAAATGGGTATTTTTAAAAAATAATTCACCAGTAAGCTCATTATATTCTTTATCAAAAGTACCGCCTGTAACTAAAATTAATATTGTCATCGCATGAAGTTTTTATTGCAAAGTAGCAGAATATTATATTGTAAAGCGTCTGTAGTAATTCTTCATTCAGGTGAATTACTTTTTTTTGTTTCAACACATTGATAAATGGATATATTTAGCGTACGACTCTTTTAGTAAAAATAATATGCAACCAATCATTCAATAAAACCATTTAAATATCATTCATTTTTAACCATACTTTATAACGTAGCGTTTATAACCTATTGTTAACAACTGTAATTTTAAACATTACTCATTATCATTTAAATTGACGTATACATTTGTATGGCTAATTCAATCTACATGCACCCAAATTTTGAAAGAAATAAAAACCTAAAAGCGTTAGCTATTACGTTGATGATTTGCGGCGTATTATTTATGTTATTTTTCTTGGTGCAATGGACGTTGCCCATAATTCCACCACCAATTTTAGAAGAAGGTATAGAAGTAAACCTTGGTAATAGTGAAACTGGCATTGGCGCTATTGCGCCACAAATACCTGGCGAACCAGCACCTGTAGAAAAATTCATAAGCCGACCAGCGCCCGCATCTAAACCAGTTGTACAACAACAAAACATAACCACAGACGATAATGAAACGAATGATGCCGCAACCATCAATAAACCCTCAAAAACTATTATAACAGCAAAACCAACTAACAATACACCCATCGTTGAAAAGAAAATAAAAGCTTATATACCACCCGCACCCCCAGTACCAAAACCTAGGGCACAAATGGGCAGATACGCAGGTGGTAATGGTAGTGGTGGCAACAATGGAGATACATATAATGGAGTAAAAAATCAAGGAATTGCTGGTGGTACTGGTGACCAAGGAAAACCAAATGGCAACCCAAATAGCGATAGCTACACAGGGAATAGTGGTACGGGCAATAGTGGGGTAAGTATTAGAAGTGGTTTAAATGGTAGACGCTTTGCCAAATTACCAAGCTTTGAAGATGATTTTAATGAGCCCGCAAAAGTAGCTGTTGATATTACTGTTGACAAAACAGGTAATGTGATTGCTGCAACTGTAAACCCACGTGGCACTACCACCACCAATACAAATATTAGAGCAATTGCATTGCGTAAGGCACGTGGACTAAAAATGACTGCTGGCAACGATGATGAACAAATAGGTACAATTGTTTTTAATTTTAAATTAAAAGGGTAAAACTGAGTTATGAATTGTGATTTGTAATTTAGGTCTAAAATAGTACATCTAACTTCGTACATCAAACACCGTATTTTAAGAATGACCTATCAAGAAACTCTTGACTACCTATACAATAAGTTACCAATGTTTAGTCGAATTGGAGCTGCTGCTTTTAAAAAAGATATCACCAATACCATTGTTTTATGCGAAGCATTGGGTAATCCACAAAAAAGATTTAAAACCATACATGTTGCAGGCACTAACGGCAAGGGTAGTACCAGTCATATGCTAGCAGCTGTATTGCAAACTGCTGGTTATAAAACTGGGCTTTATACATCACCACATTTGCATGATTTTAGAGAACGCATTAAAATAAATGGAATGCTTTGCGATGAAGGTTTTGTTGTTGATTTTACCAAACGGGTTATGCCGCTAATTGATGAGATTAAACCCTCTTTTTTTGAGATTACTGTAGCTATGGCATTTGAATATTTTGCCGAACAAGAAGTAGATATTGCAGTTATTGAAGTTGGTCTTGGTGGCAGACTAGATAGTACCAATATTATTATTCCAGAGCTAAGTATTATTACAAATATTGGTTACGACCATATGAATATGTTGGGTGATACTTTAGAGTTAATAGCCTTTGAGAAAGCGGGCATTATTAAACCAAATATACCTGTTGTTGTTGGTGAATATTTAGCAAAAACCAAGCTCGTTTTTACAGAAAAAGGCTCCGTAGAAAATGCTCCCATTATTTTTGCACAAGAGAAAAGATATGTAGCAGAATTTACAAATGAACATCACCAATTACAAGTTTCTGTAGCCGAACACGGCAATGATAATCGAGAAGATTATGTGCTAGACTTACCAGGCGTTTATCAAATAAAAAATTTAATTACTGTACTGGAAGCCTTGCACCAATTGCGTTTGCAAGGATGGGATATTAATAAAGCGATTGTAAAAAAAGCATTAAATGAAGTAAAAAAGCTTACAGGTTTTTATGGTAGGTGGCAATTAATACACGAACACCCTAGTATTATTTTGGATGTGGCTCACAATGAAGATGGGATTAACCAATTAGTACAACAATTAGCGTTGACTAAGTATAATAAGTTACATATTGTAATGGGAATGGTAAAGGATAAAGAGATTACAAAAGTGTTACAATTACTCCCTAAAAATGCGACCTACTATTTTACAAAAGCCTCAATTGCTCGTGCACTAGATGAGGTAGAATTACATACAGCAGCTTCTACTTATCACTTACAAGGTCATCATTATCCAACCGTAAATACCGCCTTACAAGCAGCAGTAAATAAAGCCCATAAAGATGACTTAATTTTGATTTGCGGCAGCGTATTTATTGTAGCTGAAGTTGATATTACCACCATTAAATTTTAAGTATGATTTACAGTTTTGATACCACTTTAGCAACTGCAAAGCAGTTAGATAAACAAGACGAATTAGCCCATTTTAAACAACAATTTCATTTTCCAAAACATAATAATAATCCTGTTATTTATTTCTGTGGCAACTCATTGGGCTTACAGCCTGTAAATGTGGAAGCTGCTGTGTTACAGGAATTAGCTGATTGGAAAAACTTAGCTATTAGTGGCTTTTCAAAAGCTAAAAACCCTTGGTTAGTTTATCAAGAATATTTAAAGCCTTCACTAGCAAATATTGTTGGATGCAAAGAAACTGAAGTGACTGTAATGAACACGCTAACAGTGAATTTACACTTACTAATGTTATCGTTTTACAAACCAACAAAACAACGCTTTAAAATTATGATGGAAGCAGGTGCTTTTCCATCAGACCAATATGCGGTTGAAACCTTGGCAAAACACTATCACTTACAGCCTGATGATGTGATTATTGAAATTAGCCCACGAGTAGGAGAAAAATTATTACATACCGATGATATTATAGCTGCCATAAACGACAATGCTGATAGCCTTGCTATGGTTATGTTTGGAGGTATAAATTACTATACGGGGCAATTGTTTGATATGAAGGAAATTACCAAAGCAGCTCATGCAGTTGGGGCTATTGCTGGGTTTGACTTAGCACATGTAATTGGTAATGTACCCTTGCAACTACATAATTGGCAGGTTGACTTTGCTTGCTGGTGCAGTTATAAATATTTGAATGGCGGGCCGGGTGCAGTTGGTGGCATTTATGTGCATGAACAATTTGCCGAGAACCCAAACACACCAAGACTTGCGGGCTGGTGGGGTAATGATGAAACTACCCGTTTTAAAATGGAAAAAGGGTTTATTGCCAAGCCAAATGCGAGTGGCTGGAACATTAGTACCGCACAAGTTTTAAATACGGTTGCCCTAAAAGCATCATTAGAAATGTTTGATGCTGCAGGTATAGAAAATATAAGAACCAAAAGCCTACAACTAACTGCCTATTTAGCTTACTTATTACAGCAATTACAAAATATAAATTTCGAAATTATTACCCCTACTAATCCAGCAGAAAGAGGAGTACAATTAAGTTTATATTTTGTAGAAAATGGTAAAGCAATTCACCAAAAAATGATGGATAATGGTATTGTAGTTGATTATAGAGAACCTGGTGTTATTCGTATTGCTCCTGCCCCATTGTATTGTGGTTTTCAGGATGTGTATCGCTTTTACGAAATATTGCAAGATAATTTTTAGGCTTGTAATTGCGGTGAGTATTTTCCACCTCTTTGTTTCTTTACGATAAACACATAAACCTAATATTCCATCTTTCTTAAACTTGGTGCTTTAAACCAAGTAGCGGTTACTACTAAAATGGTCATACAGCCACCGAACACTACCGATGGAATTACCCCCAATAATTTAGCAGCAATACCGCTTTCAAATTGCCCCAACTCATTACTACTATTAATAAACATTGAGTTAACACTCATTACCCTACCACGCATATGCTCAGGGGTTTTTAGTTGCAAAATAGTACCTCTTGTTACTACGCTTATACCATCTAACAAACCGCTAATAAGTAGTGCGGTAAATGATAACCAAAATAATTTTGATAAAGCAAATACAATAATACAAATACCAAAACCACCCACTGCAAACAATAGTTTTTTACCCTGTTGTTGCCTAATAGGAAATACCGTTAATAAAATAATAATAATAACCGAACCAATATCGGCTGCCGCATTTAGCCATCCAAAACCAACAGGCCCAACTAATAAAATATCTTTGGCAAATACAGGTATCATAGCTACAGCACCCCCAAATAATACAGCAAATAAATCAAGCGATAAAGCCCCTAATAACTCTTTGGTTTTAAACACATATTGCAAGCCTTCTTTTACACTATCAAGTGTTTTCTTTTCGCCAATTTTGTTTAAAGGGGGCTTTGGTTGTAGTTGGTATAAAAATATAAAACCAGTTACAGCCAATACACTCACTACTATTATAGCACCTGTATTGCCAATGCCTGCAATTAAAAAACCAACTGTTGCATGGCCAATTACAGATGCAGATAACCAAATACCTTGATTCCAAGTAGTGGCGTTTTGTAATGTTTCTCGAGGTACCATAGAAGCAACCATGGCACCAAATGTTGGCCCTGTAAAAGCGCGAAAAATACCAGTAAAAAAAATGATGATATATATACAAAAAACAATAGTGTGGTTACTAAACTGCTCGGCTGTTATTTTGGTTGATAACAGTAATAATAATAGCACCGCAAGTATGTATAATGCCACACCTTTTAGCATTAATTTTCGCTTATCACTGATGTCTATAATATGCCCGGCATACAATGATAATGACACCGCAGGTATTACTTCGCTAAGGCCAATTAAGCCAATGGCAAATGGCTCGTTAGTAAGCTCGTACACCCACCACCCTACCAAAGTTCCCATCATGCGCAAGCCCATAATAAATGTAAACCGACCAAACAAAAAGTTTCTAAATTCTGGTATTTGTACAGCTGCAAAAGCGTTATATGGTTTAGGTGAATTTTCTTTCATAATGTTTTTTTAATAAATAGGATTGCTGATAACACTGATTTGAAAACGAGTAAAACGGATTTTCATCTGTGTAAATCCGCCGCATCTGTGTTATCCGTGTTCCCATCATACGCTACGGTAAAAAAGCTCAATAAAATAACTAGTTGTTCCAGTGTGCGACGCAACGATGCTTAATAGAATTACCAAAGCTGGCAACAAAAAATTAAGGCAAACTAAAATAATGTTGCCCATTATCGTAGTCTTTATCTAAAGCATCTAACACCATTTTAAAATGCTTCGGATTACCAAGAAAATCTGCATTACTAGCATCTATAAATATGGTTTTTATATTGTGCTGTTTTATATAGCTGGTATAGGTTTCTTGTATGTTAAAAAGGTACGCGTCTGGTATGTGCTGCTCGTAAGTTCTATTGCGCTTCTTGATGTTTGCTTGCAATTTATTTACTGGTGCATGTAGGTAAATGAGAATATCTGGAAATGTAATTTGTTGATCAATGATGTCGTAAAATTTTTGATATAATCGAAACTCTTCCTCTGATAAATTAACCTTGGCAAATAACAAACATTTGGTAAATAAATAATCTGCAATAGTAATATTTTGAAACAAATCTTTTATATGCAGCATATCTTTAAGCTGCTTGTAACGTTCGGCCATAAAAAACAACTCAACGGGAAAAGCGTACTGCTTTGGGTTTTCGTAAAATTTAGCTAAGAAAGGGTTTTCGGCAAACTCTTCTAATACAATTCTCGCATTAAAATGCTTAGCCAATAAGTGCGTCAACGTGGTTTTACCAACTCCAATATTACCTTCTACAGTTATAAAATGATGCTTCATTATGGCAGTAAAATTAGCCTTGATTAGTTGGTAGTTAGCGTAATTTTTTGCACATCTAAAGTATCTGTACAAGCTAGTAGTAATTGCGCAATAGATTTTTTTGCAGTTGGGTGAATAATAGTTGCAGCAACTTCTGCCAAAGGCATTAAGGCAAACTTACGTTGTGGTAAAGCTGGGTGGGGCAAGGTAAGCAATGGTGAATTATTAGTAAGCGTATCAATTAATAATATATCAATATCAATGGTGCGTGGGCCAAATTTTATGGTGCGTTTGCGACCCATTTTTTCCTCTATTGATAATAAAGTTTCCATTAAATGTTCGGGTAATAATGCTGTTTTAATTACCAAAACTTGGTTATAAAATGAAGGTTGATCTGTTAAGCCCCAAGCTGCAGTTTCATAAATAGATGATTGGCTAATAACCTTACCACATAAGGATTGTATAAATTCTGCTGCTTTTTGTAAGTAGGCGAATCTATTTCCTAAATTGGTACCAAGTAATAAATAGGCATTGTGCATTAGGCAGTTTTAAATAAACGATTATCAAAGCTAAACGGTCGTACTTGTTTAATTTGTACCTTTTTGTAAAAATCTTTATGTTGAGGATTTAGTACCATATTGTTTTCCTCTTCAATAATAGCAGATGGTACTTGTAAACAAAGATTTTTAGGGTTGGTTAAAAAATCATTACCCATTAATTGGGAATATTGAGCATCACTTTGCCAATTTTTTTTTAATTGCTTATTTTCTATAATGCTTGGAAGTTTTTCATCAATGGTTATTTCCATTAAATGATTTGCCAAAATATCCTGAAAGGTTTGTTTATGAATAAACAATTCAACTAAAGCTAGGGAAATAGTATAACTGGTGTAAACAGCCGGTAGACCGATACTGTTCCACCTACCTCCATATAACATGGCCCCTTTACCAGATAAATCATCAATAAACTGCTTTGGTGCAAATCTATAAACAGTAATCATGAGTAAACATTATGCAATATGCGACCAACTTGGTTAATGGTTGCTTGAATACCTTGAGTAGTTTGTAAAGATTGAAAATTAATTAATTGACCCATTACATTTTTATCTTTTTTAAGCCATTGATAAAAAGCATCGCTAGTTGTAAATGTTTGTAATCCCAATTGAAGTAATTGCTGAATGTGTAATATTCTATCTACATAAATACCTTCAAAGGCTGTATTGTTTAGTGCATAACGTTGCAGTGTTCTATCGGATAAGTGTAAAATACTGGCCCACTCTTTCTGAGTAAATGGAATAGTTGCTGTAATTTTTGCAAACTTATTGTAAGTAAAAGCTGTTGACTGCACTATAAATGGCATAGGTGCAAATGCTTGGTAACTAGTCATGGATTCTTGCACAAAGTTTGATACCTGAGTTTTAGGTACTTTATATTTTATAATTTTTGCCATAACAAACAATTGTCTTACAAATATACGACACTTGTCTATAAATTATTCTACTTTTTTTATTTTACTGATTTAAATTAAAATAAAAAGTTATTTGCTTTACTATTGAAAACTTTATTGTTTAGTTGTTTTGATAACGTACAATAATGAAATAGATTTGCCCGAATAAATTGTGTATGAGTAAAGCATATAGCCAATTAAAAGCATTAGGTGCAATTACAAAAGCTAGCTTTTTAGCTACTCTTAAAAATCCGCAAGCCATTGTTTTTAGTTTAATATTTCCGTTGGTATTTGTATTCATTTTTGGTGCATTTGGTGGTGGGGGGTTAGGTAAATTTAAGTTAGCCGTATCGCCAAGTTGCGATACCAATAGTATACTTTTTAAAACTTTGGCAAAGCAACCATTTATCAATTTTATAAGATATTCAGATACGGCTTTTATGCGTAGCGATTTAGAAAAGGGGAGGTTGATTGGTGTAATTGAAGTTAAAGAAACCCTGCATTTGTATGATACTATAAAAAATTATCCACCAACATATACATTAAATATAAAATCTACTTCCGCTAGTATAGAAGAATTAGGTCAATTAAAACCCCTATTAGAAAATATTGTTAATAGCTTAGAGAAAAAATTATCCGGTGTTAAAACCCAGTTTGTTAATATTACTACTAATGTATATAGTGTAAGACCATACAAGCGAATAGACTTTATTTTGCCTGGACAAATTGGCTTTTCGTTGCTCTTTTCAACCTTATTTGGCATTTCATTTACTTTTTATAATTTAAGAGAACAATTGGTATTAAAGCGTTTTTATGCCACCCCTATCAACAGGCTTAACATCTTGTTAGGCATTGGCTTTAGCCGTATTTTCTTTCAAATAATAAATGTATTAGTATTAATTACTGTTGGACATTTTTTTCTAGATTTTACGTTAGTGCACGGGCTTTTTACATTTATCGAAATGGTATTTCTCAGCTTAATATTGTTAATACTACTTATGGGTGTTGGTTTAATATTCTCAAGCGTTGTAAAAAACGATGCAATAATTCCTTTGCTAATTAATATTTTTAGTTTGCCGCAAATATTATTGGCAGGTACATTTTTCCCAATCACAGTTTTTCCAACTTGGTTACAAAACGCTTGTAAAATTTTACCATTAACACATTTTAATTTGGCAATGCGTAAAACCGCTTTTGAGGGTGCAAGCATTATAGATAGTTGGCAAAATATAGGTATTTTAGGCTTGTGGATTATTGGTATTTACATAATTGTTTTAAGAGTATTTAAATGGGAATAATGATGCGTTTTATTAAATTAACTATTATAAGTATAATTGTTTTATTTGGCTTAGTTACAGCGCTTGGTTTAATGTTTCCCTCAAGAGTTATTGTATCTAGAGCTATTGATGTTACTGCACCCAAAGACAGTATTTTGCTAGTAATAAAAGACTTTAATGGATGGCAAAAATGGCTAGAAGGAATGACAGAACGTAATGTAGTTATTGCATCGCCAACTAAAGCGAGGCTTGGTAAAACAGACGTTACAATAACAGCTGTAACATCTAATAAAGTAGCATCTACTTGGGTTGATAATAATGGCAACATACAAACAAGTACGATTAATTTATTTAATGATGGTGCTAGGGTGCAAACGATAGTGCAGTGGGAATTTCAGCAACAATTAAAATGGTATCCTTGGGAGCGTTTTGCGTCTATGATGAATGATAAAATTCTTGGCACAATGATGGAAAAGAATTTAAATAACTTAAAATTGCTTGTAGAAACCAACTAATAATACTGATGTTATGCATTTAAGTAGATGCAATCAAATGTCATTAATCACTTTTTATATCCTGATAAATATTGCAATTCGGTAGTTTGTTCATCCCCTTATAATAATCAGGTTTGTATCTTTACGTCCAATTAAAAACTAGATATGCCTACAATTGAATTAAATAGAGTTCAACTCGATTATGGTTTTGAAGCAAGCGACGAAAATGGCCACCTAGTAAAAATGGATACAAGCCCAGAAAGTGGTGGTCAAAATTTTGGTGTTAGGCCCATGCAAATGTTATTAATGGGTTTGGGTGGTTGTAGCGCTATTGATGTATTGATGATATTAAAAAAGCAACGACAAATTGTACGTGACTACAAAATGATTATAAAAGGTGATAGAGAAGCTGGTAAAGAGCCATCACTGTGGAAAGATATTACGGTTGAATTTCACATTTATGGTGATGTAGATGTAGAAAAAGCAGAGAAAGCAGTGGATTTATCAATTAATAAATATTGTTCTGTGGCAGCTACCTTAATGGGTTCGGGCACAAATATTACAAGTCTAACTTTTGTGCATCCTTAAACTAGTTTATGGTTTAAGATTCATAGTTTTTTAAATTATAAATTTCAAATTAATCATGTCTTTACATAAGCAAACCCAAGCTATTCGTATTCAAACTGCAAAATCTTTTGAGATGGAGCATTCTACCCCATTATACCTAACAAGCAGTTTTACTTTTGATAGTGCAGAAGAAATGCGAGCTGCTTTTGCAGAAGAAACCGATGATAATATTTATAGCCGTTACAGTAATCCAACTGTTGATGAGTTTGTAAAAAAAATGTGTGTATTAGAAGGTGCTGAAGCTGGTCTTGCAACTGCAAGTGGCATGGCTGCTGTTTTTAATTCAATTTTTGCCTTATTAAAGTCGGGTGATCATTTAATTTGTAGCAGCTCTGTCTTTGGGAGTACTTATGCATTAGCAACTAAATTTTTACCTAAATATGGTATCGAATGTACCTTAGTAAGTGCTACAAATCCAGATGACTGGGAAGCTGCTGTGCAACCAAATACCAAAATGGTGTATTTAGAAACACCAACTAACCCACAATTAGAAATTATAGATTTGGCTTGGGTAGGCACTTTTTGTAAAAACCATCAGTTAATTTTTAATGTAGATAATTGTTTTGCATCACCATTATTGCAAAATCCAATTGATTTTGGGGCTGATATTATTAGCCATAGTGCTACAAAATGGATTGATGGTCAAGGTAGAGTATTGGGTGGTGTAATTGTAGGAAGAGCCGATTTGGTACGAGATATTTATTTATTTTGTAGAAATACCGGTCCAAGTATGAGTGCTTTTAACGCTTGGATATTAAGTAAAAGTTTAGAAACCCTAGATGTACGGATGGAAAGGCATTGCAATAATGCATTGGTAATAGCAACTGCTTTAGAGCAACACGAAAAGATTTCTTGGGTAAAATATCCATTCTTACCATCGCACCCACAATACCAAATAGCTATTAAGCAAATGACAAAAGGTGGTGGTGTGCTATGTTTTGAATTGAAAGGTGGAGTAGAAAGTGGGCGTAAATTTTTAGATGCGTTGCAATTATTATCCATGACTCCAAATCTGGGCGATACAAGAAGTATTGCTTCTCACCCAACTAGTACTACACACTCAAAACTATCAGAAAGCGAACGTTTAGCCATTGGTATTACACCAGGGTTAATACGTATTTCAGCAGGGTTAGAGCATGTAAATGATATTTTGAGTGATATCAAGCAAGCGTTGGACAATTGTTAAATATAATATTTATAAACTATATTACTTTTTGAATTTGATTTTTTTATTTCGAATGAAAAGAGTCAAACAATTTTTATTTATAAAAAACAAGAAATAGTACTTTTAATATAGCCTAGAAAATAAGTTAAAACCTTAACCTAAATAAAAAAACTATTTTATGTTACAGCATGTTTGCATGGTATTGTTTATCGTTCTTAACATTACAACATTAAATAACACAGATACTAAGTCAACTTGCCAAAAAAACTCAATCAGTTTAAGTATTTTATCTAGTGAAAATGTAAAGCCTGAAGATAGTGCCAACATTTATCATGTTTTAGGATGGAACGCTTATAAAGCCAAAAAACTCGGTGCAGCACGTTATTATTGGGAGTTAGTTAGCAGATATAATACAAATGTTTCTGCGAAATATAATTGTGCTTTCAGATTGGGCTTATTGCACCAAATGGGTGAAGGTGTTGGCAAAAACTCCGAATTAGCATTCTACTACTATAATATAGCTTACGCAAATGGGCAACGTAGTGGCAATGTAGATGCGACTAAAAATATTGCTGCATACTATGAAAATGGCATTTTTGTAGCAAAAGACATTAATAAAGCATTGGAATGGTATCAAAAAGCAAAAGCACAAGGCAACAAATATTGCGATGTAGATATTGCACGAGTAAAAAAAGTTTTAGCTAAGCAGGGCGTTTAAAAATTGTAACGATTTACAAATTAGCGTCATAATTATTAGGCCAATTGTCTTTCAAAGCAGTAACTTTAGCTAGCACCTCGTCGTTTAATTGCTGCTTATATACTTGCAATTGTTTACTAATTGTTTCATCAAAACTTCCCAAAATTGTTACTGCTAAAATACCTGCATTTTTTGCGGCATCCAGCGCAACTGTGGCCACAGGAATACCATTTGGCATTTGTAAAATACTTAAAATGCTATCCCACCCATCAATAGAGTTACTACTTTTTATAGGTACGCCAATTACGGGTAAAGTGGTAATGCTGGCCACCATACCTGGTAAATGTGCTGCACCACCTGCCCCTGCAATAATTACTTTTAATCCTCTGTTTTTTGCCGTAGTAGCATAGTCTACCATACGTAAAGGGGTTCTGTGAGCAGATACAACTGTTAATTCAAACGGAATAGCAAAGTGCTGTAAAACGTCTGCTGCGGCTTGCATTATTGGCAAATCGCTATCGCTACCCATAATAATACCTACAAATGGTGTGTTTCTCATAATCTCAATTAAGGCGGCAAGATAAATGCTATTGTAACACGAATATAATTTTGGTACAATTTGCTTACTGGAGTTCGTTGTGGCGAACTTGATTTTGTTTTTTGTTTACTACACTTATATGTCAATTAGCTATTTTCGTTATTACTAGTCTGGTGCATCATAATGCCCAAAAGCTTAATCTTATCGTTAACCTATCGTTATCATTGCATAAAAATTGAGATTTTCTGCGTAAAGCTTTTATCATATTGCTAGGTTTTTTTTGTGTTTGGGTACATACACATGCGCAATTATCTAATATTACTACAAAAAAAATTACTACAAAAGGCACTATTATTCTTGATTCAAAAAGTGTTGTTCCTAATTCTGTATTCATTAAAAATATTGATACGTCATTTTATAGTATTGATGCCATAAAAGGTGAATTGATTTGGAAAAAAAAAATGCTGATAGATAGCGTTGACATTACTTATCGCACTTTTGCTTTTAAGTTAAATGCAACGGTACAACGCTTTAATTACGATAGCATAAAAAATAACTTTTTAGCTCCACAACCTTTTATTTTTAATAGAAATAACCAACAAAAAACTAGTACTGGTTTACTAGATTTTGGCACAGTAAACTATAACGGCAGCTTTGGTAGAAGTTTAAGTTTTGGCAATAGCCAAGATGCTGTTTTTAACTCGCAGTTAAACCTACAATTAAGTGGTTTTATTGGTGATAGTATCCAAATTTCGGCAGCCATTACAGATAATAATATTCCAATTCAGCCAGACGGCACCACACAACAACTGAATGAGTTTGATAGGATTTTACTACAGTTTAAAAAGCGCAATTGGGAGTTAAATTTGGGTGATATTGATATTAGGCAAACAAATGCTTATTACCTAAATTTTTATAAGCGTTTACAGGGTGTTTCTTTTGAACAAAAATCACAAATTGGTAAGCAAGGTAGCAACAAATTATTGGTAAGTGGGGCTATTGCCAAGGGTAAGTTTACACGCAATATTTTTCAAGGTCAAGAAGGAAACCAAGGCCCATATAGATTAACAGGAGCTAATAACGAATTGTACTTTGTAATACTTGCCAATACCGAACGCATATTTATAGATGGCGAAGTGCTGCAACGTGGTGAAGACCAAGACTATATCATTAACTATAATACCGCAGAAATTACATTTACACCCAAACGGTTAATTACAAAAGATAAACGTATTCAGGTGGAATTTGAATATGCAGATAGAAACTATTTAAACTCGCTAATTTTTGTAAATGATGAACTACAATTATCTAAAAAATTTAAAGTTAGTGTAGGTGCGTATTCTAATGGTGATGCTAAAAATTCGCCCATTAACCAAACCTTAGACATTAGGCAAAAACAGTTTTTAGCAAATATTGGCGATAGTATTCAAAATGCGTTTTACCCTGTTGCGTCTATTGATACTTTTTCGCCTTCAAGAATTTTATATGCCATCAAAAAAAACAATACCGGTAACGATTCAATTTATTATTACTCAACCAATAAAGACAGTGCTAAATACAATTTAAATTTTGTAGAAGTTGGGTTTAGTAAAGGCAATTATATACCATTATTAAACAGTGCTAATGGTAAAGTTTACCAATATATTGCCCCAATAAATGGTGTGCCACAAGGCAATTTTGAACCCGCTACTTTTTTAGCAACGCCAAAAAAACAACAGTTGATTACTATATCGACTCAATATTTAGTTAGCAATAAAACGGTTATAAAAACTGATATGGCTGTAAGTAAATACGATGTAAATACGTATTCACAAAAAGATAAAAACAATAATTCTGGCTTTGCGGGTAGATTCTCTGTACAACGACATGGTTTGTGGCAATTGCACCAAAAAAAATTACAACTTAACAGCATTGTTAGTTACGAATTTAACGATGAAAATTTTAAACCATTAGAGCGATTGCGTAGTGTAGAATTTACGAGAGATTGGGGATTAAGTTTACAAAATAATCTTACTACAGAGCATTTGCCAACTGTTACGATTGATATAAAAGACGATAGCAGCAATAGCTTACAATATACGGCAGCAGGCTATTTTAGGGGTGATGGCTACAAAGGCTTTCGCCAATTGTTGCAACACCAACATACCATAAAAGGCTGGCAAATTAATAGCATATTTAATCTTACCAACGGCAGTTCAATTATTGAAAAAGGCTTCTTTTTACGCCCCACCATTAGCATTAGTAAAACCTTAAATCGCATTAAAAAATTTGTGATTGGTGGTGGTTACGCTTTAGAACATAACGAACAAAAAAACATACTACAAGATACAGTAACTAATGTAAGTTTTGTGTTTGAAACATTAACTGCTTTTATAAAAAGCAACCAGCAAAAAGATAATAGATGGATATTATCGTACAATACTAGAAGCAATAAATTGCCTTATCTACAAACACTATTGCAAACAGATAGAAGCCATAATTATAATTTATTAATTGAATTATTGCAGAACAAAAAACATCAGGTAAGAGCCAATATTTCGTATCGGCAACTACTAGTTGTAAACCAAGCTATTACTAATCTTAAACCAGATAATAGTTTGCTTGGAAGAGTAGAATATGTGGTAAATGAGTGGAACGGCTTTATTACAGGTAATGCTCTGTACGAAACAGGTTCGGGGCAAGAGCAACGGAGAGATTTCTCTTACATTGAAGTGCAAGCAGGACGTGGACAATTTACTTGGAACGATTATAACAATGATGGCATTCAACAATTAAACGAGTTTGAGATAGCACAGTTTCAAGATCAGGCCAAATTTATCCGTGTTTACACACCAACTAACGTATTTATTAAGGCAAATTATACGCAGTTTAATTATAGCGTTTTAATAAGTCCAAGAGCTATTAGCAATGCCATTCGGAATAAGATATTTAAAAATTTTATTACAAGATTTAATTTACAATCTGCGTTGCAAACTGGCAAAAAAGTACTAGCACAAGGTAATCCAGAGTTAAACCCATTTAGTGGAAAAATTGCAGATACTGCTTTAATAAGTTTAACAAAAGTATTTAGTAATACTTTATCATTTAACCGTTACAGTAGCAATTGGGGTGTAGATATAAGTAATATTAGCAACTTCTCTAAAAGCTTACTAACCTATGGTTTTGAAAGCCGCCAATTGACCGAGTGGTCACTACGTGGCAGGGTAAATATTAAGCGAATTTATACTATAGAACTACTGCAAAAATTTACCGATAACAATTTAATTACGCCCAATTTTAACAATAGAAATTATGCGTTAAAAACCATTACTACCGAGCCAAAATTGACTTATACAAATGGTACAAAATTCAGGTTACAAACAAGTTATCAATTCATTCAAAAAATAAATAGTGTATTGTACGGCGGCGAAAAATCTATTAATAATTCTTTAAATATAGAGGGTAAGTATAATGCAGTGCAAAGCACTAGCTTAACAGCAAAATTTACGTATACCAACATTACTTACACTGGTATTGCCAACACAACGGTTAGCTATATAATGCTTGATGGTTTATTACCTGGAAAGAACTTTTTATGGAATATAGAGTTTACAAAACGACTTGTAAACAACCTAGAAATCAGCTTTAGTTATGAGGGTAGAAAGCCCGGTGAGAGTAGAACCATTAATATCGGCAGAGCTTCAATAAGGGCATTATTGTAAATAGTAAATAACTACTTATTCTTATGTTTTGGTCTATATTCAAGCACTACTTTTGAATTTATTTTATCGTCGGATGTAATGTTAACTTCATAGCGATTTTTACCTGCTGTAATTACCATTAATGCTGTGTTTGGTGGCACATCACCTAAATTTTCCGCAACGGTAATTAGCTCGTAAAAAGGATAATTTTCATCTAAGTGAATGGATAGCGTAAGCGGTTTTGTATCTAATCTGCCATGATTAATTAATAAGGTATTATTGTGGTACACAGAAATACTGTCGTTATCAATTTGCCCATTATCGTAATAATCAATTTGTACATCTTGTTGATCTACAATAATTGTTTTTTGCAAATTATTTTCACGCTCAGTTAAAACTTTTGGTACTGGTACATTTTGTAGTATTTTCTTGTCTGAGGCTTTTACAATTGGTTTAAGTGTATCTATTCGTTCTTGCTTTTTAGGTGAATTTTTCTTAGGTGAATTTGGTATTTCAAAATCTTCTGCACCAGGTTTAGATTGTGATTTAGCTATTACAGGAGTTTGATTGGGCGCTATTTTTTTAATGTCAGGTTCAGGCTTTTTCTTCACTAAAAAAGTTTCCTTTTTAAAATCAGTAGTTGGTACTTTTTCTAAGTAAACTGTACCAGAACCACAATCTTTGTTTTTATTACTGATGCTTGTAAATGTTCCAATTAGCGTTTCTTTACCCATGCTATTTTTACCATACTCTAAGTAACAGGTCATTAAGCAAGGCGACGTATTATCGCTAATTTTCATATCTAGCATTTTTAATTCGCTAATAATTATATTTTTGGTTTTTGCTGTATAAATCCCTTGCATAGAGGCCTTGCCGTAAAATACAGTTGTTTTATAAGAATAGGTTACGCCTTCAACTGCATTGTTTTTTAAATTATTTAATTGAATTTCATATTTATACTTTTCAGAAATTGGTTTACTTTGATACATATCGAAGCTGTTTTGTACAAATGAACCACGCCAAATGCCAGTTAAGTTTTGGGCTAACGTACAGGTTGAAATCAACAAAAGTAAAATAGGGATAATTAATATTTTCATAACTATAATCAAAGGTGCAAATTACATCTAGCTATTTTAATGAAGCGTTAAAGATTTATAACATGGGTTCTTATAAAAAATTTTGCATTAAATATTTCTGCATAAGAAAAATAGAAATTATACGCATAGATATATTTTCCTAAAAATTTAATTGACGTTTGTATAATTGTACTGCATTTTCATAACCTAAATACAACGCATCACAAACTAATGCATGACCTATACTAACTTCATCTAACCAAGGTATATTTTGAGCAAAATATTTTAAATTGTATAAATCTAAATCGTGGCCAGCATTAACACCTAAACCTAGTTTTTTTGCCTTTAATGCAGCTTCCACATAAGGTTTAATTACAGATTGGCGCTCGTCTAGTGGTGCTGTTTCAAATAATTTTGCATAACCCTCTGTGTACAATTCTATTCTATCTGTACCTGTTTCAGCGGCGCCATTAACCATTTCAGCTAAAGGATCTACAAAAATAGACACCCGAATACCTGCATTTTTAAATAATGCTACCATCTCTATCAAATAATCTTTATTCACTATTGTATCCCAACCATGATTACTAGTAATTTGCCCTAAAACGTCTGGCACCAGCGTTACTTGATGGGGCTTTATTGCTAACACTAAATCAACAAATTTTTGTTCTATTGGGTTGCCTTCAATGTTAAATTCAGTGGTAATGATTGGCATTATATCGTACACATCTTGGTATGTAATATGCCTTTCATCTGGTCTAGGATGTACCGTTACACCATCAGCACCAAAACGCTGTGCATCAATAGCAGCTTGCTTTACATTAGGATTATTACCCCCACGGCTATTGCGAATAGTTGCAAATTTGTTGATGTTTACACTCAGTTTCGTCATACTGCAAATGTAGTATTCAAATAGTTTTGCTCACTTTATTGCTATTTACTAACATAGATATTTATTTGGGCGTACCCTACGTAACAGGTCAGGCTGTTCGTTTTAAATCCGTGTACAGCAAGCTGTACTGTGGGCTTTTCACTGCCATTCTCACACGCAACCAAATCTTTACAATATCCAGCTTTCATATTTTTTCATTTCCCTTAAGCTTTCATTCTTATTAATAAAATTTTCGTAGTCACGAGTAGGTAATTGCAAACCCCCAAACTATAAAGTCAATATCAACTTCTAGTCATCATCATATAGCTTTGGAAGCCAAACCTTTCGTCTCAAAAGCTGTTAATTGTAATATGTCGTATTCATCATTAGAAAGTTGCTTATTAGATTTAGAAAAAAACAAGCAACTAGTTCGTATAAAAGAAGAAGTAGACCCATATTTAGAAATGGCAGCCATTCATTTGCGTATGTATGAAGCCAAAGGGCCAGCTATTTTATTTGAAAATGTAAAAGGTTCAAAATTTAGAGCATCCTCTAATATTTTTGGCACATTAGAAAGAAGCAAATTTATTTTTAGAGATACGTTTAAATTGGTTCAGCAACTTATAGATTTAAAAGGCAACCCGATGGAAGCCTTAAAGCATCCATTTCAAAATATACAAACTGGTTTGGCGGCATTAAAAGCCCTACCCTTAAAAAATCCTATTAGTAAACCAGTTTTGTATCAGCAAATAAATATTTCAGATTTACCCCTTATTCAGCATTGGCCAAAGGATGGAGGTGCTTTTGTTACATTGCCACAAGTTTATACCGAAGATGCTGATAAACCCGGCATCATGGCTTCTAATTTAGGTATGTATCGTATTCAATTAACAGGTAATGATTATGAGTTAAACAAAGAAATTGGCTTGCATTATCAGCTGCACCGCGGTATTGGTGTTCATCAAACAAAAGCCAACAAAAAAGGCTTGCCGCTAAAAGTAAGTTGCTTTGTTGGTGGCCCGCCAAGTCATACATTATCGGCTGTAATGCCGCTGCCTGAAGGTATTAGCGAAATGACCTTTGCTGGCGTAATTGGTGGTAGGCGATTTAGATATATTTATGAAGATGGCTTTGCAATTAGCACTGATGCTGACTTTGTAATTACTGGTGAGGTATATCCTAATGACAATAAACCAGAAGGTCCTTTTGGTGATCATTTGGGTTATTACTCTTTGCAGCATGATTTTCCATTGATGAAAGTGCATAAAGTATATGCAAAAAAAAATGCTATTTGGGCTTTTACAGTTGTTGGTAGGCCACCACAAGAAGATACCAGTTTTGGTGAGTTGATACACGAATTAACTGGTGCAGCCATACCACAAGAAGTACCAGGCTTAAAGGAAGTTCATGCGGTTGATGCTGCAGGTGTGCATCCATTGTTGCTAGCTATTGGGAGTGAGCGTTACACGCCTTATGCACAAACTAAACAACCCGCTGAAATTCTAACAATTGCCAACCACATTTTGGGTACTGGTCAGCTAAGTTTAGCCAAATTTTTATTTATTACTGCAGATGATACGAACCAATTAACTACCCATAATGTGCAGCATTTTATGGAGTATTTATTGGAAAGAATTGACTTAACTAGAGACGTTCATTTTTATACAAACACAACTATTGATACACTAGATTACAGTGGTACTGGTTTAAACACAGGAAGTAAAGTAGTATTTGCAGCCTACGGCGAAAAGAAACGTGATTTGTGTAAAGACGTACCACAATGCCTAAAAGAATTGCAAGGTTTTGAAAATCCACAATTGGCAATGGCAGGAGTAATTTCTTTACAAACAACCAAGTTCACTACCTATGAAACTGCCCATAAAGAAATGGAAATGCTTAACCAACAACTAGCAACTAGCAACCACCAACTTTCTTATATTCCTTTCATTATCATTTGCGATGATAGCAGTTTTGTAGCTGAACATATTGGTAATTATTTATGGGTGACATATACACGTTGCAATCCATCTCACGACATATATGGGATTAACGCATTTACAGAAAATAAACATTGGGGCTGCCAAGGCCCATTGGTAATTGATGCTAGAATTAAACCCCACCATGCACCACCAGTTGAGAAAGTGCCGGCCATAGAAAAAAGAATTGACCGATTGTTTGAGAAGGGTGGCAGCTTGTACAGTATCATTTAACTGTTAAAAATTATTTATACTCATATTGAAAGTGTGTTAAAGTTTCATGTTCACTACTACCAATACATATTTGTTTAAGTATTGAAGGGTACATTCGCAATACTAAAGTTCAAAATCAAAACCATCTGCGTATAAAAATTATCATTTACTTAAAACTTTTTTAATGCAGATAAAAGCGTTTACAAAATGTAGTTGGTTGGCAGTAATAATAGTTATTCTATTCAGCCAAGCTTCATTTACAAGTTCCAAATCAAAAATTATCACTTTCCCCATTACAAAAAATTTACAAAAAACAGATTCGTCTCAATGGTTTTTGTACGATAGTTTACAACTACAAATGAAAGGTTTGTCTAAAGAGGCTTACAACTATGCCTTGATAGGGTATAATAAATTGTTGCAAAGTGGTAAACTAAAAAATAATGAAACCTTAACCATTATTGACTTTAGTCTACCATCAACTGCCAAAAGATTATTTGTAATTGATATGAAACTAGGAACAGTTTTGTTTAATACATTGGTATCTCATGGTCGGAATTCTGGTAAGGATATAGCTAATGCGTTTTCTAATGATTTGAATAGCTTTAAAAGTAGCCTAGGTTTTTATCTTACTAGTGATACCTACATGGGTAAACATGGCTTGTCTATGCGTTTAGAAGGCGAGGAAAAAGGCATTAATGATAATGCATTAAATCGTGGTATTGTAATGCACAGTGCAGCGTATGTAAATGAAGATTTAATACGTTCTCAAGGTTATATTGGTAGAAGCCAAGGTTGCCCTGCCGTACCGCCAGCGTTGCACAAAGCAATTATTGAAAAAATTAAAAACGGCAGCTGTTTACTTATGTACAGTCCTGTAAAATACTATACAGCAAAATCTACTTTTATAGAAAATAATAAGTCTGTTTAAAATATAAACTCTACAATTTTTGATAATTATAAGGTTTATATAATATTTAGACTACTGAAAAATAATTAGCACAATCAGCTGTAATTCAATACTGTAAAGGTTTTAAAAAAGGTTAGTGAATTTAAATTCACTAACCTTTTTTAAATTATTGAAAATACTACGTCGTAAAAACGTTTCATAAACATACACTGATACGGAGTTTTTTTCTTTAGTAAAATGGTATTATTAAATATATTATGCGAATCAAGGGTTGGTGATTATTTAAAATAGACGTGTAGTAAATTACGTTGATTATAAATGCAAATAAATAATCTGGTAAAAATTTACTTCCACGTCTGCGACAAATATAGAGCCCAATTATGTTGGGAAGTGCAG
>JBBQLL010000019.1:0-57692 GCA_038327865.1 Chitinophagales bacterium | reverse complement strand
GTTTTACTTATTTTTGCGCACATAAATTGTTGTTGATTGATGGAAATGTTAGCGTTGCAAAGTAAAGTACATGACGAATTGAAACAAGGTGAAGCGTTTGCACCTTTTGTACTCGAAGAAAATAAATATAAAAAATATTTTTATATAGAAAGTTATGGTTGCGCCATGAACTTTAGCGATAGTGAAATTGTGGCGTCTATTTTAAATAGTGAGGGCTTTGGTGCCACCAAAAATTTAGAAGAAGCCGACTTAATTTTTGTAAATACCTGCTCAATTCGTGAAAAAGCAGAAGCCACAATTCGTAAGCGTTTAACAGAGTTTAGAAAACTAAAAGAAGCCCGTAAAGGCTTATTAATAGGCATTTTAGGTTGTATGGCCGAACGCCTAAAAGGCAAATTATTAGAAGAAGAAAAACTGGTAGATATTGTAATTGGGCCCGATGCCTACAGAAGTTTACCCAGCTTAATTGAAGAGGCAGAAGGTGGTCAAAAATCAGTAAACGTATTGCTAAGTAGAGATGAAACCTATGCAGATATTTCGCCAGTAAGGTTAGATAGTAATGGGGTTTGTGCTTTTGTGTCTATTATGCGTGGCTGCAACAATATGTGTAGCTTTTGTGTGGTACCATTTACCCGTGGGAGAGAACGTAGCAGAGATGCCAATTCTATTGTGGCAGAAGCAACAGATTTGTTTAGCAAAGGGTATAAAGAAGTAACACTGTTGGGGCAAAATGTTGATAGTTATTATTGGTTTAATGAGCAGCAAGATAAAGCCGTAACATTTGCAGCGTTATTAGAAATGGTGGCGTTAATTAATCCCCAATTACGAGTACGTTTTAGTACCTCTCACCCAAAAGATATTACGGATGATGTATTATTTACCATTGCTAAATATGAAAATATTTGCAATTATGTACACTTACCCATACAAAGTGGCAATTCACGTATTTTACAGTTAATGAACCGCACTTACTCAAGAGAATGGTATTTGGCAAAAGTTGATAGGATTAGAGAAATTATCCCAAACTGCGGTATTACATCAGACATCATTACTGGTTTTTGTACTGAAACCGAAGAAGATCATCAAGATACATTATCTGCCATGGTATATAGTAAATACGATATGGGTTATATGTATTATTATAGCGAACGGCCAGGTACACTTGCTGAAAGACGGTTTGAGGATGATGTGCCATTAGACGTAAAAAAAAGGCGCTTACAAGAAATTGTAGATATGCAGGGTAAATTATCTACACAAAGTAACCTAAACGATATTGGTAAGGTTTTTAAAGTGTTAATAGAAGGTAATAGCAAAAAAAGCGATACCGATTGGAGTGGCAGAACAGAACAAAATAAATCAATTGTTTTTGCTAAAGAAAGTTACCCGTTACAAAAAGGCGACTATGTATTTGTAAAAGTTAATACGTGTACTAGGGCAACACTTTTGGGAGAGATTATTAAATAATCATATTAAGAAAGAAAAAGAATGGATTTACAAAGTATAAAAAATAGGTTTGGAATCATAGGCAATGCACCAGCATTAAACTTTGCCTTAAATACTGCTGTACAAGTATCATCAACCGATTTAACTGTATTAGTAGTTGGCGAAAGTGGTGTTGGTAAAGAGGTAATTTCGCAAATTATTCATGCAACTTCTGCTCGTAAGCACAATGCTTTTATTGCTTTGAACTGTGGTGCCATACCAGAAGGTACTATTGATAGTGAATTATTTGGCCATGAAAAAGGAGCATTTACAGGTGCTGTAGATAGTAGAAAAGGCTATTTTGAAACCGTAAGTGGCGGTACTATATTTTTAGATGAAATTGGCGAAATGCCTTTGGGTACACAAGCTCGGTTACTCCGTGTGTTAGAAACTGGCGAGTTTATTAGGGTAGGTTCGTCTAAAGTACAAAAAACAGATGTTAGGGTAATTGCAGCCACCAACAGAGAGTTGCTAGAATTTGCAGAAAAAGGACGTTTTAGGCAAGATTTATATTATCGTTTAAGTACAGTACCAATTCGTGTACCTGCTTTACGAGATAGAAAAGAAGACATACTAATATTGTTTAGAAAATTTGTGGTAGATTTTGCAGAACGCTATAAAACAACGCCTGTTCAATTGGATGAAGAGGCCAGAAATTTGTTAATTAACTATCCCTTTCCTGGTAATGTACGTGAATTGAAGAACCTTGCAGAACAGATTTCAGTTTTAAGCAATTCACAGGTTTTAAATGCTGCTCAGCTAAAGAAATTTTTACCTGAAAAAGTAATCAACCGTATGCCCATGTTGGCTAGCGATGCAGCACTACAAGGCGAGTTTGCCAATGAAAGAGAATTGCTATACAAATTGTTTTTTGACATGAAGAAAGATGTAACAGAATTAAAAAAAATGTTTCTTGAAATTCTGCAAAACCCTTCACTGGCTGGCACGGCGGCAAATTTTACCAAAGAAAGTTTGATGACTGATTTTCATAATAGCAATGGTGGTCACGAATTGCAAACCATGTTGCCAGCATCTAACAATCAGCATATTGTTCCGCAACAGCAATATCAACCAAACAACCAAGCTGTATTGCTGCATGATGAAGATATTTTGCAACACGAGGAAGTTGAAGAAACGTTGAACATAATGATTATTGAAAAAGAATTAATTATAAAAGCTTTAAAAAAACATAAGGGTAAACGTAAAGATGCATCGGCAGACTTGGGTATTAGTGAACGTACACTGTACCGAAAGTTGAAAGAATATGATATTGATGACCTTTAGGAACTAAAAATGAAAAATGAAACATTCAAAAAAACAGTCTCAATTAATTAGTTTTAAATATTTACGATTAGCATTTTTAATTTTTAATTGTACAATATTAATTACCTCTTGCAGCGTTGCATATACTTTAAAAGATGTATCTATCGATTATACCAAATACAAAACAATTAAAATTAATTTTATTGATAATAGGGCTCCAATTATTAACACACAATTAGCCCCAAAACTTAATGAGAAATTACAACAAAAAATAGTAAGCCAAACAAAGCTAACCAGAACTACTAACGATGATGCACATTATCAATTAAGTGGTTTTATATCTACTTATAATATTACTACTACAGCTATTTCTTCAACCCAAGCTGCTACCAACCGTTTAACAGTTGGTGTACATATGATTGTAAAAAATACGTTAGAGAATAAAACAGATGAATTTGATGTAAGTCGTAACTTCGATTTTTCTGCCAATAAATCTATTGATGAAGCCTATGTTCAATTGCAAGACGAAATAGTTCGTAACTTAATTGACGAAATTTTTAACCATATTTTTTCTAATTGGTAATTATTTGTATTTTCAACCCCGATGGCAATAGAACAAGTTTTATACAACATATCAGGTAATAATAGCCTAGCCTCTGTAGATATTGACGATTTGTTAAATATCGCTAAAGAGTATCCTTATTTTGCGCCTGCACAATATTTATTGGCATTAAAACAAAAAGAGCAAAATAGCTATAGTTTCAATTATCAATTACAAAAAACTGCCTTACATTTTAGTAATCCTATGTGGCTGCAATACCAATTGCACAATGAAACGATTGCAGAACCAATTCTAGAAAAAATAGTATTAAACGGAAATTCAAAACCTTATCAGGCAACAATTTTACCAGTAGAAACACCAGTGTTTACAATGCCTGTTGCTCCGCAGCCAATTATTCAGCCAATAGTTGTTGCACCACATGAAACTACAGTAATAACACCAGCAATAATTGTTGAAAAAGAACCAGATAATTATCAACCAACTGCACCCATATTAAAACAACCCGTTAATGATGATGGTATTGTTGATTATTCAGCTTATGCACTTTCTAATTCACTAAAAGATAGCCCCCCAGCAGTAAAAACACCAGAGCCTGTAAAACCTGTTGAACCAATTCTACAACCATCGCAACCAACTGATTCTACTAATATAGCTATTAATTATAATGTGCCAACGCTTGAGGCTGTGAAGCAATTATTAGAGGGCAATAGTGGTCGTATTTATAATCCAACAAGTGACAATACTACCGCCCAATTAGAAAAAAATATTGGTTCAACTATCCCAACCTATAATTTTAATGGCTTTAGCAACCAACTGTCTGATACTGCCACTGATATGTCAGATAATGTAGTTTCTTTAAGTGAAGCTTATGGTGAGGACGATGTATTGGAGGAGGAGAAAAACAAAACAAATAATATTGCATCGGTATTATCAAACCAAATGGCAGATTTTAGAAAACCAGTAGACGAAGATGCCAAACTAGATTTTGAAAAAGAACCATTTTATACGGTAGATTATTTTGCATCTCAAGGTATAAAAATAGATTTAACCAAACAGACACAAGATAAATTAACACTTCAATTAAGAAGATTTACTGATTGGTTAAAACAAGTAAAAGGTCAAAGTCCTAATCCACAAGATTTAGGTACAGACCCTGAATTGGAAAAAGCAATAGCCAATATTGCCAAAACATCTATTGCAGCAAGAGAAATTGTAACCGAAACAATGGCTGATGTATTTATAAAACAAGGCAAGGTTGACAAGGCTATTCAACTCTATATAAAATTAAGTTTTTTAGATCCTCAGAAATCCGCTTATTTTGCACATCGAATTCAACAATTAAAAGGTATATAATCATGATTTACTTGTTTTTAGCATTAATAGTTATAGCCAGTGTGGCTTTAGGTTTTATAGTTTTGGTTCAAAATCCAAAAGGTGGTGGATTGTCAGGTAATGTTGGTGGCTTAAGTAACAACATTATGGGTGTTAAACAAACAAACGATGTTTTAGAAAAAGGCACATGGATTTTTGCAAGTATTATTGCTGTTTTAGCATTAACCTCTACCCTATTTTTAAAAGGTAGTTCTACTACTGCAGTTGATAACTCATTGATAAATAAGGTAAATACTAGTGGTGCTGCACCAGCTACTACTGCACCACCAGTAAAAAAATAATTATTGTTTTAATAACCTAAATTGCCCCGTCTGTTGGTTTACAGTCGGGGTTTTTTATTTAATATGATGCCATGAAAAAAATCATCTCTTTTATTTTCATCTTATTTGTTTTAGCAGCCATGATTGTTGCTTACTTAACATTTGCATCAGCAACAGCTTTTAATGAAAAATCAAAAAGTTTTGTAGTAGAAAATGGCAAAACAGATAAAGCCGCTGTATTAGCAACGTTAGAGAGCCAACACATTATAGAAAATACCATGGCATTTGGTGTTTTAGCAGATAAACTAGGTGTTTGGGATAAATTAAAACCTGGTAGATTTCAATTAAAAAATGGCGATAATTTGCTAACACTAGCTAGAATATTGCGTAGCAATAGACAAGCAGAAGTAAAGCTTGTAATTAATAAACTCCGAACCAAAGAAGATTTGGCAAAATTAATTGCAAAAAATTTTGCATCAGATAGTACAACTGTTTTAAATTTTTTAAATAATAATGACAGTTTAAAACAATTTGGAGTTGATAACAATACTGTTTTTTCAATCATTTTATCAAACACCTATTCTTTTTATTACTTTACCCCACTTAGTAAAATTTTTACTAAAATAAAAAATGCAAGAGATATATTTTGGGATGCAAAAGACCGACAAATAAAAGCAACAGCACTAGCATTAACCCCAACAGAAGTGTACACGCTAGCATCTATAGTTGAAGAAGAAACCAACAAAGAAGAGGATAAAGGCAATATTGCAAGTGTTTACATTAACCGCTACAACAAAGGCATGAAACTTGGTGCAGACCCAACAGTACGTTTTGCCATGAACGATTTTACAATAAAGCGTATTTACGATAAAAATTTACTAATAGAATCACCTTATAATACGTATCGTAATGCTGGGCTGCCTCCTGGCCCAATTTGCACTGTAAGTACCCGTACAATTGACGCGGTTTTAAATGCCCCAAAAACTGATTATTTATTTTTTGTTGCGAATGCCGATTTAAAAGGTGGTAGTCATTTTAGCACCAATTATGCCGAACATTTACAATATGCAAAAGCTTACCAAAAAGCGCTCAATATTTACCTAGAAAAGAAGAATGCTCAAAGTAATGACTAAACTAGAACGTGTCATATTACGATCAAAACCTGTTACTTTTTTTGCGCAAATAAGTAAACAAATATATTTTCATAAAAGAACAGTAAGCTTATATGATGTTAGTAAATTTTTTATTAAACAAATAGATAAACTGGGTTTAAACGAAAGGGCATCTGCTATTTCGTTTAACTTAATTATGGCTTTGCCTGCGGGGGCTTTATTTTTATTTGCAATCATTCCTTATTTACCGCAATCGAACGATATGCAAGCCGAAATATTGGGCTTATTTAAAGACATTACACCAAATTCTAGCACTTACACATTCATTCGTAATTTAATGAATAGCTTGATGGAAAGACAGGTTGGCTTATATTCTTTTGGGTTTGTATTAGTTATTTTTTATGCGTCAAATGCTATGATTGGTGTTATTAGAACGTTTGACAGATCGGTATTAGAAAATAAAAAATACTTTTTACATAGGCGAATGCGCGCTATTAAGTTAACATTTATTTTAATTATTTTGGTTTTAGCATCAACTACACTACTCATTGGTCAAGACCAATTTGCATTACTACTTAAAACCTTATTTCAAATGAAACGTAAGGCGCGTATTCAATGGTGGAACGGTATAAGATGGTTTATTCTTGTTGGGTTTTTATTTTATGGTATTGGACTTATTTACAAGTACGCACCATCTGTAAAAAAACGATGGCCATTGTTTTCAGCAGGTTCGGTTCTAGCCACCATACTTATATTATTAACCACCGTTATTTTATTTTATTGGGTCAATCATTTTGCACGGTTCGATAAAATTTATGGCTCAATTGGTACCGTACTTATTATCATGCTTATCATACGTTTTAACTCTCTTATCCTCCTTATTGGGTTTGAGTTAAATGTTTGTATTATGTTTTTAGCACTGGAACAAGAAACCGTTACAGAGAAAATTGAGGAAGAAAATGAAGTAGTTGCTACTCCTTCTCTGCAATCTTCAACTTAACTAATGATAACCAAATTATAATTCTAATTTGGCTATTTTGCCTTTGCTGCCTGCAAGGTAAATAGCATTACCTTTTTTAGCTTTTTGCACCACATGAAAGCTTTGGGTAGATATTAACTCCCAGTTTTTACCGCCATCATAACTGATATCAACACCACTTGTACCACAGGTTACCAATGTTTTTTTAGTTATATAAATTACGCAGCTTCTATAACCATGCGGTGGGGTTTGTGGGTGAGAAAATTTCGGTGGATTTGTTTGCATATCAACCAAAACGCAGTTTAAAGTCGTGTCTTTATCATTGGTAAAATCACCACCAACTATTATAGCATTATTTTTATATACATCTATTGAATTTGCCCCAGTTGATTCTTTGCCTTGAATGATTGGTAATTTAAAAATTTTTTTAGTATTATCAATGTGGAAAGTTGATTTAGTACCTCCTGTTGCAAATACATAACTTTTTAATAATTCAATATTATTCATAATTATTTTTATATTAGTACCGCTTGATGCAAAAAAAGCTTCGCCAACTATTAAAGTATCGTTTCTTTTATCTCTAACCCAATCATCACCTTCATTTTTTGTTAAAAGAATATAAGGCTTTCCATCTATCGGATCACCAACCACAACGCCATTGCCTTTTTCATCAAAATCCATAGCATCTAAAAACATACCTTTTGTACTGTCTTCAAATACTTTGCGCCAAGTGTTACCACCGTCTTTGGTTTTTAAAATAATGGCTGGTTCTGCAATACCCATAATTAAAGCCGTGTTGGCATCAAAAGCTTCAATATCTCTAAAATCTCGCTTTTCGTAGCCTTTAACTGTTTGCCAAATAAAAGTTTTACCCCCATCTATACTTCTTGCTACCGATCCATTGGTGCCACTACACCAAACAGTGTTGTTATCTACGACACTTAACCCTCGAATACTTACTTTTTTACTGGTATCAACAATAGTGATAGTGGGATTTTGTGCGTAAATGCTTGTTGAAAAACAACTAAAGATTAATATGACGATACTTTTTTGAAGCATAAAAATTAATTTGGCACAAAATAACAAAGCATTGTTAAGAATACTTGATAATCATACAAATGACCACAATGATTATTAAGCATTACTAAAAAAATTCTTTCACATAAATTGAAATTTATCACTAAAAACCCTTTTATTTGAGTTGATAACCTTACTTTCGCCAACTTTACAAAATTGATAAATAGTTTAACGTTGTTATAGCAGCACAAGCAGAACAATACGTGTCTATTTATCGTTTACATCTCAGTAAATTCTATTTAAACTATGAGGCAGCTCAAAATTGCAACCCAGATTACCAACAGAGATTCACAAGCCGTAGAAAAGTATCTGCAGGAAATTTCTAAAATTCCGATGATCACTCCCGAAGAGGAAACCACGCTGGCTCAGAAAATCAAAATGGGTAATCAGAGAGCTCTCGACAAATTAGTGCAGGCCAATTTGCGTTTTGTGGTATCTGTTGCCAAACAATATCAACACCAAGGCCTTTCTTTAAGTGATTTAATTAATGAAGGAAATTTAGGTTTAATTAAAGCAGCTCAACGCTTTGATGAAACAAAGGGGTTTAAATTTATTTCTTACGCCGTTTGGTGGATTCGTCAGTCTATTTTACAAGCTTTAGCCGAACAAGGTAGATTAGTACGCTTACCACAAAACAAAATTGGTACTTACAATAAAGCTAACAAAGCGTACATGGCTTTTGAACAAGAGCATGAACGTGAGCCAAGTACCGAAGAGTTGAGTGATATTTTGGAAATGAGTGAGACAGAAATTAACAACATTTTCCAAAGTAATACACGTCACACATCATTAGATGCACCAGTACATGAAGCAGAAGATGTAGCAATGGGTGATTTATTAGAAGGTAGCGACGATACAGATGAAGATGTAATGAAGGACAGTTTACGTGAAGAAATTCGTCGTGTGCTAAAAAGTCTTAGCCCCCGTGAAGCTGAAATTGTAAATGCCTATTTTGGCCTTGATGGAGAAAATGGTGTAACAATTGAGCAAATTGGTGTTAAGTACGATTTAACCAAAGAACGTATTCGCCAAATTAAAGAACGTGCTATTAAACGCTTACAAAAAGCCCGATATAGTAATGCTTTAAAAGCTTATTTAGGGTAATTAGATTTCTCTTTAATTTACCTAGATAGCAATCAATAATGTTTTACAGAAAATGCCTTTGCTTTTGCAAAGGCATTTTCTATTTTAAGCAATAAATAAGGCATTCCCACTTATAAATATCTGTCTTGTAATATTTTTATATGATGCAAATTGTGACCAATAATTATAAATGCAATAGCATTAACCGTAATAATATGGTTACTCGCCATACCTTTTTGTGCCAAATCCTCATCGGTTAGTGATGACAAAAACAAATCAGTTGATTGTCTTAATAAACTAAATTCTTTTTTCAAATCTATTAAAGTTCTATGCGCTGCTGTAGCTGCATTTGCATACTCATTTTCATCAAATCCAAACAAACTAACAGTATCTTGTCTTGCAAATGTTACAGCTCTATAATTAAAAATACGCTCAGTATCAATCATGTGTTGCAGTAATTGCTTTACCGTCCATTTACCATCTGCGTAACTAAAACTAGCTTTGCTTTCTGGTATTGCTTCAATAAAATCTAATATCACTTTAGAATGATTTGCTACTAATTCATTTACAGTTTCTCCAGTTGTTGCATCTACATAGGTTTGTGCATAGCTACTAAAATCGCCAGATTGAGGTCGAGACATAATCAGTTATTTTTTTATTTTGAAAAGAATATCTTGGTAAATTATCATTCATTTATTTAGTGGACATATTACTTAGTTTTTCAGCTGCCTCAACAGCACCAAACGCATTTAGTAAACCACCAGTTTTACAAAGCGTACTTAAAGCAACTTCTTGGTCGGTACCAGGCTTTAACGTTTTTACATCGCTACCTAACCTAGTTGCACCACTATTAATTGCTTGTTTTATTTGTTCAGCAGTTAACTTAGGAAAATAAGAACGTAATAAACCAGCTAAACCAGCAACAACAGGACTTGCCATACTTGTACCATCTAAAAAGCCATATGCGTTGCCAATAGGTAAAGTGCTATAAATTTGGTTGCCAGGTGCAAACACATCAACACCTACCCTGCCATAATTACTAAAAGAGGCGGTATAACTTTTCGCAATAGCAGGATCACTGCTTGCACCAACTGTAATTACATTTTTGGCAATGGTATTATCTAAAAAAACACTGCTAGGAAAGTTATTGGTACTATCAATATTTTTAGCATCGTTACCAGCTGCATGCACTATTAATACATCCTTACTTGCGGCATACTTAAAGGCATCATCTACCCATTGTTTATCAGGAGAAAAACTTTTACCAAAACTCATATTAATTACTTTAGCACCATTATCTACCGCATAACGAATGGCCAATGCAATATCTTTATCATATTCATCACCATTTGGCACTGCACGTAGCATCATCACTTTTACATTATCAGCAATACCATCCATACCAATACCATTATTGCGACTTGCTGCAATAATGCCCGTAACGTGTGTACCATGCAAGCTGCTTGCACCCATTACATCTTTATTACCATAAAATTTATCAGTTATATTGTCAGCATTATCTTTTATAATGGTTGCTCTATAATCAACAGGGGGTGTATTTTTCGCCTCGGCATCATCTTGCATTTTATCTACTTCTTCATTAATCATTTCTAAAACCATGGTATTTTTTACTTCGCTACCAAGGCCTATCATTTTCATTAAATTCAAAAATTTCGATTTTGCCATTTTACCTTCAGAACTAGTTAAGCTTAATGTATCTAATTCATCTGACGTATATTCTTTTTTATTTGTCTCATTTTTTATAATAGAGTCTAATGCTATTAAAGTACTGCGTACGCGTTGCATCATGGGTAATTGAGCACTGCTTTCGGCTGAAGGCTCTATTTCTTTCGCAGCTTGTACCCACATGTCATACTTGTATTTTTCTTGGGTAGATAATTTGGTTTCATCAATCTGTTTACCACTGTAAATAGCTTTATAGGCGTGGTATACCCGTGCTTTTTCTGATGAGGCTTTTTCTACATTACGCCCATCTTTTCCACCTAAAAAGTTCCAACCATAGTAATCATCCACATAACCATTACCATCATCATCAATACCATTATTAGGAATTTCTTTTGGGTTGTGCCATAAAATACCTTTTAAATCTTCGTGCGTTGTATCAACACCAGAGTCAATAACCGCAACAATAATGGGCGTACTCTTTTTATTTTTTAGTAATTGGTAGGCCTTGTTTAAACTAATACCAGCAAATCCATCGGTGGCTTTATCTTTTAAATACCAAGCTTTAAGGCTATCTTTATTACCCATCATATTTTGAGCTTGGGTAACACTACACGCCAACGTTGCAACAATAATTAGTAGAAATTTCATACGGAAATATTTGTATTTGCAAATATGCTTCAAAACAATGTTTATAAACTTTGCGTTATATATTTTAATAAAATTTTGGGAATAAATCGAAACTAACCAACTAAGCCCACACTAATTTCTACATCCATATTGGCCATTAAGAAATCTGCCATCTCCTCATTCATTAAAAAGCCTTTTTCTGTTGTGTACAGACTAATTTTTAAATTTTCTCTTGGCTCAATCATATTAAACCTTAATGAGGATTTACCAGGATGGCTTCGGACATTTCTGCTTACAAATTCTACAAAATTGCCAGAAACTGCCGATGGAGGTACAGTAATATCAATGCTTTTTGTAAGATTTTGTTTGACAGTTTCTAGTAAATTAATACTTGTTACCTTAAACTCAAAAGCATCGCCTTTCCAAGATGCCTTAAAAAAGCCTTGCACCAAAATGCTTTTACCCTTGTCAAAATAGTTGATGAATTTTACATAATCATCACTAAACAAAGCCAATTCTGTTTTACCAGTTAAATCCTCGAACGATAAAATGCCAAAACTTTTACCTGTTTTTGTTGTGCGGTGTTGGCAATTACCCACTAAACCAGCTATCTTAAAGTTTACGCCAGCATTAGCTTGTGCCAAAGTAGTACTTTCTTTAAACTCGTTAAAATCGCTTAACTGCATAATGCCATAATATTTTAACTCAAACTTATAATGATCTAGCGGATGACCGCTCATAAACATCCCAGTTACCTCTTTTTCATGCTCTAATTTCTCTGTTAAACTCCAAGGTTCGCATGGTGCAATTTTGGGTGGGGTTATCGTCATTTCAGAAGGTAAATCGCCAAACAAAGTATTGGTTGTACCAGTGGTTAAGTTATTGGATACTTGACCAAACCCAATCATTTTTTCTAAGCTACTTATGCGCTCGCCTTCAGGAATATTAAAATACTGTGCCCTATGTATTTGTGTAAAACAATCAAACCCGCCACTATAAGCCATGCTTTCTAACGATTTTTTATTAACGTTTCTTGAAACGGCACGCTTAATAAAATCAAAAATATCTACATAATTTCCATTAGCTTTTCTTTCAGCAATAATGCTATCTACGGCGTTATCGCCAGCACCTTTTAAGCCACCTAATCCAAATCTAATTTCGCCACGACTGTTTACAGCAAAGCCTTTTAGCGATTCATTTACATCTGGCCCAAGCACTTTTATACCCATGCGTTTACACTCTTCCATAAAAAAAGTAATCTTATCTATACTGCCTGCATGGTTTAATACTGCAGCCATATATTCGCTTGGGTAATGTGCTTTTAAATATGCTGTTTGATAAGCCACAAATGCATAACAAGTTGAGTGCGATTTATTGAACGCATATTGTGCAAATGCCTCCCAATCGGTCCATATTTTCTCTAGTTTATCTTCAGGGTGTCCTTTGGCAATTGCACCTGTAATAAACTGTGCTTTCATTTTATTAAGCACCGCAATTTGTTTTTTACCCATGGCTTTACGCAACACATCGGCATCGCCTTTAGAAAACCCCGCTAGCTTTTGCGATAGCAACATTACCTGCTCTTGATATACCGTGATACCATAGGTTTCCTGTAAATATTCCTCCATATCTGGCACATCGTAAGTAATTGCTTGCCTACCATGTTTCCGTTCAATAAAGTCTGGTATGTAAGCAATTGGACCAGGGCGATATAAGGCATTCATAGCAATTAAATCACCAAAATGGTCGGGTTTTAATTCGCGTAAATATTTTTGCATCCCCACACTTTCAAACTGAAAAGTAGCATTGGTTTCACCTTTTTGGTATAAATGAAATGTAGCCTCATCATCTAATGGAATATCATCAATCACAATTTCTTCACCATGATTTTGCTTAATCAACTCTAACGCAGTTTTTAAAATAGACAAGGTTTTTAAACCTAAAAAGTCCATCTTAATTACGCCTGCTTCTTCAATAATATTCCCTTGAAATTGGGTTAGCCACAAGTTTGACTCTTTAGATGTCCCAACAGGTATTAAATCGGTTAAATCTGTTGGTGCAATAATAATACCTGCTGCATGAATACCTGTGTTGCGTACGCTGCCTTCAAGCCTTTCAGCTTCTTTTAACACTTTTGCACGTATATCAGTACCCTTATAAATTTCCCGTAATTGTTTTACATTTTCTAAGTCATCACCTTGCAAGCCTTCTTTTTCTTCCAAGCTTTTTTCACCGTCTTTTTTTGTTAAGGGTGCTTTTAAAACACGACCTAAATCTGTACCTGGTTTATCTGGTACCAATTTGGTTAAGGCCCTACTTTCTGCCAATGGTAAATCCATCACTCGTGCCACATCTGCAATGCTACTTTTTGCAGCCATAGTGCCATACGTAATAATTTGGGCTACCTGCGACTTACCATATTTTTTTACCACATAATCAATTACTTTTTGCCTGCCATCATCATCAAAATCGGTATCAATATCTGGCATTGATTTACGATCAGGGTTTAAGAACCGCTCAAAAAGTAAATTATATTTTATGGGGTCAATATTGGTAATGCCAATGCAATAAGCCACCACTGAACCCGCAGCAGAACCACGGCCTGGCCCAACAAAAACGCCCATATTTCTTCCAGCTTGTATAAAGTCTGATACAATTAAAAAATAACCGGCAAAACCCATGAACTTTATGGTGGCTAATTCAAAATCAATCCGTTCTTGGGTGGTTGGTTCAATATCAGAATAGCGATTTTTTGCACCTTCGTAGGTAATATGGCGTAAATATTCCCATTGGTTCAGGGTATCATCTGCATGAACTTTAAATTCTTTTGCAATAGGAAAGTTTGGCAAGGCAATATCTTTTTTAAGGTTTAAAATTTCTACCTTATCAACAATTATATTGGTATTGTCAATGCTTTCAGGTATATCTGCAAACAGCTTTGCCATTTCGTCTGGCGACTTCAAATAAAATTGATCGTTGGGAAACTTGAACCGTTTATTTTTTATCTGGGCATCATCATTTACCATATCATCAAAACCAGGCGTAGCTTGCTTTTCGCCAGTATTTATGCATAGTAAAATATCGTGGGCATTATAATCTTCTTGATCTGTATAATGGCTATCGTTGGTAGCAATTACAGGTACATTATGCTTCTTTGCAAACTTTAATAAGGTTTGGTTTATAATTTCTTGTTCCTTAATACCATGCCGTTGAATTTCTATAAAATAATCTTCACCAAACATATCCAACCACCATCTAAACTCAATTTCAGCAGCTTCTTCGCCCTTTTTTAAAATAGCTTGTGGCACATACGCACCAATGCAGCACGTGGTGGCAATTAAACCTTCGTGGTATTTTTCAATTAATTCTTTATCAATACGAGGATACTTACTGTACATGCCTTCAATAAAACCAAGCGAGGTTAATTTTACCAAATTTTGATAACCCACTTTGTTTTTAGCCAACAATACTTGGTGGTAACGTACATCTTTTTCACCCTTGGTAAATGCCTTAGCATGTCTATCTGCCACCACATAAAATTCGCAGCCCACAATAGGTTTTATGGTTGGCTCTACAATGTCTTTGCCATTGGTATCTTTTCCCACCACTTTTGTATTTTTCCAAGCATTGGCCACAAACTCAAAAGCACCAAACATATTGCCATGATCGGTAATGGCGAGTGCTGGCATATTAAACTTACCCGCTTTTTTATATAAATCGGCAATATTTGCTGCACCATCTAATAGGGAATATTGCGTATGAACATGTAAGTGAGAGAATTGCATTTGATGATATGAATTTTAAAAGAATGACACGAATTTCACGTCCAGATAGCAAATAGAATAAGCGAATTACACTAATTATACCAATTGAATCAGAACAAACAAATATCGTTTATGAATCTGATAAAAGAGTGTTTGAATTTTCCACAATTAGGGTGCAATGATGTAACCAGCAGCAGTAGTGCTCTGTAGCTTTTATTGTAGCAAAAAACACAGTACAAGGAAGCACAGGAGGTAATTATCTTTTTTGCACTGTTGCGTTGTGGTTCTTTTTTTGATATAAAAAATAATTTTCTTGTTATAAATTTATAGCATATTTTAGCTCTTTAAAAATAAACTGTATGCCACAAGCTGCCACCACACGTAATTTCAGCGCCAAAGACGCTGTGATGCTTACCACAGTTTCTGTAATATTAGAAAATGCAGCAGATAATATTACCGAACTAACCGCAGAAAACGAAAACTGGAATTCTGCATTAATTACCACTTTAAAAGCCCGAGTAGCCAAAGATTTTACAGACATTTTAGGTATAGACCCTAAAAAAGACTTACGAGAAGCGACAGCTACTGTAAAAGCCATACAAGCAGAAGCTTTGCCACTATTATCAACCGTAAGTTTACGCCTAAACGTAGCGATAAAAGATGCAGTAAAACGTGCCGAATTGCTTACGCAGCTTGGCTTTACCGCCTTTAGCAAAAAAGCACAAGCCAAAGACCAAATAGCCTTAATAGAGCTATTGGCCATGTTTAAAACCAACCTTACAGCCACTGTAAAGGCAGAAATTACGGCTAGTAAAGATATTAAAACCACTGTGTTAGATACAATTATAGGCTATGCCACTACGCTAAACAACAACAACATAACCCAAGAAACCTATAAGGCTAGTAGCAAAATAGTTACTGCCGATGGCATTGCAGAATTAAATGCGGTGTATACAGCGGTAATTACTGACTTTTCCAAATTGGTGCAAGACTTTTATAAAAAGACAAAATCGGCTAAGAAAGATTTGTTTAGCTTCTCTACCATTAAAAAAGCCATACAAAACAGTGGCAGTAACAATACACCACAGCCACCAAGTACCCCTAAATAAAAAATGGCTTAAGTGCTTTCAAAGTTCTGGCGGGCGTTTCAAAGGAAAGTTTGGTGCTTTCAAAATGCTGGAGAGTGTTTCAAAGGAAGGATTGGTACTTTCAAAGTACTGGCGAGTGTTTCAAAGAAAGGTTTGGTGCTTTCAAAGTGCTGGCGAGTATTTCAAAGGAAAGATTAGTACTTTCAAAATTCTAGCGAGTGTTTCAAAGGAAGGATTGGTACTTTCAAAGTACCAGCGAGTATTTCAAAGGAAGGATTGGTACTTTCAAAGTACCAGCGAGTATTTCAAAGGCAAGTTTGGTGCTTTCAAAATTCTGGCGAGCGTTTCAAAGGCAAGTTTGGTGCTTTCTAAGTTCTGGCGAGTGTTTCAAAGGTAGAATTGGCATTTCATATACATACTTACACTAGGCTTATTGTACAAGCATGGTACAAAAATTACAGGCACTTACACTATTTATTATTTAGCATTAAAATGGGTGCATCATAATTGCGCTAAAAGAGCCGTAAGCTTAGCCTACTTTGTAATAATGGGTTTAAACCGATTGAAAAAATGTTAGACACCTTTTAAATGGTACAGTTCTATTACCCATAAAACTTTTACTTTGCAGCAACTAACATATTATGGCAAAAGATAAAAAACAGGCTGCTTTAGGTTTCATATTTATAACACTGTTAATTGATATTATAGGTTTTGGCATTATTATTCCGGTATTACCCAAATTAATACAAAACCTAATTCATGGGTCATTAAGCGAGGCAGCTATTTATGGTGGTTGGCTTATTTTAGCTTACTCATTTACACAATTTATGTGTTCACCCATTATTGGTAATCTTAGCGATAAGTATGGTCGCAGACCTGTTTTATTATTTTCATTATTTGGATTTGGTGTAGATTATTTGTTTTTAGCATTTGCACCATCTATATTTTGGTTGTTTATTGGTAGAGTGATTGCTGGTTTTACAGGCGCCAGTATTACCACTGCATCGGCATACATTGCAGATATAAGCACCCCAGAAAAACGTGCCCAAAACTTTGGAATGATTGGTGCGGCTTTTGGTTTAGGGTTTATTATTGGGCCCATTTTAGGGGGTAGTTTGGCACATTACGGCGTTAGGTTGCCGTTTATAGCAGCCGCTGTATTATCGTTATTAAATTGGCTATATGGTTATTTTATTTTGCCCGAAAGTTTAAGTAAAGAAAATCGGCGTGAGTTTGAATGGAAAAGAGCTAACCCTATTGGTGCATTAAAACTATTAAATAAATATTCTGTAATCGCAGGGTTGGTATTATCTATCACCCTTATTTATATTGCTGCACACGCTGTACAAACCACTTGGAGTTATTATACCATTGAGAAACTAAAATGGAACGAGAACATGATTGGTATTTCGCTTGGGGTAATTGGGGTTTGTATTATGATAGTGCAGGGGTTGATAGTACGTGTAGTTATTCCTAAATTTGGGCAAGAAAAGAGTGTGTATGTTGGGTTAGCATTTTATACAGTTGGGCTATTGTTATTTGCATATGCGTCTACCTCTTGGATGATGTTTGCATTTACTGCTGTTTATTGCTTAGGCGGTATTGCGGGGCCATCCATACAAGGGCTAATTTCTACGCATGTACCTGCTAATGAGCAAGGTGAATTGCAAGGGGCATTAACCAGTTTAATGAGTGCTACTTCAGTCATTGGCCCGTTATTAATGACTAATATTTTTGCGTATTTTACAAAGCCAACTGCACCTATCTATTTTCCTGGTGCACCGTTTTTACTCGGCGCCTTTTTAACACTAATTAGCACTGTTTTAGCTTATAGAAGTTTAAGAGCCGAAAAAGTATAATAGGATTATGTATTTAGTTGGCATTATTAAAATGCGTCAAGAAAAATAAAAAGCTTGTCGTTAAGAAATGAAATTAATGGTACAAAAGCTGAATGATATTTTATTGTTGGTAAGTCTTACATAGCTTGGATTTGTACAAAAAGTTTGAGCTAATTTCATTTTAGACAAGCATTTTATTTTTTAGCTTTTTTATACAGCCTTGAATTTTTTTGTTACTTTTTTGTTTCAAGACAAAAAAGTAAATCATAGGATTTAAGAAAGCAAAACATTTTGTAAAAAAATACCTTATCTAAGGTTTAAACTTTATAAGTGTCTATGTTTTTTATCTTGGGTAAATATTACCAAATAGTAGTTATAGCGGCTAATGAAAATACATTTTAACTATTTGTAGTTTTAACGTGTTATTATTGAAATAGAATGATGAATAATAAAATAGTAGTAGCTATTACGGGTGCAAGTGGTAGTATTTATGCTAAAGTATTGCTAGATAAATTGCTATTGATGAAAACCCAATGGCAAGAATTGAGCGTGGTAATGAGTAAAAATGCCCAAGGGGTGTGGGAAACAGAATTAGGGAACACCGATTATACTAATTATGATGTCCGCTTTTTTGATAAAAATGATTTTTATGCTCCGTTTGCATCTGGCTCGGCAAAATACAATATTATGATTGTAGCACCTTGTAGTATGGGTACTTTAGGTAGAATTGCACATGGCATAAGCGACGATTTAATAACCCGTGCTGCCGATGTAGTGTTAAAAGAAAGAAGACGCTTACTATTAATGGTAAGAGATACCCCTTACAGCCTTATTCATATTAAAAATATGGAAACTGTAACCCTTGCGGGCGGCATTATTGCACCAGCAACACCATCGTTTTATAGTTTGCCAAAAACAATGGAAGAATTGGCGGCCACCGTGGTAGATAGGGTTTTAGACTTAGCAGGTTTAGATATCAGTACATATAGATGGGGTAAATAAGTACAATAAAATACCAAAAGATTATTCTATTACATTTGTCCAATAAGTTACCCGCAGCGATGGCGAAATTGGTAGACGCACTACTTTGAGGTGGTAGCGCCTTTTAACGGGCGTGGGAGTTCAAATCTCCTTTGCTGCACATAAATGCTGACTTTTATAGTCGGCATTTTTTATATGATAGTTTTAGAATACTTAAAAAAATGTGTGTATTAAACCTTAATTTTAAATTTGAAGTATAAAAAAAGCGTATGGCATCACTAATTATAACTTGTCCTAACTGTAAACACCAATTCGAGCCAGGCGACTCAATGCGTGATGAAATTGAAAAAGAATTACGCAGTAAAATGCTTGATTGGCAAAAGAAAAAAGATGATGAATTTAAAACTAAAGAAGCAACCTATCAACAACAATTGCAATTAAAAGACGATGAAATAATTAAGCGGTTGGCGGTAGAAAAACAAAAAATACAAATCGAATTACAGCAAAGTATTACTAAAAACATTGCTGCCGATTTTGAAAATAAACTACAATTATTACAAGAAGCCGATGCTAATAATAAAGAAAAACTAAAGGAAGCACAACGTAAGGAACTGGACTATTTCCGAAAAGAAGAAGCATTAAAAACCAAAGAAGAAGAACTTGAATTATCGATACAAAAAAAATTACAAGCAGAACGTGAAAAACTTACGGACGATATACGAAAGATAGAAGAACAAAGGGTTTCTGCAAAGGAACATGACTTTGTTTTAAAAGTAAAGGAGCTAGAAAAACAATTAGAAGATCAGAAAAAACTGGCTGAAGAAATGCGTCGTAAATCGGAACAAGGCAGTATGCAGTTACAAGGCGAGGTACAAGAACTATTATTAGAAGAACTATTGCAAAGCACTTTTCCATTTGATAAAATTGAAGAAGTGGGCAAAGGTGTACGCGGTGCAGATTGTATTCAAACTGTACGCAATCAATTTGGTATAGAAGCGGGTAAAATTATTTATGAGAGTAAGCGTACCAAAGACTTTGGTGGTGATTGGATTGACAAATTAAAAACCGATATGCGCAATTTGGGTGCTGATGTAGCCGTAATAGTTACGCAAACATTACCAAAAGGTATGGATCGCTTTGGCGAAAAAGATGGGGTGTATATCTGCACTTTTACCGAGGTAAAAAGTGTGGCATTATTACTTCGCAATGCTATTTTAAAAATATATGACGCTAAAAAAGGACAAGAAAATAAGGGCGATAAAATGGCTTTATTGTATGATTATTTGGTGGGCAACGAATTTATTGGTCAATGGAGTGCCATGCGTGAAGGATTTAAAAACCTAAGAAACTTATTGCAAAAAGAGCGAGATGATTTTGAGAAAAATTGGAAAAAGAAACAGGTAATTATAGAAAAAATTATCAATAGCTCGTTGCAAATCTCAGGCTCAATGGAAGGTATTTCAGGCACTGATGTTGATATTAGTTTGTTAGATGAGGCAGATACCTTATTGTTAGATTAGCGTCTTAGAAGCCGCTTTAAATATTGCATTTATTACAATGATACATATTAACCCAGAAAATGATATTCCCAACAAACCCAGTAGGAAAAAACCTATTTTCCCTATCAACCAGCATTTACGCAAATACCTACAAAATTATGGTCGTGAAGTAGAACTGCCTGTGCAATATGAAGATTTATTGCGTTTTACATACAGCGTACCATTAAAAGATAAATCAGGAAAAGATGCCTATTGGGAAACAGTATCTTATGATATGCGTGAATGGCATTTTTTACGAGATGGCTTAATAAAAGTATATGCGATTTTACAAACAGAAGGCGATTTTAGCTTTATCAATCAACTAGATGTTGCTCGTATAGATTTTTGTGTATTTGGTAATAGTCAGCCTTTTCGTATTCGTATTGTGAACCGTTTTAACGATAATTACGACCATTTTTATATTAAGCGAGCAGATGCAAGCAGGGTGTATGGATTAGAGTTAGAACATATGTTATCGCCTAATCGCATAACATTTTTTACCAACAAACAAACCTTAATAGAAGAGCATATTCCTGGGATTCCTGGGGATGAGTTTATAAAATCTTACCTCAACCATGCAGATACGAATAAAGTACGTTTTGCCAAAGAATTTGTAAAGTTTAATGAACGTTGTTTTATGCGTTTATTGGGCGATATACGTAGTTATAATTTTGTGGTAGATATTACCCCAGATATTGAGAATGTACAATATAGAATTAGGGCTATTGACTTTGATCAACAATGTTATGAAGGTAGAAAAAACTTGTATTTACCCCAGTTTTTTAAAGAAAATTATCCATTAGTAGAAATAGTTGCCACATTACTAAATAAACAATCTATTGAGCAATACCAAGCAGAAGAAAAAACAAAAGTGGTATTTAGATTGGCATCTTCACGCTATCGTATAAAAGAACTAATTGATATTATGTGTCTTGATACCATTTCTACACCCGAAAAAATAGAGAACTTAAAAATAGAATTGGCTAATCATTTTCACCACATTGGTTTTTTAAAGGCAAAAACTATGGGGCAAATTGTGAAAATTCAGCTAAAACAAATTTTATTAAAAAACCTAAAATTAGTACCTAAAACTAGAATGCAATTTGGCGATTAAAGTTGCTTTTTCATTAACCAATCCGTTTGTGGGTCGTTACCCAAAACAAATATTTCGGTACCAAATTTTTGAAAGCCCCATTTTTGATAAAATGTAATGGCAGCTAAATTATTTTCCCAAACACCTAACCAAATAATATTTTTGCCTAATTCTATTGCAAAGTTTAGGCATTGCTGCATTAAGGCTTTACCTATTCCCTGCCCTATAAATGAATCAGTTACATAAATTCTAGAAATGCGTAAGGTTTTTGTATTAGGAAATTCATTGCTATTATCTTTTTCAATCACTTTTGCATAACCACATAATTGATTGTTTGTATAAACTAAATATAAGGTATTTGCCTTATTAGCTATTTCTTGTTCAGTTTCATTTATATTAAAATTAGCGGCTAAAAATAAAGCCATATCTGCCTTTGTATTTTGGACACTAAATGCCTCGTAAAATGTTAGTTTACTAATGGCTGAAATTTGCTGTGCATCTGCAATAGTGGCTATTTTAATCTTTAGCATAGTTGCAATATTAAATAATTATTCCATTCACTTTAAGCATTCAATTATAATTGATTAATACCCGCTTGGCTAAGTACTATTAAATCCTTACTTTTGCACACTTTCACAAAAAATTGATGCCGTAACATCAAGCTAATCCTTTAAACCCTCCTACCCTTTGGGTTGATGGATGAACTTAATGTGGCTTATTAGTTTACTTAAATAGTCACACATGAAATTATCGCAATTCAGGTACGATTTACCACTAAATCTTATTGCACAAAATCCTACAAAACAAAGAGAGGATGCCAAAATGTTGGTTGTTGACCGCAAAACTGGTGCAATGGAAAACAAACATTTCAAAGATATTCTTGATTATTTTGATGATAAAGATGTATTTGTAGTGAACAATACCAAAGTATTTTCTGCTAGAATGTATGGTAGAAAAGAAAAAACAGGTGCAAAAATTGAGGTATTTTTATTACGTGAATTAAACAAGCCAAATCGCTTATGGGATGTAATTGTTGATCCCGCAAGAAAAATACGTGTAGGCAATAAACTATACTTTGGCGAAAATGAAGAACTAGTTGCAGAGGTTATTGACAATACAACAAGCCGTGGTCGTACCATTCGTTTTTTATGGGATGAGGATGAAGAAAGTTTTAAGAAAATGTTAGATTTTTTAGGCGAGACCCCATTACCTAAATACATTAAACGCACCCCAACCGAAGAAGATAAAGAACGTTATCAAACAGTTTACGCTAAACACGAAGGTGCAGTAGCTGCGCCAACTGCTGGTCTGCATTTTAGTAAAGAATTAATAAAGCGTTGCGAAATTCAAGGTATTCGTTTTGCCGAAATAACCCTACATACAGGTTTAGGTACGTTTAGACCAATTGAAGTAGAAGATTTAAGTAAGCATAAAATGGATGCTGAATACTATCAAATTACAGAAGAAGCCGCCAATATTGTAAATAAAGCAAAGCAAACTGGCCATAGAGTTTGTAGTATTGGTACTACGACTATGCGTGCTATGGAAACTAGTTTTACAGCTACTAAATTATTAAAACCTAATGAGGGCTGGACCAACCATTTCATTCATCCACCGTATAAATTTAGTGTGGCAGATAGTTTGGTTACCAATTTTCATTTACCAAAAACAAGTTTACTAATTATGACTTGTGCTTTTGCAGGTTACGACCTTGCAATGGCAGCTTATCAAAAAGCTATTAAAGATAAATACCGTTTCTTTAGTTATGGCGATTCCTTATTAGTGATCTAAATAGAGGCTTTTCAAAAACTCAGTATCCCCTAAATTTTGTAAAAAAATAGCAATAATACTTAAGCACAAATATTTGGTATTATAGCAACTGGTATTGAACCTTATTAAATTATTGAGATTCAACACCAGTATAATCGCTAATTGATTTCGTTTGCTTTGTATGCCATGGATATTATAACATATTTTTTGCTATACAACAAAGGATACAATAATTATTGTATCCTTTGTTGTATTTAGGTTTTATAAGCGTATAGATGTTATGTCATCATTTTTTTTGAAGGTTCACTCGTTTTTCAAAGCTGTGCGTAAATACAACAATCATTAATCCCACTTAAAACATGAAGGCTTAATCGTTCCCCGATTTCAAAAAAAGTGATGGCACAAAAGTGGCTTTATTGATAAAACTAGTGTAGTCCATGAAAAATTATAAAACATATATTTTTCTGAATCTGCAAATACTGTTTAGATTAAAAGTAAATTATGATGCCTACTCTTTTTTCCTACGAACAGCAGGAAGTTCCCATTTGTATTGGGGGACATTTTACAGATCCATAACTACAATAAACACAGCAGTCGCCTTGATTTGGCTTAAGCCGGGTCTTGCAACTTGTACACTCATAAAAATATTGGCAAGCGTCTGTTGGCATTGTTTCTTCTTGTCTGTATCCACAAACAGGGCAGGTAATTATTGATTGAAGTGTAATTTTTTTGTCCATTAGTTGTTTATTACGGTCTGTGAAACTACTTTGTATCCTGTGCTATTGATTACTGCTGCAATACTGTCAATAGAAGTTTTGCTATTGTCAAACTTTACAATACTGTTTGCATTGTCATAAGAGGTTTGAAATGTAATAATCCCTTTCACTTTTGAAATTTCGCTGTTTACGTGTTGGGTACAACTTTCGCAAGACATTCCTTTGATTTTAAAAATTACTTGTTGAATATTTGTTTTATCTATCACCACAACTTTTGTTTCTAGTGGTTTTGGATAAAATGCTTTTGCATAATATGGGAACGCAATTAGTAAGCCTGCAACTACTGTTACAACTCCTAAAAACGATTTTGATTGCCAAAATGATTTTTTATTGTCTTCTTCACAATCGCAATTCACTTGCTTTTGTGGTTTAAGTTTTTGATACCACACAAAAGCAAAAACTAAAATGGTCAGCCCAATTAAATAAGGTCGGAAAGGTTCAATCCACGAAATTGAAGAAGCGAGTACACTTGTACCGCCTAACAATGCTAAAACTGGTGTAATGCAACAAAGAGAAGCTGCAACTGCTGTCAACATTCCTGCTACCCAACCACATTTGCTATTTTTTATTGTCGTTGTCATACAGTTGCCAAATTTTGTTGATTGATAATTTTTAAAAACGGTCTTATCGTTTTTAAATGTTCGTTTCGTAACGAATAGAAAATAGTTTGTCCTACTTTTCTGGCTTCAATAATATTGCCGTCTTTTAGTTTGCGAAGATGTTGAGAAATTGCAGGAATACTCATACCTAATATGTCGCTTAGGTCACAAGGGCAAAGTTCATTTTCTTCTTCCAATAGAAACATTATTTTCAGTCGCACTTCGTTACCTGCCAAAGCAAGAACTTGTCCTAACTGCAAAAATGATTTGGAATGTATCTTAATCTTTTCACGGCAACTTTTAATTTGTTCTATGTCTGCCAGTAACCTACTGCAAGTGTCATTTGCCATTTTAAAACTGATTAGTTGGATCAAAGCTAAATAAAGATTACTTATTTAAGCAAATACTTAAATATAAATGTCATCCGATTTGCAATCAGCCTTGAAATGCCGCTAAAAATTTGATTGATTAAGTGGGATGTATCTCAACAGTTGCAGGTAAAAGACACAGTAATTATTTTAAATTCAGATACGGTTACCTTGGTACCTAAAGCATATAATATTTTGATGATTTATAATAATAAGCAAATAACAACCAGCCTACAACAAGGTACCACTTAAAAATAATAGTGCTACACTAAAGTAAATTACAAGCCCTGTAACATCAACCAAAGTAGCTACAAATGGGGCGGAAGATACAGCAGGATCGGCACCTAACTTTTTTAAAACTATTGGTAACATAGAGCCACTTAACGTACCCCAAAGTACTACCCCTAATAAACTAAAACCTACGGTATAGGCTATCATTAACCAATGAGGCCCATACATAACTGGTGAAATACTATGCCAAACAAATACTCTGGTAAACCCAATAATTCCTAATACCCCACCAAGCATTACACCGCTTAATAATTCTCTTTTTAAAACCCGCCACCAATCAGCTAAACTTACGTCGCCCACAGCCATTGCTTGAATAATTAAGGTACTTGCTTGGCTACCACTATTGCCACCACTACTTATAATTAACGGTACAAACAATGCCAATACCACTGCCTTTTCTATCTCCCCTTGAAAGTAGCCCATGGCAGTGGCAGTCAACATTTCGCCCAAGAATAAAACGACCAACCAGCCAATGCGTTTACGAAATAATTTAGATAGTGCAATGTCTAAATAAGGTTCATCTAAGGCTTCGGTACCACCAATCATTTGTATATCTGCGCTAAATTCCTCATTAGCAACCCAAAGCATATCATCAATGGTTACAATACCTAGTAAAATATTATTATCATCCGTTACAGGTAGGGCAACGCGGTTATTCATTTTAAACACTTGGCTAGCTTGCTCTTGATCGTCAGTAACGTGTAAAGCCACCACACGGTCGTCCATTATTTCGCTTACCAACTTTTCTGGCGAAGCTAAAATCACATCTCGTATGCGTATATCATCTATTAATTCACCAACTTCGTTTATCACATAAATCACATCAATGGTTTCGCTATTTTTCCCATATCTACGTATGGTTACAAATACCTCCTCAATAGTATTGTGCTCATAGACATATACATAATCAGGTGTCATCAAACGGCCCACACTATCTTCTGGGTAACCCAAATGTGTTAAAGTTATTTTACGCTCTTCGGGATCTAATAGTTTTATTAAATCACGAATAACATTTTTGGGTAATTCTTCTAAAAAGTCTGTTCTATCATCGGGTGGCAACTCGTTTAATAATTCGGCTGTTTTAAAAGACGGTAGTTCTTTTACAATATCTTTTTGTTGCGAAATATCTAAAATTTTAAACACGCTGGCAGCACGATGTATGGCCATATTACCAATAATATGTGCTTCGTATTCGGGATAGTCGTTTATTAGCCCAGCCACATCGCTAATATTTTGGTCGTTTAAAAAATCAGTAATTTGAAGTTTATCGTCAGTGGCAATAACTGTTTCAAATTGTTGCTTAATGTCTTCCTTTTCTATTTCTAAACTCATGGCTGCAATTTAGCCGATTACTGTATTTAAACGAACTGCATTTATTAAACAATCATCACTTATTTTTACTGCTATGATATTACCTAATTTAGTGATAGCACCATCTGATAAAGGCGGCAAAGGTGGTAAAGGTGTATTTACAACAATTGCCTTAAAAGTGGGTGCAGTAGTTGAAATATCCCCAGTTTTGGTGTTTACTGGTGCGGAATATTTACACCTTGCAGAAACAAAACTATATAATTATATATTTGAGTGGGGAGTAAGTCGTAAAAAGGCTGCTCTAGCATTGGGATATATAAGTATGTATAACCATAGCTATAGTGCTAATTGTGAATACGAGATGGACTTTGATGATAATTTAATGACAATAAAAGTGGTAAAGCCAATAAAAAAAGGAACAGAATTGTATATTAACTATAACGCCGATGCCGATAACAAAGCGAAAGTTTGGTTTGATGCGAAGTAAATAAATCCTTTGCTCCTAAAAGGGAAATTTAATATTGTATTTTTATAATTCACAATTACCATTATGGCTTTTGCAACAATCATAGGTTTATTGGCTGCTTTCTGTACGACGCTTTCTTTTTTGCCGCAAGCTATACACACTATTAAAACAAAAAATACGAGTGGTATTTCGTTATCAATGTACTCAATATTTACTATTGGTACCTTGCTGTGGTTAGCTTTTGGTATTATGACTAATAATTTACCAGTTATTTTGGCTAATTGTGTTACTACAGTTTTGGCGATAGTTATTTTGGGATATAAATTAAAGTATAAATAACCTTATTTAGATAAAAAACCTCGCCACCAATAGCCTGAGTTCTTAATCGTTCGTAACTGCGTTTTAAAATCAACATGCACTAATCCAAAACGTGCTTTGTAGCCTTCATCCCATTCAAAATTATCCATTAACGTCCAGGCAAAATAGCCCTTAACATTTATACCTTCTTGCTTGGCTTTTAACATGGCTTGTAAATAGTCTTGAAAATATTGAATACGATGTGCATCGTTTACAACACCATTAACTATGTCATCTTTAAAGTAGGCTCCGCTTTCCGATATTATAATCTCTTTTACGCTACCATACAACCAAAAACGTTTAATAATGCGGTAAAAACTATCAGCATTTATTTCCCAACCCATGGCAGTGCATGGTACTTTACGAGTTTTGGCACTTACTTCGCTTGCTTGTAAGTAGGGAATTAAAGGGTTGTGTTTTACAGTTAACGCAAAGTAGTTTTGTATACCGATAAAATCGAAGTTAAAAGCCATTCTATCAATGTATTTCCAAGCTTTGTTGTGCAATATCAATTTATCTAAAAATGCAAAGTTTGGGTCTTCAGGATACCCCCTACCTAGTGCTGGTTCTACAAACAAACGGTTTAATAAAATATCTGCTCTTTTAGCTGCTTGTATATCAATATCTCTATTAGTATAAGGCAACACTTCGCTACACGAAAAGCTGGTACCAATATGTGCTTTCGGTACAAGGTGTCTCAGTATTCTACCACCTTCTGCTTGTGCCATTACTGCATTGTGTATAGCTGGTAAAAAATAATCAAGACCAATTTTGCCTGGTGCATGTTTGCCAATCATATAACCTAAACTAGTAAAACCCATCGGCTCGTTTAGCACAATCCAATCTTTTACTCTATCACCGAATTCTTCTGCACAAACGGTAACAAATCGGTTAAACCATTTTAATAATTGATGGCTTGCCCAACCACCTTCTTTTTCTAATACTTGCGGTAAATCCCAATGATAAAGGGTTACATAAGGCACAAGACCTAATAATAAACACTCATCAATTACTTTGTTGTAAAATGCAATACCTTCTTTATTTACCCTGCCAATGCCTTCGGGTAAAATGCGGCTCCAAGAAATTGAAAAGCGGAATACTTTAAACCCCAAAGCTTTCACCAGCAACAAATCATCTTTATAGCGGTAATAAAAATCACAACAATTGTATGGCTTATCGCTACCCTTTATTTTACCTTGACGCCTTGCAAAAGTATCCCATACAGAAAGGCTTCTACCATCAACATTATAGGCCCCTTCGTTTTGTGCTGCTGATATAGCAACACCCCATAAAAAATCGTTTCCAAATTGTTTGACTTGCATAATTGTTTTAGTAAAAAGGGTTATACGAAGTTGGTAGTGGGTAAATTACGCAAATATTATTTTTTTAAAACTTTGAAACCAAATTAATTAGTAAGTCGCTTTTCATTAAAATTTTGAGTGACACAAAAAGTATTGCTAAAAGCATAATACAACGGAATATGTAATGAAACAGTCTGCTGATGGTGGTTTCGAAATAATGAGTATTACAACTTTGTTTAAAATAGCCAAAAAAATATTCTCGTGCTGAAAGGCTAATTTGTGGCAAGGATACATTGATGAGGGTACTTTTTAGAAGCATGGTAAAGTTAAAATAAATGTATAAATAGATGATGTATAATATGGCACGAACTCAATTAGCTGATTTACTAAAAGGGATTGCAGTTGTATTAATGATACAAGTGCATATTATAGAAAAATTTGCTGTTGTATCTATCTATGAAAGTAATATTGGAAAGCTATTGTTGTTTTTGGGCGGACCGCCAGTTGCACCAATTTTCATGGTAGTAATGGGTTTTTATCTTGCTACTTCTAAAAAATCTCCCAAACAATTAATGTTTAGAGGCTTTTTGACGTTTTTAGCAGGTATGTTACTAAATATTTTAATAAATCTAAATCTTTTTATCTCTATTAATAAAGGTATTTATCTTATAAATCCTTTGCCATACTTGTTTGGTGTAGATATTTTACAATTTGCAGGGTTAAGCATTTGTTTAATTACAATTATCAAACCTTTAATTGATAAAAGTTTGTTTATTGCCGTTGGATTAATTGTTGTTATTGCTATGTCTGGTCAAATATTGCAAGAACATGTTCCTAAAAATGACTTTTTGAAATACCTATCAGCCTTTTTTTATGGCAGCACTGAATTTTCGTATTTTCCTTTACTACCTTGGTTCGCATACCCATTGTTAGGTGTCGTGTTTTATAAAGGCAATAAATTGTTGCAACCATCAATTTTAAATAACAAGAAAGTTCACGTACTAATAAGTTTGTTTTTTGGGTTATTTATAATTGTTAGCTGGCAATATGGAGTGTCTAATTCATCAAATCTGCCCACATATTATCACCAATCTTTTCAATTTATGATGTGGGTAATTGTATTTGTATTTGGGTATGGATTCCTTATAAATAGTGCAGACATTTTGTTTGGAAAAACACAATTATTGCTTTGTTTAAAATGGTTGGGTAAAAATGTTACTGTTATTTATTTTGTTCAATGGATTATAGTGGGCAACCTTACTACAGAAATTTACCGAACAGTTTCTTCGCCAATTGCATTAATAATATATTTTATAATAATACTATTGTTGTCTAGCGCCTTTACCTTTATTTTAAATAAAATAAAGGTAAATAAGCAAACTTCACAGTCGTATTAACTTACATAAATTTAAATCCTTCGCCTTCTAAATAATCGTTTTCGTCTAAAATGTCTGGGTTAATAATATGCGATTTATATTGAGATCGTAATGCTTTTATCCATCGTTTACCTCGTTCAGATAATTCAAAATCATCTGACATTAATCGGCCTCTCATTAACAAAATGCCAAGGTCCGCACCTTCATATAAGTATCCATCTTTTTGTGTAATTTGAAAGAAAAAGGCTTCGTTATCGTTTACAACCGATTGAAGATTTGGATCCATTTTCGTAAATTGAATACTGCCATTTTTTTTCATTTCCCAAATGCCTGAGCTTGGTGCTTTAATAGCTATTTCTAATGTAGGTCTTGTATGTTTAATTACCATTTGGCTCCAACTGTCCATATTTTCTGCCATAGCCCATTTATAAGTCAATTCGTTAACATTAATTTCGTACGGAATATTTAACCACTCTAATAAATGAAACAAAAACAACGGTACGCCATCCATAGCAAATTTGGCATGATTGGTTAATGAACTAACACCAGAAATACGTGGATTTAACTCGCCCAAATAAATTTCATCATTATCTTTATCAATTAAAAAGTCCAATTCAAAATACCCTTTATAGCCTTCTTTATGTAGTTGATTGCCAAATAGTTGCGTATATTTTTTAGCCTTCTCTCTAATATCTTTAGTAAAGGCATTTGGGAAAATTTCGTTACCACACCAGCCACCCTTGTAAGGTGTTAGTTCTTTAAAGCCTACTAACTCTGTCATTAATGGTGCTACTAAAGTACCATATTTTGTTACGCATCCTTCAATGGCTGTGCCATAGCAGTTAATGCGTTTCATTATTTTAACCTCCGCTTCTTTTATAATTTCTTCTTTGTGATGGTCAAAATCTGCTTCTGAAGATATAAAAAAAGTTGTGTGACCCGAATCGCCAAAAGGTGTTTGAACCACTATATCTGTCCCTAATTTTTCAGAAATTTTACATAATTCTTCGTATGAACTTACTGGAGCCAATACATAAGGTACACAAGCTACTCCTGCTTTTTCGGCAATGCGATTAGTATTTACTTTATTATCTAAAAAAGTTCTCAATTTGGCAGATGGCATAATCACATCAAGCCCAATTTTTGAAGCAAGTGCCTCTGTTTTTTCATCAAACATTAAAAAAATGACCTTTCCTGTTTTTGGGGTAACTGATCGTGAACGGATAACACTTACCACTTCTGGATGTTGTAGTAAATAGTTATTTATGTCTTCAATACTTTGAAAATCGTCGTGAGGAACTTCTTCTTTTGGCGAAAATAAATTAGGATGTTGACCATTAAAACTATCAATATGACTAATGTATTTAAAATTATTTACCCATTCATCTATACCCAACAAATTAAAATTGGTAGCACTTAAAAAATAAATTGGAGTTTCATTGGATTTGAAATATGCTTTAATTTCTTCAACCCCATTTAATGTTTTTTGTTGGCTAACTTGATTAGACATTTATTTCTTTTTTATATTTTTATTACTTGTATTTCCCCCAATAAACATCGGCATGGCACCCATTGCAGAAACAGTACTTTTTCTATTAAGCGCTTCTTGTGTAAATATTTTCAAACCCAAATCGGCACGGTAACCATGAATTTCTTTTACATCTAATGCAATCATAAATTGCAAAATTGCTTCACTTACCATTTGCCCAGGTACCAAAATTGGAAAACCTGGTGGATAAGGAATAATGAAAGATGTAGAAACTAATTCTTTGTTTTTATTTAGTAGTTGTAAGCAATCTTGCAACAAAATATATTCGCAAAATTCTTCTTCGTAAGCTAGAAAAAATGCCTCTCTAATATTGCCACCTGGTACGCCAGGTGCTGCTAAAAAAGACCTGTGAAATGCACTGAAATTGGGCAAAGGAGGCACGTCCTTAATTAAGGATTGAATATGTTTTGCTGAAATTTCAGTCTCTCGTTTATTGAGAGATCGATTACTTTCATCTAGCTCATCGGCTATTTGTAATAAGGCATTTATTAAAAAAGTAACACTTCCTCTGGTAGTTCCAATATTGGTCATTAGCAACACTGTATTGCGAGATGTTTTATTAACTTGAATACTAAATCGATCCATCAAGTAATTATTCTTAAATGCATCGCCAGTTATACCAGCTTTGCCAACAGAAAGTGTCACTTTTGTAGGATCTAATACAAATTCATCTTTTTCCCATGCTTCTTCCATTCTATCCCACCCATCTTCTACGGTATAATATTCTTTCTGTCCGCATTCACGATAGATGGCAGGAATAAGGTCATCAACTGTTAATACGTGAAAATACTTACTCAATTTTGGATGGTCTTTAATTTTGGAACGGAGTACCATTGCCATTTCAATACTTCGTTCTACCAACTCATAACCTTCCAATTCTACTTGTCTTCTGCCCACATCAAGCGATGCTAAAATTTGATAATTTGGGGATGTAGTAGTATGTGCCATATAAGCTTCTTGAAAATTGTCTGCCACCCGTCTACTAAACTCCTCGTCCCAAATATGAATCATAGACCCTTGCCTTAAACTAGATAAGGTTTTGTGTGTGCTTTGCGTGGCATAAACCCTAATTTTTACTTTATTAGGGTCGGGTAAAGAAGAAATTTGACCTACTTTTAAACCAGCAATATGCGCTTGATATTGCTTTTTATACGCTTCGCTTCTATATTTATGAAACAATTTTTGTGCAACATACATGCCTGTTCGTTGCTTATAAGTATAAGTAAAACTGGCAAATGCAAACCAAGCCTCATCCCAAACAAATACTATATCTGGCTTAATTGCTAGTACTTCCTCCATTACTTTTTCTACATTATACACCAATCCATCAAACGTACTATTAGTAAGCGACAACATTTTTACTTTATCCAATCTGCCAGCTGCCCTTAATTGTAATAGTTTGTCTTTAATAACTTTTAAAGGCACAGCACCATACATAGAATATTCCTCAATAGGATAAGAATCGAGATATGCTGGAAATGCACCAGATAATACCAACCCGTAATGATGAGATTTATGACAATCTCTATCAATTAAAACCACATCACCAGGCTTAATTATTGACTGCTGAACAATTTTATTTGCTGTAGATGTGCCATTGGTTACAAAAAAACTATGTTCGGCACCAAAGGCCTTAGCTGCTTGTGCCTGTGCTTTTTTTAAAGTGCCTGTTGGTTGTAATAAAGAATCTAAGCCTCCGTTGGTGGCAGAAGTTTCGGCAAGAAATAAATTACGCCCGTAAAAATCGCCAAAATCGCTGATCCATCTTGAGCGGAAAACAGAGTTACCTCTTGATATTGGCATGGCATGAAATACACTAATTGGTCGCTTACTGTATTCCATTAATTGGGTAAAAAATGGAGTTTTAAAGCGTTCGCTAATACCACTGATAATGGTAAGATACAGATCTTGTAAATCTTCCATCTGGTAAAAAATACGTCTAAACGATTTTAAAGTATTATCATCAAGATGCGTTAAAGAAGAATCTGTAATGTAATATATATCTAATTCGGGGCGAAATTCATGTATATATTTTCCTAATAAAGGCCCTAATGCTGTATCTGAAATATTAGATATGTCAACTTTTAATACATTTTGAATAAATGGCTTAATTAGATCTGTAATATTTGATGAAAGATGCAGGGGTGCATATCTAATAACGGCAGCTTGAATATTATAATTAAAAAAAAGACAAATTAATGCATCTTGAAAATTGCGTTGTACAACCAAATCGTACGTAAAATTACTATATGGATTACTAATTTCTTTCGTCTTGGCTTTTATTTCAGCTTCTTCCTTTGGTGTCATGTCCTCTACATGCAATACTTCAAAATAATTTTTGCCAACGGCAGTAATAATTTTATCTTTTTTTCCATCGCTTGCAAAATTATTTTCACCAAATTCTTCCATTAACTCAGGGTGTAAACGATAATTGTCACTTACAAACAATGCCACTATTTCGGACACTTTATTGCATACAGCTTTTATTTCCCCCTTTTTTACAGATAGAATGAACCGACTAACCAATGCCGAACCTGGAAACGAATAATATTGTTCAATACTCAGAATATTTTGCAATAAAACATTCAAATCTTTTATGTCATTCTCATTTTCAGACTTTTTTGGTAAAGCAGTTATACGGTTCGATTTCTCTTTCAGCTCGTTCCAAAGATCAATTCTTAATTGATTAACGTTATAGTGCTTAGAATTCATGAAATTATATTAGAATATTAGTATTTGGAATGTAATGCCAAACGATTTCCTTCCGAATCAATAAACAAAGCAAAATAGCCTGCCGAATCACTGATATATGTTTTTTCCATAACTACTCTACCGCCCGCTTCGTTTATTTTAAACAAAACAGTGTTTAAATCATCGCCCCCATTAAGGTAAACCAATGGGCCGATTTCACTTGGTACGCAACCTGGTCCTGTAACAATAGCGCCACCAATACCACTTTCTGCCGGAAAAAACCCCATTGCCAACCCATTAATTTCAACATTTGTAATATCTATACCGTATATGTAATTATAAAATGCAACTGAGCGATAATGGTTATATGCAGGAATTTCGAACCAGGTAATAAAATTTTTAAAAACTGACTTTTGTTTTACTTTTTGTAGGTTAGCTGCTTCTATTTTACTTTTTAAATTAACTGTAGAGCCCATAATTATTTTGCGTTAGTTGTCCAAATTTGATACCAAATATTGGAAAATATTTAAAAGTATTGGCTTAAATTTGTGTTAACATTTTTTTAATAATATCAAGCACACTTTAATAGATACTTTAACATCTAAATTTGCTTATAGACTGTTTTTTATTTCGATGCGAAAAAATAATTGCATCCTAATTTTACTACTAAAACCAAATCTAGTTAAGTGCAATCACCAAAAGAATTATTTAAAAACATACACTCAAACTATTGGGTACAATGCATTTTGAACAGCTATAGTTTAATGTTTTTTTCATTAAATAATTTTTTTGCAATTATTATCATATTAGTAACTTTTTTTTCTCCTGTTGTTGGCTTGTGTGGCTTGATGGCCATAATATTAATAAATGTAAGCGCCTATTATATTGGGTTTAGTAGAGAAGATATTAAACAAGGATTATTTGCATTTAATGCACTTTTTCTAGGTCTTGCACTTGGAAACGAATATTCTTTCAATGGCCCATTTTTGTTATTATTTTTAACATCAATATTTTTATTACTATTGATAACAGTAACATTAAAAGGGCTATTAGGCATTTACCAACTACCATTTTTATCTTTTCCATTTATTATTACCTATTGGATTGTTTCGCTTGCCGCATACAATTTTACCAATATTCATTTAGATGAAACACATATTTACACAATTAATGAAGTAGCCCTCAATCAAACTTCAAAATGGTATCAATATATACACTTTTTAGATAATATTAATATATATCCAATTGCTATTACTTATTTTAAAACATTAGCAGGTACTTTTTTTCAAAATAGTTTATTGGGTGGTATCTTGATAGCGTCTGGTTTATTGTATTCGTCTAGAATTGCATTTTCGTTAAGTATCATTGGGTTTGTTACGGCCTATTTTTTTTATGCAGCTTTTGGGGCAAATGTAAATGACCTCAATTATGGATTATCTGGCTCAAACTTTATTTTTTTAGCCATAGCGGTTGGATGTTTTTTCTTAATACCCAATATTAATAGTTACGCAACCGTATTAATTTTAATGCCATTGCTGTTAATGGTATTACTTTTCTCAAGTAAAATTTCAGGAATATTTCAATTAAAAGCTTATACATTTTCGTTTAGTTTGGTTTGTACGGCATTTTTATTTGCTTTAAACCAACGTTGGTTTAGTAAATATTTGCAAGTTGTGACCTTACAATACTTTTCGCCAGAAAAAACAATTTATAAGTACAGCAACTCAATTCAACGGTTTAAAAACGAACATTTATATAAAATTGCATTACCATTTTCTGGTGAATGGTACGTGAGTCAAGGTTATGATGGAAAAATTACGCATTTAGGCGACTGGGGCCAAGCGCTAGATTTTGTAATAATAGATTCAAAAAATAATACTTATCGCGAACCTACCCATCCGGCAGAAGGCTTTACTAAAGCAAATTTTTATTGCTACAATAAAGAAATTTTAGCACCCTTTGATGGATATGTTTATGATATAATTAATACCATAGAAGACAATGAAGTTGGTGATATGGATACAGAAAACAACTGGGGAAATACGATAGTTTTAAATCATTTAAACGGATTATTTTCTCAAATTAGTCATATTAAAAAAGATTCATTTAACGTTTTTATTGGTCAATATATTAATAAAGGCACTTATATTGGCACTTGCGGCAATTCTGGACGATCTCCCGAACCACATATACATTTTCAGTTACAAACCCTTCCCGTGATTGGTGCAAAAACTTTACCTTACCCAATAGCTTATTTTATAGAAAGGAAAGGTTCGGAAAAGCAGTTACGTATATCAGAAGTTCCGAACGAAGTAGCTCATATAAGCAATGTAATGGTAAACGAATTGTTGCTAATCGCTTTTTCATTACTGCCTGGAAAAACATTGCAATTAAAAAAAGAGAATAGCGACCAACAAATTAATTGGGAAGTATTTACCGATGCCTATAATAGAGCATATATATATTGCAAAGCAAGTAGCTCGTATGCCTATTTTGTAAATGATGGCACAATGCTCTATTTTACTGATTTCGAGGGCGATAAAACGTCTTTATTGTTTCATTTTTATCTTGCTGCTTACAGGCAATTACTGGGCTATTACGATAAAATAAAAATAATAGACAATGTTCCTTTAATTCATTTTAACAACAAAATAGTTCAATTTTTTCAAGATTTTCTAGCACCTTTTTATTTGTTTACAAAAACTAAATTTTTATCAAATTTTATTTTTGTAGACAACGTTTATGCACCACAATACCTCATCATTAATTCTGCCATAAAAGCAACAATAACCAACATTACATTTAAAAAAATTAATTACGAATTAGAATTAAAGGATAATAAAATGCAACGATTTACAATTAAAGTAAAAAACAAAACCGAGACATACTTTTTTATTAATTAACATTAACCAATCATGAAATTATCACACGTTTTTATTGCAAGTATTATTACAGTAATTAGTTTTAACGCTAGTGCGCAAAGCAAGGAGTTGCAAGCTGCTTTTTCCAAGTCCTACGATAATGAATATGCTAAAAAATACGATGCTGCTATTGCCGCAATTAATTCAGTTTATAGTGCCAATTCGTACGAAATTAATTTGCGCCTAGGTTGGTTAAATTATTCGGCAGGTAAATACAAAGAATCTTTGCCTTTTTATCAAAAAGCCCTTGATTTAATGCCAGCTGCAACCGAACCAAAATGGGCCATTATTAATACATATACAAAACTTGAAAACTGGAACGAAATTGAAAAGGTATATTCTGCAATTTTAAAATTAGATCCAAAAAATTCAAACGCAAATTATTATTTAGGATTGATATATTATTATAGAAAAGACTATTTGAGTGCAAAAAAACACTTCGATATTTCACTAAACCTGTACCCGTTTGATTATAACAATATGTTAATGAGTGCATGGACAAACTATTTTTTAGGTAATAAAAACGAAGCGGTTATCTTGTTTAATAAAACATTAATGTACAGTCCTAACGATAAATCAGCTTTAGAAGGTTTAAGCCAAATAAAGTAAGCCAAATAAATTATTACTTAACATCCCAAACTACCAATGCGCAGCCATAAATTATTTTTTTTTATAGCATTTTGTCTTTTTTCATCCTTAAACTCTTACAAATTAGTGGCGCAACAACAAATTAGTGCAGCTGAAGTAGAGACCAAAAGTTTACAGTTGTATCAAGATAAAAATTGGGGCGATTTGATTGATTTTGTGAAAGAAGCATTAGACGAAAAAAATGATTATTTCTATTTAAGAATGCGCATTGGTATTGCTTATTATGAACTAAAAAATTATACCAAAGCTGAGCCGCAATTTAAAAAAGCGTTATTCTTTAATTCAACTGATAAAGTTGCTCAGGAATACCTATATTATTCCTACTTATTTAATAGAAAAATAGACGATGCCAAAGCGTTTAGCACTAATTTCTCGAAAGAATTAAGTGAAAAAATAGGGACTAACAAAAAGTCAAGCATAAATATGATTTTTTTTGAAGGTGGAACTAAAATAAGTGATAGCGCAAATTATTACAATAAAATAAAGCGTGATCGCTCAAATTATTTTAACCCAGCAGTGTATATTCAAGCAGGGCTTAGTCATAGCATTGGCAAAAAAAATTCGTTGTTACATGCAATTACCTACTTCAATCAACAATCTAATTCGGGTACTATTACGCAATTACAGTATTACCTAAGTGCCTCTTTTCCCTTAAAAAATAATTGGCATTTTTCCCCATCCATTCATTGGATAAATATTTCTAGCAACAGTCAATTTATTACAGTACAACCTAATCCCCCATTTCCACCAATTATAAAAAAACAAACAACAAATACTGTAAATAATTACTTTGTAGGTTCATTTGATTTGCAAAAGAGAATTGCCAATGTTACTTTATCGGTTGGGACTACCATTTCTACTATTAATAATACTACACAAATTATTAATAGTGGCATGATATCGTTAGCGCCATTGGGTAATTCGCACGTTGTTTTTGGATGTAACGCCTACTTACATACCATTAATAACTATAAAACTATTAATAATTCATTCTCGCCCTTTGTGTATTTAGAACCCTTAAACGGTTTATCTATCAAAGCCAGTTACTTGGCTAATAACAATAATAATATTATTGAAATGAATGGCTATTTGGTTAATAATTCTACTGATTTAACTACCTCAAGATGGTCAGTACTCGTAAATGGTATGATAAATAAACACCTTTCAATCTATGGCTTATACCAATATGAGCAAAAGCTAGAAACTGTACAATTTTCTAATTATAAATACACTGTTTTGGTAGCCGGTTTTAAAATGGTGTTCTAATAATTAGAAAATGCTACTTAATTAGGAGGACAATTAATTAACGTTGTACATATTTTCTTGTGCCAATATCTATAGTTATTTTATTTTTCTCCAAATTTTATCCTAACTCAAAAGGGATTGCTTATTTGTACTTTCTTAAACTAATATTTTTTAAGTTTAATACACTGCAGTAATTTTTTTTACAATTGTTAATTAATATTTTAAGTTTCCATCCTAAATTATAGAACACATTTCGCTTTGTGCTGTTTAAAAGAAAATTTTATAACCAATTTATTTCCCAATTCTTTGGCTTGCGTAATAGTTACAATAAAGTACGTTGTATAAAAATGGTAATTAGTATATTATTGTTATTGTTTAAACTGTTAGAAAAAAAATAATTAAACGTTTGTTTAATTCAAACAATTGTTTAATATTTGCATTTTGAATGTAATAAAATGATAACTGATAAAAAGCAACACATTATTGAACATGCCATGAAACTCTTTGCTGAAAAGGGTTTTGAAGCAACAAGTATTAGAGATTTAGCAAAAGCTGCGGATGTAAATATTGCCATGGTAAATTATTATTTTGGTAGTAAGGAAAAATTAATTGAGACGATTTTGGAGCAAAAGGCGTCGTACATGAAGGATAGAATTGAGGAATTAGAAGCAAATAAAACAATCTCTGAAATAGATAAAGTGCATGTATTGATAGAAGATTACGTTGAGCGTTTATTGTCTCATCCTAATTTTCATAAAGTGCTTTACAAAGAATTGATGGCCAATAACCGCCAAGATTTACATGAATTTTTAACCCAAACTTTAGCAAGGAACGCTAAAAATTTTGCCGCTATTATTGAAAAAGGTATTAAACAAAAAGTGTTTAATAAAGTAGATGCCATGCTTACAGTAGCATCAATTATTGGTACTATAAATCAAGTAATGCTATCAAAAAATATGTGTAATAAGCTATTAGAAAAACCTACTGAACATGAGCCTTACCAAGATAACGTTTTTAGAAAACGCCTTGCAAATCATCTTAAACAAATGATGGATTCACACTTGTTGATTAACTAAAAAAACATAATAATTATAAAATGGAACAAGCACCAAAACAAAAAAAGAAATCCCTGTTACGACCAATCATTCTGGCAATAGTATTACTTGTTGGGGGCTACTTTGGCTATAAGCAAATACACTTTGCACTAACACACGAAACAACAGATAATGCACAAATTGAAACACAGATAACACCAGTGTTACCAAGGGTTGCAGGCTATGTAAAAAGTATTGTGGTTAAAGATTTTGACAGTGTAAAAACTGGCCAATTAGTAGTAGAATTAGACGATGCAGAACTACAAAATCAACTGCAAGAAGCCGAGGCTGAATATGCCCAAGCAGCGGTTGACATTATTAATGCGCAAGCTGCTTTAAACAATGCTGTGGTATCATTAAAAGTTAACCGTGGCAATATTGATTTAAGCGATACAAAGCAACAAAAAGCATTAGATGATTATAACCGTGACAAGTCTTTGTACGCTGCTGAAGCCATTACTAAAAAGCAATTAGATGATAGTAAGTTTATGTACGAATCATCACAAAAAACCACCTCAAATTCTGAGAACGATTTAGGATCAGCACAAAGCAGAATTGCCGTACTGCAATCATCTGTAAAAAAGTCAGATGCCGCTATGGCAGTTAAACAAGCCAAAATTGATCAGATAAAATTAAAACTGACATATACTAAAATATATGCACCCCAATCTGGTAAAATAGGTAAGAAAAATGTGAGCGAAGGACAGTTTATACAAGCTGGCACACCACTATTTTCAATTGTAAACGATAGTACATATTGGGTAGTTGCCAATTTTAAAGAAAACCAAATTGCCACTTTAACCCCTGGTAAGCAAGTTGAGTTACGTGTAGATGCTTATCCTGATGAAAAAATTACTGGTACAGTTGCAAGTTTAAGTGAGGCAACTGGTGCAAAATTTGCCTTATTACCGCCTGATAATAGCAGTGGAAATTTCGTAAAAGTTACCCAGCGTGTGCCTGTAAAAATTTGGATAAACGATGTAGCAAAATACAAGAATTTTTTACGTGCTGGGCTAAGTGTATTTGTGGTAGCAAAAAATAAATAAACACTGTGCACCACATAGGCATATAGACACAGTAGTTCATTAGCATAAAGATTAAATATTTCAAGTTAAAGAAGGTATAATGCTTTAAGACCTTGATTTAAAACGAATTTATCTAGTGTACCTATATGTCAATTTGGTGAGAAAAAAAATAATTTATGGCAACCCCTAAAGGTTTTGCAAGAGCAATAATTGTTATCACTACCATTACTGCTGCTATAATGGAGCTGGTAGACACATCCATTGTTAACGTGGCTTTAAACGATATGAGTGGTAGCCTTGGTGTAAGCATCGAGGATATAAGTTGGGTTATTACTTCATATGCTATTGCCAACGTTATCATCATTCCGCTCACAAGTTTTTTAGGCGATTATTTTGGACGAAAAAATTATTATATCGTCTCAATGATCATTTTTACCATTGCCTCTTATATGTGTGGGCAATCACATTCGCTTGTAGAAATTATTGCTTGGCGATTTGTACAAGGTATTGGCGGCGGCGCATTGTTATCTACTTCTCAAGCAATTTTGTTCGATGCGTTTGAAACAAAAGACAGGCCAATGGCAGCAGGGCTATTTGGTATGGGTATTGTGCTTGGGCCAACACTTGGTCCAACATTAGGTGGCTATATTATAGACCATGCCTCGTGGCCGTTGATCTTCATGATTAATATCCCTATAGGTATTATTGCCACTATTTTATCCTACACTTTCATTGATAAAAAAGAAGGTGAAGGTGAGAAAAAAGATAGTATTAAAATTGATTATACTGGTATAATGCTGTTAATGGCTGGCATTGGTTGCTTGCAATATGTACTAGAACGTGGCGAAAGTGAAGATTGGCTAAGCAGTGGAGTAATTAGAATCTGTTCTTTAATTGCTGTAGTAGGGTTGGTAGCTTTTATTTTTTACGAATTAAGTATTAAACAGCCAGCAGTAAACCTACGAGTCATGGGCAATCGTAACTTGGCATTTACAACTATATTCACTTTTGTAGCAGGTTTCGGTTTATTTACTTCGGTATTTGTATACCCAGTTTTGGCGCAAAGAGTACTTGGTTTTACGGCCTACGAAACGGGTAATTCGTTGTTATTACCTACCCTTGGTGCCGTTATATTAATGCCTATAATTGGTAAATTAATGAGCAAAGGTATATCGCCCATTCCTTTTGTAATACTTGGCTTTATTCTTTTTTCAGTCTATAGTTTTATGAGTGCTAATGTAAGCCCCGACGTGGGTAAAAACGATTTTTTTGTACCACTATTAATCCGGGCAATGGGTATTGCTTTTTGTCAACTACCGCTTATAAACCAAGCTGTTGTTGGCTTACAGCCAAAAGATTATGCAACAGGCATTAGCTTAAACAATATGATTCGGCAACTTGGGGGTGCTTTCGGTATAGCCATGGCTAATAATTATGTGGCTAACAGATATGCGCATCATCGTAGCGATTTGGTAAGTGCTATGCCAGATGGTTCGCCAGCTTTAATAGAACGTTTAAATATTATTTCGCAAGGTATTATTGCCAAAACAGGAGATGCTGCTACCACTGCTGCCAACAAAGCTTTGGTCATTTTAAACGGTACTGTTGAGCGGCAATCTTATTACCTATCTTATTTAGATACCTTCAGGCTGATTGGGATTTTCTTTTTGGTGGTATTGCCTTTCGTATTCTTTTTAAAAGTAAAAAAGAAAACTAAAGAAGAAGCCGCAGCAGCTATGAAAGCCGCATCAGAAGCACATTGATTTTTTGGACGAGCCGCAGATCTCAATTTAACGACATAGGCGTCGCACACTGGAACAGTTGGAGTTTTATCAGCTTTTAGAAAAACCAAGAAGCCAAGAACAAGCAATTTATAATTCATCATTCATAAATAAAAAATGAAACAATTTCTAATTTTAGCATTTGTCACAATACTTGCCACTAAAGGTTTACAGGCACAAGTGCAGATAAATAGCGAGCTCAAAAGCCTTATCAATAAATCGTTTACCTATTACCCAAAAGTTAGGGAAATTGAGAATACTGTTACAACCGCAAAACAAAAATTAGACGTTGTAAGTACCAATACCCCAACCGTTGATGGCAACCTCTCATACCGCTTTTTAGAACCAAAAATTCAGATACCAATTAATGGCGAAAATTTTCAGTTTGCACCGGTGCATAATATAGATGCAAACCTTACTGGTAGCTATACTTTATACGACTTTGGACGCTTAAAAGCCAACATCGGAAAAGCAAAAACCGATATTCAATTAGCAGAACATAATGTAGATGCAGTTAAGTACCAATTAGCATCCCAAGTAGCTACAATTTACTACAATATTATTTACCTGCAACATGCCATCGCCATACAAGATAGTGTGTTGCGTTTTTTAGCTGAGAACAAAACCGTCATAGATAATAAATACCAAAATGGTGATGCTTTAAAGCTAGATCAACTAAATATAAAAGCACAAATTGATGCAGAAGAAAACCGGAAGGTTGACCTTCAAAACTTATTACAAAAACAACAAAATTTATTGGCTTACACCACTGGTTCTAAACAGTCTAACGGCAATGTTTTTGACTTTGAAGTAGCGTTAAAAGATATAGACGCCGCCCTTGCTGAAACCCAAGCTAGCAATGTAGATTTTGTATTGGCGAAAGATAAAATTAAGCAAGCCCTTAGCGAAGTTGCTATTAGTAAATTGGGTGACAAACCATCGGTAAGCGTTGGTGCTGGAGCAGGTTTTAGAAATGGTTATGTACCAAATGTTGGTGAAATTCGTTTTAATTACAATGCTGGTGTGGCGTTGCGTGTACCTATTTACGAAGGTGGCAAAACCAAAAAGCAAATAAAGCTATCTGAAACTTTGGTTAGGCAAAACGAACTGGCCATCGAAACCTTAAACAACAATTACAAAAAAGATATTGAACAAGCTTTAACAGATGTACAATCAAATTTAGAACGCATAAAAAATACCAATGGACAAATTGAACAGGCAAAATATGCTCAAACCATAGCTGCTACGCGTTTTAAAAACGGTGTAGGTACTAATTTGGAGTTAACCAATGCCAGTACCAATGTGCAACGTGCTGCACTCACCAAATTGCAATATCAATACCAGTTATGCCTCGCCAAGGTAGAATTAGCCAAACTAATTGGTTATAAATATTGGTAATTTTAAATTAAACCTATTTCAAATACACATTATAAAAATTAATTTATTCTAAAGAATTACACTTTTGGATGGCAGAAATGTCATCCATTTTTATTTTATTTATTTTATCCCTAATAATTTAGTTACAATCTTTTAATTTGCCAATTTTTAATATTATTAATTAATTTCAATATCCGAAAAATTAAGGTAGCAAAAAAATAAATTTGAATTATAGAATTAATGTGTTTTTTTTACACATTGACTGTTATTTTCTTCCCTCTAAAAATCGTACTTTGATCAGTAATAAGAATAAAACGCTTGAAACAATACAGCCAGACATTGTTATAAATAATAATTTAACAGATTTTATCGCAAATGAGGAAAAGACTATTGCTCAATGTGAATTAGGATGTAATTCTAAAGATGCCTCTGTTGTAGAAATACAGCTTAATACATTAAAAAAGGTAATAATGATTACGAAAATTATTTTTCAATTACGGTATAGTACTCAATTTGGTCAATCACTTTACATAATTGGCAATCATGACATATTAGGCAATAATAATTTTGATAAAGCTGTACCCTTACAATATCAAGATGCAAATACTTGGTCTGTTGATTTAAATATTACAACAATTGCGTTACTTAATGCAACCATCACTTATAATTATTTACTTAAAAATACTGATGGCAGTTTTGTAGAAGATTGGGGTAACGATAAAACATTTAATCCTGCTACTTTTAGTACTAGTGACGTTGTAATTATTGATACTTGGAACCATGCAGGCTTTTTTGAAAATGCTTTTTATACCGTGCCTTTTCAAAACGTATTGCTAAAGGCAAATCATACAAATGTTACACTAGAACATCCTAAAAAAGTAACGCACATTTTTCGTGTAAAAGCACCCTTATTGGTAAAAGGACAAACACTTTGTTTAGTAGGCGATAATGCTATGTTAGGCAATTGGCAATATAATAAAGCAATTATAATGGCCAAAGCCAAACATACTATTTATTACGAAGTGGCTATAAATTTATCTAAAGCTGATAATAATATTGCTTATAAATATGGTGTTTATAGTATTGAAGAACAAAAATGTTTGTATTTAGAAAATGGCAATAATAGAATGTTAAATATTGCAACGTTACAAAACCAACAAACGATTATTAATGATGGCTTTGCTATTTTACCAAACAATCAATGGAAAGGTGCCGGTGTTGCCATACCTGTGTTTAGTTTAAGAAGTAACAACAGCTTTGGTGTTGGCGAATTTACCGACATGAATTTATTGGTTGATTGGGCTAAAAAAATCGGGTTAAAACTTATTCAAATTTTACCAATAAACGATACTACTGCTACACATAAATGGATGGATTCTTACCCATACGCAGCAATCTCAGCCTTTGCATTACACCCAATTTATGTAAATGTGGGGCAAATGGCAGACGAGGTAAATCAATCAATTGTAGCTAATTATTTACCGCAGCAACAATATTTAAATAGCCTAGCAGATGTAGATTATGAAGCAGTAATGGCAGCTAAATTGGCTATTATAACCCAATTATATCCACTACAAAAACAGACTACTTTTAAAAGCAATGCGTATAAAACCTTCTTTAACCAAAATAAACATTGGCTAGTACCGTATGCTGCATTTTGTTTTTTTAGAGATAAGTATAATACTCCAGTTTTTACTGAATGGCCAGAAAATAATGAGTATAATAATGTAGCCATTGAGATAGTAACCAATGAGGCATCAATAAATTATGATACTATTGCTTGTAACTATTTTATACAATTTCACCTGCACCAACAGTTAAAAGCAGCTACACAATATGCACACAACAATGGGGTGGTTGTTAAAGGTGATATTGCCATTGGTATTTATAGAGATAGTGTAGATGCTTGGCAACAGCCAGAACTATTTCATATGAACTTACAAGCGGGAGCACCACCGGATGACTTTGCTGTAAAAGGGCAAAACTGGGGGTTTCCTACTTACAATTGGCAAAGGATGAAAGAAGATGGTTTTGCTTGGTGGAAACAGCGGTTTGAGCAAATGAGCCACTATTTTGATGCATTTCGTATTGACCATATCCTTGGCTTTTTTCGTATTTGGAGTATTCCTTTACACGCTGTAGAAGGTATTATGGGGTATTTTGTACCAGCATTTCCTATAAAAATTAACGAGTTTACCGAAAAAAATATTTGGTTCGATCACCACCGTTACACCCAACCATTTATTAACGAAAACGTATTATGGGAGTTATTTGGTTATGAAAATGACCATATAAAAGCCATTTTTTTAGATGCCACTGGCAATGATACTTATACTTTAAAACCAGTATTTAATACGCAACACAAAGTTGCCGAGTATTTTGCACAGCAACAACCATCGCATTTTAATGATGTTATAAAACAATATTTGTTCGATTTGATAAGCAATGTTATTTTATTTGAAGTAGCTAGCAGCAATGGTACACAGTTTCATTTTCGGTTTTCTATGGCAAGTACCACTTCATTTAAAAGCCTTGAATATGGTACACAACAACAACTTAACGACCTATATATCAATTACTTTTTCCGCCGTCAAGATGCATTTTGGAAAGAGGAAGCCCTACACAAATTACCTGCTTTAAAACGTACTACTAATATGCTAATTTGTGGCGAGGATTTAGGTTTGGTGCCAGACTGTGTGGCTGACGTAATGAAACAACTAGGCTTATTAACTTTAGAAATTCAACGGATGCCTAAAGATCCTAAAACCGAATTTTTTCACCCGAACGATGCGCCTTATTTAAGTGTGGTTACCCCATCCACACACGATATGAGTACCATTCGTGGTTGGTGGGAAGAAGATAAGCCACGCATTCAAAAATTCTTTAACATTGAGTTAGGTCAATGGGGTATTGCACCATCATTTTGCAGCGGGTGGATTAATAAAACCATCATTAACCAGCACCTATATTCACCAGCTATGTGGAGTATTTTTCAGTTGCAAGATTTGCTAGGTATAGATGAAGGCATTCGCAGATTAAATTATAACGAGGAACGCATTAATGTACCCGCAATTAGCCCATATTATTGGCGGTATCGTATGCACCTTAGTTTAGAGCAATTATTAGATAGCACCGCTTTTAATACCGAATTGACTAATAGTATACAACAGAGTGGTAGAGGATAATAAAATTTTGCAGAGATAGGAAAATGTGTTTTTACAATATATCGTTTCTTCAAAAGTTGTTGGTTAAAACAATAACAATAAATACCGATAGTTATCCAAAAAATAATTACCATCATGAATTTTTCAGTATTAATTTAGCTGTAACGATAGGTTTTATATTACGAGCAATATCCCCTTATTAATTCCTACTATTGCTATCATTTTGGCTTCGATAATTACAAATGCAAAAAACTATAAAAAATGAAAATATTAAAATTAAAGTCATTCCTTTTCTTAATGTTACTTTTTTCGTGTATTGGTAATACCTTTTCACAATCGGTTCGTTTCAGTTTTGAAAAATATATAAGTGCTTCAGGCGATACCTTAAGATATAGACAACTTTTTCCAGATGCCGATACGCTTCGTAAATATCCATTAGTTGTTTTTTTACATGGTTCGGGTGAACGCGGTAAGGATAATGAAGCCCAATTAAAATGGGGGGTGTCTAACTTTGCAACAGATCAAACTATGAAATCTCATCCTGCCTTTGTTATTGCACCACAATGCCCAGAAAACATAAGTTGGTCAAACTTTTCAAGAGAGAAAAACAGTACGCAAATGTTTCTACAGCCCTCGCCTACTCAACCCATGGAATTATTAATTGCACTTATTATTAAACTAGTAAAAACGCTACCCATAGATACTAATCGAATTTATATTACGGGTCTTTCTATGGGCGGATTTGGCACATTCGATGCTATAGAACGTTATCCAAATTTATTTGCAGCAGCTGTACCAGTTTGTGGCGGTGGGGATGTAACAAAAGCTCCTATTATTTCACACATTCCTATTTGGATTTTTCACGGTGCTGAAGATCCGGCTGTAAGTCCAATTCTTTCATTAGACATGATAACTGCTTTAACAAAAACTGGTGCACATCCTGGTTTTACGCAATATCCTGAGGTTGGACATTTCTCTTGGTTAGCAGCTTACACTGACCAGTTAATGATAGATTGGCTTTTTAGACAGCATAAGTGAATTCGCTCTTGAGGGATTTTTGTAAAATAGTATTAAGTTGGGTGCATTTTTAATAAGCCTAAATGTAAAGAACATTAAAGCTTCAAAACAATTTTATGAAGTACTTGGGGTTTGCAATTTTTGTATGAGGATTAGAAAAGAAATATCTCATCATGAAAAATGGCAATTTGTTAATTGGACTATTTCAAGGAATGTTTGGAGGTAATATGATTTTCAATTCAGGGTTAGACGAAAATGCAAAAAACCTTGAAATGGTTGACGATACATGAGAAATTTAGCGATAATTAAAGTATAAATGAATAAAGTTAACTACAGAAGCTGATGAGAAAACCTCAGGCTCTGCAACTATTATGACAACTGTCCCAGACGGTAATATGTGTCTTACCCTGAAATAGGTTGACCATTTTTTGGTTATTAATTGGTTTGTTTTACCAGGAATATTGATAACTTTTTTTAGCCCTTGAGAGGGCAAAAAAGTTAGTCAACATTCCATACTGGTTCTATTTCAGTTTTCTTTTTGTACGATTTGTATTGGTGTAATTGGTTGTTATGAGCAAAGTTAGGCGTTTGCATATTTAATGAACAATGCCTTCTTTCGTTGTTGTAAATATCTACCGCTTGGCTAACCATTTTGGTAGCAATATCTAAATTGGGGATGGTTTTTATTAGGCCAAATTCGTATTTGATGGTTTCATTTATACGCTCTGCCACAGCATTTTCATAAGGGTCATATTTTTCTGTTGTACTCATTATCATGTTTCTATTTGTGGCAAATTCCGAGTAGTCTGGGCAGCAATATTGCAAGCCTCTATCGCTGTGGTGAATGATTGTTTGTCGAGTATGTTGTCGTTTATTAACAGCCATTTGCAAAGCCTCTTTTACTAGGCTCACTTTCATATTATCATCAATTTTATAGCCCATAATTTTCTTTGAATATAGGTCAGTAACCAGTGCTAGATAAGCATGTTTGCCATCGAGTTTTATATAGGTAATATCGCTAGCATACACCTGCTCAGCTTGTGTTATTGCAAGGTCTTTAATACGATTGGGTGGTCTGTGAAACATGTGGTTAGAATCGGTGGTAATGAAGCACCGCTTCGTTTTGGGCACTAATAAATGGTGTTGTCTTGCAAATTTTAAAAACTTATCTCTACCCATTTTAATGCCTTGCTTTTGAAGGTCGGCACTAATATCAAGATGCAGCTTTTCTGTACCATATCGTGGCATTTTTTTGCGTATCGGTGCTATTAATTGTTTGATGATAATGGATTGCATTTCTTTGACTTTGTTACTTTTCATTTTTTGATAATAAGCCTGTTTAGAAAGCCCGAAACATTGATAGAGCCATTTTATTTTGTAAGGCTTTTCTTCTTTTTCTCTATCTCGTTTACTAATGCTTCGGGCAAGCACTTTTTTGCAAATTCCAGTCCAGTTTCTGTTTCAAAATCGGCAATAATAATTTGTTGCAGGTCTTTTACAAATTCTAATTCTTCAATACGTTCTCGCAGTTTTTTAAGTTCGTCGTTTTTACTCATGCCCTTTTTTATTTGTGTAAAGGAACTTAATTTTTGCATCCAATAGTTAATGGAACTGCGTGAAATATTGTAAACCTCGGCTGCATGGTTGACAGAAATTTGACCATTATAAATTTTGTCAATAATGGTCAGCTTTAAATCAAAACCTACTTTTTGGTACCCTTTTTTTGGACAGGGCTCTTTGGTGGTAGATGTCATAGTGTTGCTAAAAGTGTTTAATTTTTAGTCAATCTATTTTAGGGCTTGACACTATAGTTATTTGCCTACTACTTTATAATAGGTACCCTTACTATCTGTTTTTTTTTGGTAATAAATATTATCTGGCGATACATATAAAGCTTGTCCGTTTACAGTAATCGTTTTACATTGTTCAGGTAATCTATCAAGAATATCACCTTCTGTTGGCATGCTGCTATTTTGATTATTATAACCTTGATTATTATTATATTGATTATTATTTTGAATAGTTGATAATCTGCCATTTACACCAACCACTTCGTACAATACATCATTATTGCCATTGAATGTTTCTTGATAATAAGTGCCACCTAATTCGTAGTATCTACTGCCATCAATAGTTACAGACTTAGCATCTCTTGGAAGCTCTGGCAGTTTTGCACCAATTGGTGGATTAACAACTTCATAGTTTCTATCATCGTTACGCCTGTAAAAAGTATTGTTGTGATAGTAATAATAATTGCTACCATAGCTAAAAGGGTAGTAGCCATAAGGCAATGTATTGATACGAAAACCAATGCTAGGCCCATAAGGCATGTAAGAATGACGATAAGGACTGTAAAGTGTTTCATAACGATTATCAAACCCGAAATTGAGACTTAAAGATGGTCTAAATAGTGGTCGTGGTGCGTAAGCATACACCCTTGCTGAAGGATAATAATTGTGTGACCACCTAGGATTACCATAATATCTTTGGGCAGAAACACTACTACTAACCACTGTCAATACAATGACTAGTAACATAAATAATCCAGATTTTTTAAAATGATAGCGCATGGTAATGATTTTTAAATTATAATTGAATTTTATAACAAGTTAAATGCCAAAATGGTACAACTAAGTAAAAAATAGGTAAATAACCTCCTAGCATCTACCAGCACAAACGGTTCTCATCTTTTTATGTTACAACAGATGCCTTAAATTTTAAAGGTTGTTAAATTAACTGTCGTAAATTCTAATCACCCGTTAACCTTGCCTATTTCAACCACTTCTAAAAATGTCATTTGTAGAAACTTTCCTTTTTTAACAACACAACCTAACAAACAGCACCTACCAACAACTGTTTTTCAGTTACTTTTGCAGATTGAAATAAAAATAATTATGAAGAAGACGCATATTATAATGCTCGTACTAATTGTGATAGCCATTACTGTACTTATAAGCTATACTGGCGACCTAACAACGTACGAAACCATTGCATCTGCCAAACAAAAGGATGGCAAATTTGTTAATTTAATAGCTAGGTTAGATAAAACACAACCTGTACAATACGACGCTACTAAAGACGCTAATTACTTGAGTTTTACAGCTATTGACACGTTAGGGAGTACCGTAAAAGTAGTATATCACAATACCAAGCCAACCGATATGGAAAAAAGCGAACGCATTGTACTAAAAGGAAAAATGAATGGTGATCATTTTGATTGTAAAGATATTTTATTAAAATGCCCTAGTAAATATAAAGATGATGTAAGCGGTGCTGCAAAATCTGTTCAAGCTGCGGCAACCGAGAAGAGTGAATAATGAAAGATGAATAATTAATAATATTATCTTGTAGTACAAACATTTTTCATTTTTCACTTTCAAATTTTCATTTAAATTAGTATGGAATATTTAGGCGAACATTTATTACCAGGTCAAATAGGTCAATTTTTTGCAATTATTTCATTGGTGGCTTCATTAGTAGCTACCATTGCTTTTTTTACCGCAAACCAGAAAGATAATATTACCGAAAAGCAAAGCTGGCTAAAGCTAGCACGTTTAGCGTTTTTATTAGAAACAATAGCTGTTTTTATCATTTTCGCAACCCTTTATTATATAATTTCTCATCACTTATTTGAATACAAATATGCTTGGCAACACAGCGATAAAACATTACAGGTTGAGTATTTACTAAGCTGTTTTTGGGAAGGTCAAGAAGGAAGTTTTATGTTGTGGAGCTTTTGGCATTGCGTGTTGGGTTGGGTATTAATTTGGAAGGCCAAAAATTGGGAAGCAGGCACCATGACCGTTATAAGCTTTGCACAATTTTGTTTGGCAAGTATGTTGGTTGGGCTATATTTTTTTAGTGCTAAATTGGGTAGCAGTCCATTTATGTTATTGCGTAACGATGGTATTTTAGATAGCGCACCAATAATGCAAAACACGATATCTGGCGGTATTAGAGCCGATTATTTAAGCTTACTAAAAGATGGCCGTGGCTTAAATACATTACTTCAAAATTATTGGATGGTTATTCACCCGCCAATTTTATTTTTGGGTTTTGCCAGTACCATCGTGCCATTTGCTTTTGCTTTTGCGGGGTTGATGAAAAAGGACCACACTTGGACAAAGCCAGCCTTGCCGTGGGCATCATTTAGTGCGGGTATATTAGGCTTAGGCATTATGATGGGTGCTGCTTGGGCTTACGAAAGTTTAAGTTTTGGTGGTTATTGGGCTTGGGATCCTGTTGAAAATGCCTCACTAGTACCTTGGCTGGTAATGATTTCTGGGCTTCATGCCAATCTTATTTATAAGTCTACAGGTTATAGTTTACGCAGTGCCTACTTCTTTTATATCACGGCTTTTTTATTAATTCTCTATTCCACTTTTTTAACGAGAAGTGGTATTTTGGGTGATACATCGGTACATGCTTTTACCGATTTGGGTATGAATACGCAGTTACTATTGTTCCTACTCATTTTTGTGGTGCCCTCTTACACGTTGTATGTTATCAGGTACAAATCAATACCAACTATTGTAAAGGAAGAAAGTACTTATAGCCGAGAATTTTGGATGTTTATTGGCTCATTGGTATTCTTTTTATCAGGTATTTTAATTATTGCTAAAACGTCAGTACCTGTTTACAATAAATTGTTTAATGCGTCTATTGCACCATCTGAAGACCCTGAGTTTGCTTACAACCAAATACAAGTATTTGTGGCTATTATTATTGGGTTGTTAACTGCCATAACTCAATATTTAAAATACAAGGATACACCTAAAGGTTATTTAACTAAAAAAATATGGCTACCAACCTTAATTGCGCTGGTAATAAGTATTGTTATAAGTCTATTTGGTAATATTAGTTACGATAAAAAAGGTATAGGTTTTTTAGGGGCTATTCATGTGGCCATTTTTGCTGCGGTGTATGCAACGGTTGCAAATGCATCCTATATTATAATTGGGTTAAAGGGTAGACTAAAATTTGCAGCTGCTTCGGTAGCACATTTTGGTTTTGGATTGGTTTTGGTGGGTATTTTAATATCATCTAGTAAAAAATCGGTGTTAAGTTGGAATACAACAGGTGTTGCCACTTTTAAAAAAGATAAAAAGGAAGATCCTGCTGAAAATATTACTTTGTTTAAAGCCATGCCTACCGATATGGGTAAGTATATGGTTACTTATGCTAACGATACATTTAATACAAAAGAACGTAAACGCTTTTTTGAAGTAAATTTTAAGGCTAAAAATAGTAATGAGCAGTTTTCGTTGTATCCCGATTTGATAAAGAATAATAAGGATATGGAGGGCTTTGCAGCCAACCCTGCAAGTAAACATTATTGGTACAAAGATATTTTTGTTTATATATCTTCTTTTCAAGAGAATACAAAGGCAGATACCACCAGTTTTGTAACAAAAGAAATAGGTATTGGCGATACCGTTTACTATAGCAATGGGTTTGTAGTATTGCATAAAGTAGATAAAAATCCACCGGCATTGCAAAGTAAATTTGGGGCAAATGAACAAGCCATTTTTCTAGATTTAGAGGTACTATCAAAAGAAGGTAAACGCTACAAAGCAAATCCTGGTATAGCTTTAAAAGGCATTGATTTACGCAGTTTACCAGATACGGTGATATCGCAAAGCATGGTTATTCAGTTCAACAAAGTACCTGCTGAGGGTAAAGGAAAATTTGAAATTGGCATAAAAGAGAGCAGTGGTATTACAGATTTAATTACCCTAAAAGTGTACGAATTTCCGATGATTAATTTATTGTGGATAGGGATTATTATTACCGTAACTGGTTTTGGTATGGCGGTGGTGCAAAGGGTAAGGCCTTCAGGCAATAGAGTTGTAACAACTGTATAATTTTTTTGAATAAATAAAAGTGTAAAAAAGCTATAACCGTACAAGTGTGCGACGCAACTGGGTTTCATACTTATTCTAAAGTTGGCGACACAAAAATTAAACTACAATAATAATGCTGATTGTACCTTGCAACAACCTTTAGTAACGTTTACTGTTATACTGAATATTATGGTACAAGCATATAATTTTTTAGCATCTTGGCAGTTATTTCCAGAAAAGTGCGAATTTGAATTTGGTACAGCTCCTAAAAGTGGGAATTATAAAGTTGAAAGTATTAAAAATGGTCACGAATTAAGTATAAGTACCAATTGGGTATCTATTACAAATGATGCGTTTTATGCCCAGTATGCTGTGAAGCCAAATGGCGAAAAACAACCTTTTGACAATCAAGATTTAGCTGATACTATACAGGCTGATATTACCAATGCCTCAACTATACAAACCTTGTTTTTTAAAGAAGATGGTTTGATATTGGCGGTAACCAACGAAATTCTGGCAAATGGGTATATGAAAGTGACTCATAAAGGCTTTGAAGCCGATAAACCATTTACAAATATTGAAATTTACCACAAACAATTGAGTGTGCTGCCATACGCATCTAGTGCTGGTAGCGTTGCCATAAGGCCTACCAAAGAAGGGATGATTAAGCACAAAGCTTTAAGTGCCATGGAAGAACAAACCAATATGCAGCTTGACCAAATAAAGCAACAAATAGAATTACTAGCAAGGCAAGCACAAGACATAAACAAACGCAAAGAATTGAGCCTAATGATTTATGAAGCCATGTTGCGTTTTAAACCTCAAATTGGACATACGTATCATTTATATGAGAAAAAGGATGGCACACATATGTTATCGCTTGTCTCGCCAAAAGAGTGGGGCGGTAATGGCCCATTTAAACAATTTTTAGCGTCTGTTAGGTTATTGGCAGATCATACTTGGGTTGAGGTGTAGAATTAAGTTATTCGTTCATAATTTGATACTGATAATATTTTTTAGTACAAATCTTGCTTATTTACTACTAATTTCCTGGCATAATTTTTTCATCTTAACGGTTTATGAAAACAATAATTACATTTAGTTTAATTGCCATTTTTTCTATTTCTTCTTGCAAAAACGATACGGTAAAATCAGAAAAATCGCAAAAATTTACTATGCGAGATTTGAGCATTACTGCTGCTAATGCTTACAATGATATTTTTATTGATACTGCAGTGGTAAGTAACTTTATACAACACGATTCGAGCAATGTAGATTTAACTGATAGAATTACTAGTTTTTATAACCAACGAAACTATGAATTTGCATGGTTTAGTAGTGATGGCTTGACAGAACAGGCACGTAGTTTCTGGAATTTGTTAAGCTTTCAAAACGATACATCAATAGTTGATAAGCGATTTAAAAAGTTAATGAAGCCTTTGTTTACAGAAGATAGCATTGTTGTAAATGCATCTGATAAAAATGTTGTAGCCATTGAGTTAGGACTTACAAAATACTTTTTTCAATCTATGTTGAAGAATTATGATAAAGGCACTTTTAAACGTAAAGATTTAGAAGCCATCATCCCAAAAACTAAAGGTAGCATTGCTGTTTTAGCCGATTCTTTGTTACAACAAAAAGGTACTAACAGTAATTACGAAGCCGCAAACGACTCGTATAAATCATTAAAAAGTCAATTGGTAAAATATTTTGACATCGTTAAAAAAGGGGGTTGGCAAGTAATTACTGCGGATAAAAAAATTTATAAAATTGGTATTGACGATGCAGCTATTGTAACCATAAAAAAACGTTTAAATATAACTGGCGAATTAGCCCAAGCTGATACAAGTGCTGTATTTGATACACTTTTGGTAAGCGCTGTAAAAAAATATCAAGCTAGTGTGGGAATAAAACCTGATGGTATTATTACGCAACCATTAATTACCCAACTTAATATCTCCGCACAAAAAAGACTTGAACAATTATTGATAAATATTGATAGAATGCGTTGGCTACCCGAAAGCGAAAGTGGTAATTTGATTATTTGCAATATCCCAGAATTTAGGATTCATGTTTATGATGGCAGCAAAGAAGCTTTTGAAATGAATGTGGTAGTTGGTAAAGAAGGACATAGCACGGTCATCTTTACAGGTAAACTAAACGAAGTTGTTTTTGCACCTTATTGGAACGTACCCTCAAGCATTGTAAAGAAAGAAATTTTACCTAAAATGGCCAAGAATAGCAATTATTTAGAGCATGAAAATATGGAAATTGTGAGTGGCGGCAAGATCCCTAATATTAGACAAAAGCCAGGTGGGAAAAATGCATTAGGTAAAGTAAAATTTTTATTCCCTAACGACTTTGATATTTACTTTCACGACACCCCTTCTAAAAGTTTGTTTAATAATGATAATAGGGCTGCAAGTCATGGCTGTATCCGTTTGCAAGACCCAGTAAAAATGGCTAATTACTTGTTACGTGACGATGTAAATTGGCCACCAGAAAAAATAAAAGAAGCGATGGATGCAACCACCGAAAAGCATGTTGAATTAAAGAAACCTATACCAGTTTTAATTACTTATTATACAGCTTGGGTTGATGAAAATGGCCTACTAAATTTTAGAGATGATATTTATGGTCACGATGCAGCTGTAGCTAAGAAGATGTTTACTAACCCTATTTAATTGCATTTGTAAATTAAAAGCAAAAGCAGATTCTGCTTCTGTAATGCTCCAAGCAATATCTTAACAATAAAGTGAGACCGTTGCAAGACTACTTGAATCAATTTAAAAATAAACTATGTCATAATAACTTGATAGTCAATATATTAGGTTAAAATACGTATCTTAGAGGCATGGAAAAGCATAGCAAACAACTCAGTTTTTCGTCTTTATCAG
>JBBQLL010000018.1:0-58852 GCA_038327865.1 Chitinophagales bacterium | reverse complement strand
GGGCTTACCATCTACTACAACTTGTACATGTAGTGTTAGTGGTGGTGCTGGTTGTACCCCATAAAAGTAGGTGGTCACAATTAAATAAAATTATGAAAACTGGTTTTATACTAGTTAAAACCAGTTTTTATAATTATTTAAAACAAATATTTATTATTAAAACCGAAAAAAATTGAAATACTTTTTTATACTTATTTTTTTTATTTTTTCTATTTGCAGCAATACATTTTGTCAGCTTAATATTACATTAAAACTTAATAAAAACTTAGACACATCAAAAATAAAAATTTTTTATATGGATGGTGAAGTAAATAAATTCCTTCATCCAAAATTTGTAAATCACACTGCAGTAATAAATGAAGATATTAAATCGAGATATGCTCGATTAATAGTAAACTATCCCGATAAATTGAGACGGCTACAAGGATTATGTTTTTTAGTAACTAAGGGAATTTCTACACTTCAATTTAGCGTAGTTGCAGTTGATGAAATTAACCCACTTGCTAATTATAAAGTAAAAAACGTAATAAATGTAAATAATACAAACATTTATAATGCAATAAACAAGTACACTAAAAGCGAATTGAAAGAATATGATAAAATTATTGCTGAAAATAAATACGCCTCGTCAGATAGTTTATTTAAATTACTTAATAAAACATACGAAACACTTGCATTTAAACAAATTGAATTTATAAAATTACATGCTACTAATTATTTCTACTTCGAAAAATTTATCAATGAAATTGTTCCACCATTAAAAGCAAAATACTTAGCAGAATTGTACGAAATATTCAATGCCAGTTTTCCTACTAATTTTAAAGATAGTTATGAGGGTAAAGCTGTAAAAATCTTGTTAGAGGGTAATTTATATATAAAAATTGGTATGCAAAGTCCTCAATTTAAAGTAAGTGATTATTTAGGTAGTGAAGTAAGTTCAGAAAAATTAAAAGACAAATATTATTTACTAAGCTTTTGGGCTACTTGGTGTAGCCCTTGTATAACAGAAATTCCACAATTAAAAACTATTAGAGACAGCTATCCTGAAAATAAGCTTGCTATAATTTCAATAGCAAATGATACAGATTCTACTAAATTTATAAATGATATTACCAAATATAAAATGAATTGGGTACATATATTCAATAGCTACAAAATGAAATATCTTTTTGGTCAAAAACCAATACCTTCTCTATATCTTATTGATAAAAATGGAAAAATAATTTTTAGTAGTTGGGAAAAAGCCTTGACTGAATTGGAAGTAATTTTAAAAAGAGAATTAGGTAATTGCTACTGATTTGGTGGTTCAGAAACTGATAGCGGATATATACAGCTTACATAATCTTCATTGGTATACGTATAAAGCAAGTTAAAAATCTCGTTTTAAAAAGTATCAACACATCTTTCACCAAAACCTTCCTGTGCCTACAATTACATACTACCGCCAACTCAACGCCATGGATTGTGGGCCAACCTGTTTACGAATGGTGGCCAAACATTATGGTAGGCATTACAATACAGGTGGCATACGCAACACCGCTGGTTTTAGTAAAGAAGGTGTCAACTTATTGGGCATTGCAGAGGCGGCCGAGAAAATTGGTTTTAGAACAAGGGGTGTGCAACTAACCTATGTACAGCTAATACAAGCAGCAACACTACCAGCCATATTGCATTGGGGGCAAAACCATTTTGTGGTAGCAATACCCCCAACCCCTAAATGGGAGTTATTTAAGCGGTTATTTAAAAAGAGAGATATTGTAACCATTGCCGACCCTGCCAAGGGATTGATTAATTATACCAAAGAGGAATTTTTACAAAAATGGGCTAGTAATAATAACGATGATGGTGAGCCTATTGGTACTGCTTTGCTATTAGAGCCTTCACCAGCATTTTATGAGCAAGCAGGTGAGCCAGAAACCAAACTGCAATGGGCCTTGGTATTGCAATATTTACGCAATAGCAAATGGCAAATAACACAGGTATTTCTAGCGTTGCTCATCACATCGCTATTGCAATTGATAGCTCCCTTGGCTTAAATTAGTTCAAACCTTATTTTCGCAAGTAAAGCATTCACCTATGAAACAAATTGTCTTAGCTTTTATTAGCTGCATTTTCATAATCCAACTATTCGCACAAGATATTGTGGTAAATAAACTACGTAGGGAGACTTCTCGTATTATTAGAAAAGATGCTGACACCATTGCATGGAAATGGAAACAAGGTGGTTTGTTAAGTTTTAATTTATCGCAGGCATCCCTAAGTAATTGGGCTGCTGGTGGTGATAATTTTTCACTAGCTGTTGGTGGGTATTTTAACTATTTTTATTACCATAGAAAAGATAGAATGAGTTGGGATAATAATATAGATGTAAATATAGGCTATGTGCAAAGCACTAGTTTGGGTGGCCGAAAAAACGATGACCGTTTAGATTTTTTAAGTAAATGTGGTTACAAAATAGATAGTACTGGCAAATGGTATTTATCAGGGTTATTTAATTTTAGGTCGCAATTTTTTGATGGCTATACCTATAATGGTACGGTTGGTAAGCTTACATCTACGCTTTTGTCGCCTGCGTATGTGTTGCTATCTGCTGGGTTTGATTATAAACCAAACGATAAATTATCCATCTTTCTTTCGCCTTTAACCTCACGTACTGTTATTGTAGCCAGTAATATATTGGCCAAGCAAGGTGTATACGGCCTAGATAGTGGTCGCCATGTATTAGGCGAGTTTGGTGCTTTTGCAACCATAAACTACAATAATATTATTACTAAAAATATTACCTATAAAGGAAGGCTTGACTTATTTTCTAACTACCGAGACCAGCCATTAAATATTGACGTTTTTATGACGAATCAATTATCGTTTAAAATAAATAAAAATTTTAGTGCTACTTATGGGTTAGATATTATTTACGATGATAACGTACGCTTATTTGGCTCAAATAATACCTCGCCGGGTTTGCAAACCAAAAGCTTAATTGGTATTAATTATTTTCGTCAACTAAATGTAAAAAGACGGCTTTAGTTTATTTTGTTTATCAGACGCCGCTGATAAACAAAATAAAACCACGCAACACAATAGCATATTTAATACTTTAGCTGCATGAATATTGCAATTATTAATGGTCCTAACTTAAACTTGCTGGGTACAAGAGAACCTAGTGTGTATGGCTCACAAACTTTTGAAGCGTATTTTGCTCAGTTGCAGCAACAATTTATAGATGTACATTTTACTTACTATCAAACCAATGTTGAGGGCGAACTTATAAATGAATTGCAACGTGTAGGCTTTAGTTGCGATGGTATTATTATTAATCCAGGTGGCTATACACATACCTCTGTGGCACTTGGGGATTGTATTGCTGCCATAACTGCACCTGTTGTAGAAGTGCATATTAGCAATGTACATGCTAGAGAAGATTTTAGAAAAATATCGCACGTGTCTGCCAAATGCAAAGGCAGTATTATTGGCTTGGGATTAAAAGGTTACGCCTTGGCAGTTCAATGGTTGGTTGAGCATTATGAGTTATAAGTGATGAATTGGAACTTAAAAGTAGAAAGATAAAAATTGGAAGTTGGGGATAGGATATTAAAGTATGTAACTCTTAACGGCTTTGTTTCTAAAATGCTTGTTTATTTTAAAATACCCTTTACCTCTAATTTATTAAGCTACCTCTCAAATCTAAACATATTTGTTTCCGATAAACTTCGTTTGTGATAATCTGTTTCTTTCTTCCATTCTTTACGTTCTACCCGTTTTATCCTCTCTATTGTTTCGTCCCATTGTTGTAAGTATATGCTGTTCTTTTTATCCTTTACCGCATTGCTTTGTAAAGGAATAATCTGTTGTATTTCTTTGCTAAATAAATGCAATCTCATCCAAGTCCTATGCGTGCCCACACCGTGTTTGCGTACTTTCCATTCCCTTCGACATATACTTTTAAACCTGTGCTATCTACGCTGATATCTGTTAGCGTTTTCTTTGATGATACTATTTTCTTAAACCCTAAAATCTTGCCCCGTTTACACAACTGAAAACTACACGGTACTTACCTGTTAAATCTAACCTTATCTTCTTTAAACTAACTCTTTATAAACCCTACACAACCTCTATATGGCAACTTGAAAGTATATTTTATACTCAAACAAAAAAGAGTTGCAGCATCACTGTAATCAATTAGGCTACCTTTTTTAACTTTATGTCTTTGCCGTGTATACTGTACCAATTTTTAATATTGTATCGGTACTGTAAATTTTTATTGTAACAACTCCAATTGATTACTTTGTATTTATCTTTACCCAAGCTGTAAGTACTAGCGGTTTTGTATCGTAACTTAATAACTCTATTTATCGCTATTTTATTCTATATTTAAGAAACAAAGCCACCTCTAACTCTTAATTTAAAAGATTATGTCAAACATATCTGTTACCTCAGAAGTAGGTACTTTAAAGCGTTTATTAGTACACAGTCCAGACAGTGGTTTGGGCAAAGTCGTTCCTTCAAAAGCCCAAGATTGGTTGTTTGAAGATATTGTACATTTAGAAACCATCCGCAAAGACGAGTACGATTATTATACTAAAATTTTACTCTATTTTCTAGACCCAGAAAAGATAAAAGGTAAGCTTGCTGAGATAGATTGCGAAGCTAATGATAGAGCTTTCTACAAGCCAGAACACGATAGCTTTTTTAAGAGCGATAAAGTGATAGAACTACAATGGCTGTTAGCTGAAATTTTAGAAGATGCCAACATAAAAACAGAACTCGTTTCATCGGTTTGTGCTATTGAAGGTTGTACGTATGCCAACCAAAAAATACTGTTGCAATATTCAGCGAAGGAGTTAGCAAAAACCTTTGTATCAGGCACGTCTAGCGATAAGCAGTTACTATTTGCGCCCATACCAAACTTTATTTTTACAAGAGATATTGGCATTACCATTAACAATTACGTGCTACTAAATAAGCCTGCCAAAAAAGCAAGAACAAGGGAGGCATTATTGGCAAAATACATCTTCTTCAACCACCCATTATTTGCAGATTATGAAGGCAATATTATAGAGCTGAGCGATAGCCAACACAGCTTTTTATTACCCAAAGAAGACGATGATAAAAAAGTGACATTAGAAGGTGGCGATATTATGGTAGTAAGTGAAAAACACTTGCTAGTTGGTGTTAGTGAACGCACCACATCTGAAGCGGCTGTAAAAATTACCAATACCATGTTTGATATGGGTATTGTAGAAAAAGTAACGATTGTAAAAATTCCTAAGAAGCGGGATTATATGCATATTGATACCATATTTACGCAAGTAAAACGTAATGTGTGGGTAATGTTGGGTAATTTTTCTCGCAAAGCAGTAAAGCACGAAGATGAAAATGCCATTGAACGCATTTTAGAAGTAAAGAAAGAGGAGAAGATAAAGATTTTGCAGTTTCATAAAAAATGTCCACATAATCCTATCAGTTTTGAGAGTTTGGAAGACTTGTTAGTTGACATTAGTAAAACAGATTTGCATTGTGAAGAAGAAGTGAAAATCATCTTTAGCGGTAATAACGAATTTCCTTACAGTGCTAGAGAACAATGGACGGATAGTTGCAATTTATTGGCCTTAAAAGAAGGTGTTGTATTAGGGTATGATAGAAATGATAAAACCACACAAGCCTTTAAAGACAATGGTTTCAGCGTAATTGGTGTAAAAGATTTAATAAACCAATTAGAAGCTGGTACCATAACTACCGATGCCATTACAGACACGGTTATCCTAATGCCTTCGGCAGAATTATCTAGAGCAAGAGGTGGGTTTCATTGTATGAGTATGCCGTTGTTGAGAGAAGGTATTTGAGTAGTTATAAATGATGAGTGATGAATTATGAGTTTAGTAAACAATAGTACTTTGCCCATAATCTATAGATATATTCTATTTTTACTTTTACCTTTAATTTCGGCTTTGCTTTGTTATGGGATATTTTGGATTTTATTTCTTAGAGGGTTTTTGTTTTATCAAGTCTTCTTAATTCCATACATCTATTTGCCTCATTTAATTTCGATTTTCTTTTTAAGAAAATATTTTAATAACGGGTTACAATTTAAAAAGATAGTTGGTTTAATAACGCTTGTATATCTCTTTATATATTGCTTAATTCCTTTTCTTTTTTAGAAAAATAATATAACTAATAACTCATAATTCATAACTAATAACATGACTTCTTATCTCTTAATGATTCGCCCTGTAAAATTTACTTTTAATGCTGAAACGGCAGTAAACAATAGCTTTCAGGTGGCTAGTAACGATGCAACGGTACAAGAAAAAGCCTTACAAGAGTTTGATGGGTTTGTATCAAAATTGCAAACAAAAGGCATAAACGTAACGGTTGTGCAAGACACCGCAGAACCACACACACCAGATTCTATTTTTCCTAATAATTGGATTTCCTTTCATAGCAATGGCAGCATTTGTTTGTACCCAATGTTTGCTGTAAATCGCAGACAAGAAAGAAAACAGCATGTGCTTAATGCGATTACTGAAAAATTTATAGTTAATAGTACTATTGATTTTACTGCTAGTGAAACTAATAATATTTATCTAGAAGGCACTGGTAGCATGGTTTTGGATAGGGATAATAAAATTGCCTATGCTTGTTTGTCACCAAGAACGGACAAAGGATTTTTACAACTATTCTGTAAACAATTTAATTATACGCCTATCAGTTTTATTGCCAACGATGAAACAGGTAGTCCTATTTATCACACCAATGTAATGATGTGCGTGGCTGATAAATTTGTGGTTATTTGTTTGGATAGTATTAGTAATGAATTTGAGAAAAACTATATTACAAAAGCCATTGAAAGTAGTGGTAAAGCCATCATTACTATTAGCTTTTCCCAAATGAACCATTTTGCAGGTAATATGCTACAAGTCTCATCTGTAAATGGGCAGCCATATTTGGTAATGAGTAGCCAAGCTTATAAAAGTCTCACCCAAAAACAAATCGCAACTTTAGAAGGCTATCAACCAATCATTCATTCAGATATTACGACCATAGAAACCAATGGTGGTGGCAGTACTAGGTGTATGATGGCAGAAGTATTTCTTGAAAGAAAAGCATAAAACCTACTTTGTTATCCCCATCACCGTTTGCAAATTATCCTTATGTTTTTAATCTCTAAGAAATACATTTAGTTTAGCAGTCTAAAATTGTCATTATGAAAAAAAGAGTGTTAGCTATTAGTCTTGCAAGCATTGTTACTGTTACTCAGTTGCTAGCACAAGGCGACCCAAAAGCAACTGAAGTTTGGTTGCCAATTCCTAAGATGGTAACCACTGACATAGTAAAAAGTGTACCGCCACCAATGGACGCAATTGTTTTATTTGACGGCAATAATTTAGATAAATGGGTATCTACCAATGATGTTACAAAACCTGCTGACTGGGTAGTGAAGCGCAATATGTTTACCGTAAATAAAAAAGCTGGTAATATTCAAACCAAACAAAGTTTTAATGATTATCAATTACACTTAGAATGGCGAATTCCTAAAAATATTACTGGTGAAGGTCAAGCAAGAGGTAATAGTGGCGTGTTTTTAGCATCAACCGGGCCTGGTGATGATGGTTATGAAATTCAAATATTAGATAGCTACAACAATCAAACTTATGTAAATGGGCAAACTGGCAGTATTTACAAACAAGCAATACCATTAGCCAATGCCTGTAAAAAACCAGGCGAATGGCAAGCCTACGATATTGTTTGGAAAGCCCCTCGATTTAATAACGATGGTAGCTTAGAAACACCAGCTTTTGTTACGCTAATACACAATGGTGTGGTGCTACAAAATAATACGGAACTAAAAGGTGCTACCATGTATATTGGCAAGCCATCTTACAAAAAACATGGTGCGTCACCTATTAAATTACAGGCGCACGGTGATAAGAGTGAGCCTATTAGTTTTAGAAATATTTGGATTAGAGAATTGTAAAAGCAAATAATATTTTAAAATAATAAAACCAACATACCACAACTTGTTGGTTTTTTTGTTGGCGATACAATAATATTGCTACTTAACTATAGAGATATGTATAAAAGTTTAGCAGTTTTTTGTGGTAGTAAAAGTGGTACAAACCTATTGTATAAAAGCCATACACTGAGTTTAGGAAAAATGATGGCTGACAATAATATAAAATTAATATATGGCGGTGGTAGCGTTGGTTTAATGGGTGCCATAGCCGATAGTGTAATGCAAAATGGGGGAGAAGTTGTTGGTATAATACCAGAATTGTTATTGGCTTGGGAGCAACAACATGACAGCATTTCAGAATTGATAGTGGTGCCAGATATGCATGTGAGAAAAAAAATGATGTACGACTTGTGCGATGCTGCCATAATTCTGCCTGGAGGTAATGGCACATTAGACGAATTGTTTGAAATGATTACTTGGAATACCTTAAAAATTCATTCTAAAAAGATTTTTCTTTTAAATAGTGATGGTTATTATAATTATTTGATACTGCATATCAATCACATGCAACAAGAGGGTTTTTTGTATGAAGATTGGCAGGAAAGATTGGTTGTTTGCGATACTCCAGAAGCTATTTTTGCTTTTTTGGTCGCAGATAATACGTAAACCCGGCTCTTATAACAGGTATGGCATAGGTAGTACCAGTTGGGTTGCCGTACGCATCAAGCGTAATTTGACGGTAAGGCGATGAAGGATTTTTACCTAAATCTATCATTAAAACTGTATAAAAACCACTGTTCCCCACTATGCGTCTACCATAACCAATACCAACTAAATAGCTAGCAGCTTTTTGGTTTAATCTTAATACTGCATTATTGGATGTGTTGGTTAATTTGGTACTTATAAAATTGTACTCTGGTAGTACTTGCACAAAAAATTCTTGCAGCGGATAGGCTCTTAAAAACACACCACCGCCATAGTTAAAACTACGTTGTTTGGTAGTACCGCCATAGCCATCAGAATAGTTGTATGAGTAATAATTTAAGTTAACTGAAACACCCATATCTAACCAATTAGTAAACGAGTAACCAATTTCTGGGGTTATACCAAGGTTAAAATTACTACCATAACTATTACTACTAAAACCTAAGCCAACACCACCACCAATAAAAATATTATCTCTACGAAAATGCCCTTTTTCATCTTCTTTAGATGAAGGTTTTGGCTTATCGTCCTCCTGCGAAAAAGCAATAAATGTGGCACCAATAAAAAAGATTGAAAATAATAGTTGCTTCATATTTTTAAGAATTTATAGTAAAATATTTCACGCAAAGAAATAATGTTTAGTAAAAAATAAATGTTATAAACTAATACATATTGTGGCACATAGTTACAAAGAAACACAGAGTCTAAACTTTATTTGTCAAGATGCCAAAATGCTGCAAATTTAACATTATTCCATATCAAAAATCTTTCCTGCGTTTAAAATATTATTCGGATCAAAGGTTTTTTTAATGCCACGCATTAACTGCAAATTGGCTTCTTTAAATACTATATCCATATAGCTTTTTTGTATTAGCCCAATACCATGCTCGCCACTAATGGTACCGCCAAGGCTATACACCAAATCGAATAAGGCACGTAAAATATTGGTCATTTCTTCGTTGCCATAACTGTTTGGGATGCCAGATTTATTAATACGAACATGCAAATTGCCATCACCTGCATGACCATAACAAACCGCATGAAAATCGTGTTTTTTACCTAATGCTTTTACGCCTCTTATCAATGCTGGCAGCTCTGCACGAGGTACAACCGTATCTTCTTCAATGGTATAACCACTTGTTTTTACCGCTTCGGCAACACGCCTGCGCAGCTTCCATAACTCGGCTTTTTGTTGCGCATCATCTGCAAAAAATACTTCGCCACCATCGTAGGTTACCATCAGTTCTGCAATTTGTTCCATCTCGCTCATTAACACATCCATATTGTTACCATCTACTTCTACTATTAAATGTGCGGCAATATCATCGGTTACTGGCACGGCGTGGCTATCTACCATTTTGCTCACAATTTGCAACGCATCAATCTCTACCAATTCTAAAGCACTTGGTGTAAAACCTGCACGAAATATGGCACTCACGGCTTCGCTGGCTTTTTCAAGATCTGTAAATGGTACTAGCATTAGCAAATCATATTTTGGTAATGGTATTAATTTCAACACAATTTTTGTAACAATACCTAGTGTGCCTTCGCTGCCTACCATTAGCTGCGTTAAATTATAACCAGTTGAGTTTTTTAGCACATTGGCACCCGTCCAAATGACTTCGCCGTTAGGTAATACCACTTCTAAATTCAATACGTAATCTTTTACCACACCGTATTTCACCGCTTTAGGGCCACCACTGTTTTCAGCAATATTGCCACCAATAAAGCAACTGCCTTTACTACTTGGGTCTGGTGGGTAAAACAACCCTTTTTCTTTCACTGCATTTTGTAATACCTCGGTAATAACACCTGGTTCGGTAATAACTTGTAGGTTTCTTTCATCTAAATTGATGATTTTATTCAAACGCTCCATGCTTAACAAAACACCACCTAAATGTGGCAAGGCACCACCGCTTAAACCTGTGCCACCACCACGAGGTGTAATTGGCAATAAATGCTGGTTGCAAAGCTTCATTATGGCAGAAATTTGCTCGGTATCAGCAGGTTTCACTATTACTTCGGGTAGGTATAATAATTTCTCAGTTTCGTCGTGACCGTAATGGTTTAAGCTTTCTTCATCGGCCAAAATATATTGTTCGCCAACAATGGTTTTTAATGCTTCAAATATCTCTGTTGTAATTAGGCCTTTAGTTGCAGTAGCTTCCATATAAAAAATTTTTGCAAAAGTAATGGGTGATGCGTTATCAGTTTTGAGTTTTGGGTTATAATTAATAAAACATGGGTTATGAGTAAACAAAATAGCTACATATTTACCCAAAATAAATTTAGCGGTTTAAACACATTTCGGATCTTCATGAAAGCTTCTTCACTGGCGGCTGCTATACATATGTATTTTATATAAAATACCAAAAGCTACCTTTTGGCAGCTTTTGGTGATGTATAGATATTTAAAATTTTATTGATAGATTTATTATTTCAAATGCTTATTCTTAATAGTTTCAAACAATTCTTTTGTTAATGGCTTTGTTATATACTCTGAGATATGATTAAAAGACTTTGCTTTTTTTGGTCATCTGGATTTTCAGAATTAGTAAGCATTAATACTATTGTTCCATTTTGAAATTCTTTCCCTAATAAATTATACTCATCCATAAATTCCCATCCGTTCATACCTGGCATATTGATATCTAAAAAAATAAGGTCTGGTAGAATATGGGGAACTGATTTTAGAAATTCCAATGCTGCTAAACCTGAAGTTTTTGAAACAACTGTAATATATGGATCGTATTTTTTAATAGCTCTTTCATGAAAAAAATTATTATCCGAATCATTATCAACAAGCAGTATAGAAATTAGTTTTCCCTTCATTCAGTTAAATTGGGTATGGTGAAATTAAAAATACTTCCCTGTGTGGGATTTGAATCAACCCAAATTTCCCCGTGATGTAAATGGACAATTTTTTTACAATTAGCAAGTCCAATACCACTTCCTTCATATTCTTCATTAGTATGCAGCCTTTGGAAGATATCAAATATCCGTACAAACTTATCCGCATTAATTCCAATTCCATTATCTATTATCGAAAATTTCCATTCTCCATTAATTTTTTCAGAAATAATTTGAATCTTAGGCTTAGAATTTTTTTGCTGAAATTTAATTGCATTTGAGATAAGATTTTGAAACAATTGATAAAACTCAGTTTTGTATAAATTTAGTTTTGGCATTTCTGATACATGAATGACAACATCGGAGGTTTTTATAATGGTTTCCAAATCTGCAATTACATCATCAATTAATTTCTTACAATCAACGTTTGTGAGCTTTCGATTGTGTCCCAATCGTGAAAAATCCAGCAACGATTTTATGAGGGTACTCATTCTGTTTATTGCTTTGTTTACTGAAAAAAGATATTTGTGTGCATTATTGTCCAATATCCCTCCATAATCTTCCTCAATTATTTTCATGTAATTAGAGACAGTAAGAAGCGGTTCTTTAAGATCATGTGAGGCTATATAGGCTAATTGCTGAAGTTCTTTATTGGCAATGATTAATTCTGCTGCCCGTTTTTCTTTTTCTTCATTTTGAAATTGAAGTTCTTTATTGGCAATGATTAATTCTGCTGCCCGAATTTCTTTTTCTTCATTTTGAAACTGAAGTTCTTTATTAGCAATGATTAATTCTGCGGATAGTTTATCATTTTCTTCTTGGTAGTAGGCAAGAGATTTATTAGCAGAGGCTAGCAGTACTGAATTTTTTTCGTAGGCAGAAATTAAATCATCTAATTTTTTTTTCATAAACGCTACGATAAAGTGAAAATTTGTTATGGCCTTTAAGGCAATAACTAAGCAGATTAAAAAATTGATACTGAAAAGTATGGAATGCTAAATGAACAATAAATTCTGTTGTGTAAGTTACCTAACTTATAATAAAACGTCGAGTATTCTTTTGAGGACAGAATGTTCTATGGTTTTGCCCAACATTTTGTCTGAAGGTTTGGAAGTACTATAGAAAGCAAATAACAACCCAATCATTTTATCTAATTAAAACAGTTGTTCCTTTTTGCAACACTTGCTTTTTTGTGTCTCTATCAGTATACGTTAAATACCAAACATAGGTTCCAGTGGGTTGTAAGATGCCGTTTATTTTGCCATCCCATTTTCTTGTCCAATCTGTGGTTTCAAATACAATATTACCGTAACGGTTATACACTTTAAATACCAAGTTATCTGCTTTATAAGCATTTAACGGGTTTAAAAAATCATTCAAACCATCACCATTTGGTGTAAATGCACTAGGTACAGCTATAAAGCAAGATCTTAAAACAGTAATAATTACCGTGCTAGTGTTACTACAGCCAATGGCGTTTGTAACAGTTAACCGAATGGGGTATTTTTTCTGCTCGGTACTTGGTATTGGATATACAATATTTATTGGATTTTGATTGGCGGTTCTTGTGCCATTGCCAAAATCCCAGTTATAGCTTTTTATGTTGCCAATACTATTATTTATAATTAACCAGTTTTCTGTAGGGCAAATGTATTCTGGCACATCAAACGCAGCTTTTACACTATCAAACGTTAGTGCAATAGGCATAGAATAGGTATCAGTACAACCGCTATTGCTAACATTTAAAGTCACTAGAAAATTACCTGCTACAGGAAAAGTTATCTTAGGATTTTGTAAAGTAGCTATTCTGCCATCACCAAAATTCCAATTCCAATTAGTAATACCAATTTTACCTTCATTTATAAATTGTAGCACATCGGTAGCACAGCCTAAGGTAGTAATAGTGGTAAATTTAGCAGATACTGTGTCAGCAGTTGTAAATGTAAGGTTTGCCCCAGCAGGGGTTTCTACATCACAATCATTTAAAATCGTGTTACCATCGGTACCTTTTTGTAACGAGAGTGTATAATTACCCACGTTATAAATTGGTTGAGATAAACTGAGCATAATTGAGGTAGTGTAACCAAGACTTGTGCAAGTAGCACTAGCCTTGGTAATGGTGATAGGTGTGGGGCCAGTAATGGTAAAATCGCTACCATCTAACGCAATAGTATTGCATCTAATAGTAGTACTGAAATGCACAACAATATCCTGGGGTATACAAGCAGCTTTCGAAATACTATCTAGCGTTGCGGGTACGCTTGCTTTTACAATAATATTTTGCAGAGTTGTGTCTTTACAGCCTAAAGCGTTGGCTACTACTAATTGTATAGGATAGGTTTTTTGTAAAGTAGATGATGCATAGGCAAAACTTGGTGGATTTTGTAGGGTACTTGTAGTGCTGTTTCCAAAATCCCAAGCGTAACTAGTAATTTTCCCTGAACTATTGTTGGTTATACCCCAATTATTGGTAGGGCAAATGGTTGAAGGCACAGAAAAACTAGCTTTTACGTCATCAAAATTTAATATTACTGTATCTCTATAACCCGCATTACACACTCCATTGCCCACATATAAATACACTGGTAAAATACCTTTATTAGGTACAATAATAGTAGGGTTTTGAATAGTAGATGTTTGTCCATTCCCAAAATCCCAGTTCCATTTATAAACATTACCATTAGAGGTATGCATAAAATTAATAGTATCATTTACACAACCAAAATTTACTTTATAAGTAAATTGTGCAGATACAGCAGGAAACGTGGTAAATGCTATTGAGTTACCAACTGGCGTTTCTATATTGCATTTAGTAAAAAAGGTATTATTATCGCTTCCGTTTTTAATGGTAATTGTATAAACGCCAGCTTGTCTATTAGCTGAAGAAAATGTTAGGGAAACAACATCTGTAAGTCCATTAACATTGCAAGGGCCTGGTATTGCATTAATAATAGTTAAATTGCTTGGCCCGTTAACTATAAAATCACTACCATCTAATGCAATAGAATTGCAACGTATAGAGTCTGTGAACCTTACAACAATCAGTGTAGATGCGCATGAGGCATTATCTACCCGAGCTAATAATGCTGGCAGTATAGGATTTATAACAAAGCCAATGGTATCACCAACTGCAATGCCATTATCGCAATTGTCTAAAATAGTATTGCCATCGTTACCATTTTTTGCAGTAATGTAGGTGTAACCAACTGGTAATGACGCGTTTAAAGAAAGTACTATAGAATCCATATCAAAACCAGTAGAACAATTGACGCCTACAGCATTGGAAATGCCAACTGTACCATTATTAACACTAAAGTCGCTACCATTTGTAGCAAGGCTGCTACACTTCATTTTTTTATTTAGCTTAATGCCTATTGTAAGCCCATCACACGGAGCTTTTGCAGATTCAAATTTTGGCGTAATTGTATCAGTAATATTGGATGTTCCACCACCAAAAGATAATTCATAACCTGCCTGTGATGGTGAAAAATTACTAACCATCATTAAATAATTATGGCCTTGTATTAAAGTAGGCAAGGCACTAATGTTGGAGGTAGATGGCCCTTGGCAATTATTTAAACTACTTCCGGTACTGCTAGCACCTGTTAGTGGCCCGTTGCTGCTCCAATTACAAGATACAAATAAGCTAGCATCTGTATATACATCGGCAGGAATTTTACCAGTAATATCAAATATTTGCCAGTCATAATCGTCATTATTACTATTTGGTTGAATTAAAAACCCTAACGTGCCGCCAGTAAAAGCTGTGAATTTGTACCAAAATGGTCGCACATCTTTATAAGTTCCAAGGGTGTCGCTACATGCAGGTACAGGTATTGATCTGCCAGCACAATCAGGTACTGAACTTTGATTTAAAACAGTAGTACCACAAACCGGAAAAGCAGTATTTGGGTTTTGCCCTAACGTGGTACAGCCATTCTGCGAATAAATATTTCCACTTAAAAACAATATCAATATAAAATAAAAATATTTAATCATAACAGAAATGGTCAATATGTGCTAAATTATTTAGACACTTTTTTAAGTGTTTTCGTTGTTTTATTTTTTATGTTTACCATTTTATAGGAATTGTAATTTAAAGTAGATAACGCTTATACAACATTAACCAAATAAAAGTAATACTGCTGTAAAATGCGAATCATTGTAACACAATTCACAAATGTTTACAAAAGATTAGAAAAACCAAAGCCTAAAAAATTTATTTTTGATGTATGAAGCTTTTAGTAATAATTTTTATACTGTTTGTAACTGTTACAACCTCGTTTTCGCAAACCTCTTTTTTTGACATACAACGTACCTTTCCAAAGGTTGCAAATGCCATAAAAACAAAAGAGGATACTTTAAAAAAGCAATTTGAGAAAGCCAATTTGCAATGGCCGCCTAAGCAAGTTTATTTACGAAGTTTTAAGTACGATAGCCAATTGGAAGTATGGGTACGCAATAATAGTAAAGAGGTGTTTAAGCTATTTAAAACCTACAAAGTATGTGCATTAAGCGGTGCTATGGGACCAAAACGAATTGAAGGAGACTATCAAGTGCCAGAAGGTTTTTATTGCATCAATGAGTTTAGACCCAATAGTTCCTACCATTTAGCATTAGGTATCAACTATCCCAATGCATCAGATTTATTATTAAGCGATAGTTTAAAGCCTGGTAAAGAAATATATATTCATGGTAATTGTATTACTGTAGGTTGTATTCCTTTACAAAATGATCCAATAGAGGAATTGTATTTATTAACTACTCAAGCAAAAAATAGTGGGGAGGATTTTATACCTATTCATATTTTTCCTATTAAGTTTAATAACATAAAAAGTGCAGAATATTTAGCTAAAGTAAGCAAAGAAGATACAGATTATCAACTGTTTGTCAAAAGGTTGCAAGAGGTTTACGACTATTTTGAACTACATAAAAAATTGCCGCTAATATCTGTAAATAAAAAAGGTGAGTACATAATTATGTAATATTATTTGTATAAAATTTGCACCGTAATTGGTGTTTTTTGTAATAAAACTACTTGCTTTTCAAGGGTAAGCTTTTCTAAAACCTCAGTAGTATAATGACGAATTGTTAATAGTGTTAAGTTTTTTGTTACTTGCACATCAAATAGGGTAGAAACATTATTTGCCAATTGTTCAATTTTTTGCTGTCTGTCATCTAAACAAATTTGTAGGCTAATTGCTTCAGTTTGTATCAAATTTGGTTTTATTTTTAAAGCACTAAATATTTGATACAATTCAATCATAGGTTGCTCACCAACAAACGAAAAGTCTTGGCTGTGCAAGGTTACCAAAACTTGATTTTGTTTAATTACAATAATAGGGGGTAGGTTTTTTATTTGCTTTTGGTGAATGATTGTACCTGGCAAACTGCTATCGAAAAAGCATTTTACTTGTAGTTGAATGCCTTTGTTTTGTAGTGGTTTTATGGTTTTTGGATGAATAACTTGTGCACCATAATAGGCCATTTCTATTACTTCTTCAAAGCTTAATTCTGGTAGTAATTGAGCTTCAGGAAATGCTTTTGGGTCAGCATTCATTACGCCTTCCACATCTTTCCAAATAGTTAGGCTATCTGCATTTAATAAATTAGCAAATATAGCCGCCGAAAAATCGCTGCCTTCTCTACCAAGCGTAGTATTTTCATTATCATCAGTAGCACCTATAAAACCTTGGGTGAGAAAGATGTTAGAGTTAGTGTTGTTTTCTGTTAACTGCCAACTATCAACCATCAATTTTACCTTCTCTTGCGTAATTACCCAGTCTATAGTTGCATCACGAAAGTTATTGTCAGTTCGTATAATATCTCTTACATCTAGCCAAGTATTTTTAATTCCAATTTCGTTTAAATAATAACTCACAATACAAGTACTTAATAGTTCACCAATGCATACAATTTGATCGTAATAATAATCGTATTCACGTACAGGTTTATCGTGTAGTAACCATTCAATTTCGGTAAAAAAATCGTTTAATTGTGTATAGCAAGGATTGTAATTAATAACTAATAGATATTTTGCTTGCGTTAAATGTTGCTGTTTTACCACTTCAAATAAGCGTAAAGCATTATCAGTATCACCACTAAAAAATACATCGGTTACTTTCTCTAAAGCATTGGTAGTTTTGCCCATTGCAGAAATAATTATCATTAAGGGCAAATTTTGGGTTTGATGCTTTAAAATTTCCCCAACATGCTTAATTCTCTCTACACTATTTACGCTTGCGCCACCAAATTTAAAAACTTGCATGTTTTTCTTAATTTATTAATGCAAATATGCAAATAAGGATGCTAAATTTGAGAAGGAAATAAATTTGTTTATATAAATTTTTCAATAATTACTGAAATGTTTGTATAATTTTTTGTCATTGTTTATAATTTTATAATACTATCATGAAAATAATTATTGCGGGTGCTGGTTTTGCAGGATTGCAGCTAGCAAGACAATTAAATAATATACGAGATGTAGAGGTTTTATTGTTAGATAAAAACAATTATCACCAGTTTCAACCTTTGTTTTATCAAGTTGCAACTGCGGGTTTAGACGCAAGTAATATTTCTTTTCCGTTGCGAAAATTATTTCACAATAGTAATAATGTATCCATACGATTAGCAGAATTACAAACCATTAATGCCAAAGAAAATACGATTACAACAGATATTGGTGTGCTTTATTATGATGTTTTAGTATTAGCAACAGGTGCAGATACCAATTTTTTTGGTAATGACAATTTAAAAAAGTTATCATTTCCTATGAAAAGTACGATTGAAGCTTTACAACTAAAGCAAAAGCTTTTACAAAATTTAGAAGATGCATTAGAAATTAAAGAGGCTGATGCCTTAGCGCAACAATTGAGTATTGTGGTGGTTGGCGGCGGCGCAACTGGTGTAGAAGTAAGCGGCGCTATTGCAGAAATGCGAAATGATATTTTACCAAAAGATTATCCCGATTTGGATTTTAGCAAAATGAAAATTTATTTGCTTGAACACTCATCAGAACTATTAGGCGCAATGAGCGAAAAAAGCCAAGTTGAATCCAAAGTTTATTTGCAAAAATTAGGTGTTGATGTACAAAATGGCTCTGCATTAGAATCTTATGATGGTAATATAGTAACGCTTATAGATGGTAGAACCATTGCTTCTAAAACTGTTATTTGGGCAGCTGGAATTAGAGGTAACATACCTCAAGGTGTTGATAATGAATTTATTGTACGTGGTAATAGAATTAAAGTAGATAGAACCAATAAAATGATAGGCTTCGAAAATATTTATGTGTTGGGTGATGTAGCTTTTATGGAAACACCAAAATATCCTAAAGGTCACCCGCAAGTTGCTACCGTAGCTATTGATCAAGCAAAAAACTTAGTTGTAAATATTAAGCGACAATTATCTGGTAATAAACATTTTTTAAGCGAATTTGAATACCATGATAAAGGCAGTATGGCAACCGTTGGCAGGCATTTAGCCGTGGTTGATATTCCTAATCCTAAACTTCATTTTAATGGTTTGTTTGCTTGGCTAGTTTGGATGGGTTTGCATTTGATGCTAATACTAGGTGTAAAAAATAAACTGCAAGTATTTATTAACTGGGTGTACAAGTATTTCACAAGAGATCAAAGTTTAAGGCTGCTCTTTAAGTACTATTATAAACCAGACAAGATCTAAGAATAATTTTATCCTATAATTTATATTATGTTAAATAGGCTATTCGATAGTTTTAATTTATCCATTCTTCCCACTCAACATAGGCACAAACGAAAAATTTTCAAATACTTCTTCTGTTGTTGAGCCATCGGCTTGTTTGGTTAATCGCAACATGCGCTGTACATTACCTTCATCAACAGGTATTATCATATAGCCACCAACTTTTAGTTGGGCTACTAATTTTGGCGGTACAAATGGTGCACCGGCAGTAATAATTACTTTATCAAATGGTGCATAGGTTTGTAAGCCTTCAAAGCCATCACCATAAAAAAATTTTATATTAAGATATTTGTTTTTAAAGTGATAAGTTTTTTGTGCTTCAAACAATTTTTTTTGTCGTTCTATGGTAAAAACTTTTGCACCCATTTCAGCTAAAATCGTTGATTGATAGATACTTCCAGTACCTACCTCTAATATTTTTTCGTTACGTTTTATCTCTAGTAGTTGAGTTTGGTAGGCAACAGTGTAAGGTTGAGAAATGGTTTGCTCCTCACCTATTGGAAAAGCTCTGTCTTCATAGGCAATCTTATCAAAAGCACTATCTAAAAAAAAATGTCTTGGTATGGTGTTTATCGCATTTAAAACCGCCGTATCTGTAATGCCCTTTATTTTTAGAATATCAACTAATTGCTTACGCATGCCTTTATGCTGATATGTATCTTTATATTCTCTCATAAACTATTACGAATGTAAGGTTTACAGGTGGTACGTTTAGAACTTGTATAACAATGTGGGCATAAAAACTTATTCATAAAATTACAAACATCTTTTAAAATATTGAACCATCTGCTAGTAATCCTTTAAAATTTACTAACATTATCGCTACTTTTACAGCCGCAAATCATTAAAACTAAATCATGCAATTATCTTCTTTGTTAGATCGTTTCGCAGAACCAGAAACGTTAAAAATGGCCAAATTAGGTCGAGAATTAAGGGCGCAAGGTATTGATATCATTGATCTTAGCCTTGGCGAGCCAGACTTTGATACGCCACAACATATTAAAGATGCCGCTATAAAAGCTATTAACGACAATTTTAGTCATTACACACCTGTGGCTGGTTATTTAGATTTAAGAGAAGCCGTTTGTACCAAACTAAAACGCGATAATAATTTAGATTATAAACCAGAAAATATTGTTACTTCTACTGGCGCAAAACAAAGCTTAGCAAATGCAATTTTGGCTTTGGTAGATGAGGATGATGAAGTTATAATTCCGACACCATATTGGGTTACATATAGCGAGTTGGTAAAAATTGCTCGTGGCAAAGTCGTTGAGATACATTGTAGTTTAGAAAATGGTTTTAAAGTAACACCAGCCCAATTAGAAGCTGCAATTACACCAAAAAGTAAGGTGTTTATGTTTTCTTCACCATGTAATCCATCGGGTGCAGTGTATAGCAAAGCAGAATTAGCAGCTTTAGCCGAAGTATTTAGAAAATATCCAGACTTAATTATATTGTCTGATGAGATTTATGAATACATCAATTTTGGTGGTCAGCACGAAAGTATTGCACAGTTTGATGATTTAAAAGACCGCATCGTTATTATAAATGGCCTTAGCAAAGGTTTTGCAATGACAGGTTGGAGACTTGGTTACATAGCTGCAAATACTACTATTGCTAAAGCTTGTGAGAAATTACAAGGACAGTTTACGAGTGGTACTTGCTCTATCACACAAAAAGCGGGTGTAGTGGCCTTAACAACCGATTTAAAGCCAAGTTTTGAGATGACTGAAGAGTTTACACGTCGCAGAACCAAAACCCTAGAATTAGTAAAACGAATTCCTGGGTTTACATGTTTTGAACCACAAGGTGCGTTCTATATTTTTCCAGATGTTAGTGCCTATTATGGCAAATCGACTGGTACTGAAACTATTAAAAATGCTGCTGATTTTAGTATGTATTTGTTAAATACGGCTCACGTTTCTAGCGTTATGGGTGATGCTTTTGGCGAGCCTAATTGTGTACGTTTTAGCTTTGCAAATAGTATGACAAATATTGAAAGAGCTTGGGCTAGAATTGCAGAAGCTTTAGCAAAATTGAATTAATATACTTTTTTAACAAAAAAAATCACCCTACTTTATAGTTAGGGTGGTTTTTATTTCGAAAAATAATTATGACTTAATTGATGCTAATGTATGTTGTAAATTTTTTTTTACTTCATCTTTGGTATTATCAAAATCATTTTTATAATCATTCAATTTTTCCTCAGCATCACTTTTTAATTGTAATATTTTCTTTCTTAGTTCATCAGCACCATTAGCAATTTTTTGCCTTGTTTCTGCACCAGACATTGGTGCGGCTAATAAACCGATTACTAAACCCGCTGCCAAACCTGCAGAGGCTGCTACTATAATTTTTACTAAACTCATGATTGTTGTTTTTTATATGATTAAATATAAAAAATTAAAAAAAATCTTGCCAACCTAGCTATAGAAATTAATTGTAGACACATTTCTACAAATAAAAACGCTTTGCAATTACTTGCAAAGCGTTTTCTAAAATATTATTTGTTAATTATTTAACTGAGTTAACCAAAGTTTTAAAACTCTCTGGGTTATTCATAGCTAAATCAGCTAAAACCTTACGGTTAAGGTCAATCCCTTTAACACTCAGTTTATTAATAAATTGGCTATAAGTCATACCTTCTTCCCGTACACCTGCATTAATACGTGCAATCCATAATTGGCGGTATTCTCTTTTCTTTAGTTTTCTACCAACATAGCTGTAAGTTAAACCTTTTTCAACGATGTTTTTGGCAACGGTATAAACGTTTTTACGTTTACCATAATAACCTTTTGCTTGGTCAAGAATTCTTTTTCTTCTTGCCCTTGATGCAACTGCATTTTTTGAACGTGGCATATTTTATAAGTTTGTTGTTAGGCTAGCTAACAGATTTTTAAAATGTTTTTTGCTTTTGGCTTATTCCATGAAACTTGTTTCTAGGATATTTATTTTAAAGCCAATAAACGCATAACAAAATCTTTGTTAGCTGGTCCAACCATACCCTTGGCACGTAATGCACGTTTGCGTTTGGTAGATTTTTTGGTTAAAATGTGGCGTTTGAAAGCCTTTTGAAAAGTGATTTCACCCGTGCCCGTTACTTTAAAACGTTTCTTGGCACTTGAGTTTGTTTTTACTTTTGGCATAAAATAATCTTGATAAGATTACACCCTGCTGGCGTCTCGAACAGACGAGAACTTGTTGAGCCTTGTGGGAAATGGGCTGTAAAAGTAAGGGTAAAACTGAAATAACTCCCGATTAATTTGACTGATTAATTTACAATGATTGCACCTTTATGAAATTACAAAAAAAAGCCCCGCAATATTGCAGGGCACTTGTATTGAAATCATTATTATTCAGCTTCTTTTTTCTTTTTTGATGCTGATTTTGGTGTCAGCATTAAAAACATTCTTTTACCCTCTAGCTTAGGTAAGCTTTCTGGTTGGCCACTATCTGCTAACCGTTCAGCAAATTTTAATAACACCAATTCGCCACGTTCTTTAAACATAATAGCACGCCCTTTAAACTGAACGTAAGCTTTTACTTTATTACCTTCTTTTAAAAACTTTTCAGCATGTTTTGCTTTAAAGTCAAAATCATGATCATCAGTACCAGGCGTAAAACGAACTTCTTTTACCTCGCTTTGCTTAGCATTAGCTTTCATTTCTTTTTCCTTACGCTTTTTCTCGTATAGGAATTTTTTATAGTCAATTGCCTTGCAAACTGGTGGATCTGCGTTTGGCGAAATTTCTACTAAATCTAATTCTAATAATTGGGCTATTTTCAAAGCCTCGTGTGTAGGATAAATACCAACCGTCACGTTTTCGCCAACTAAACGAACTTGCAATGCTCTTACTCGCTCGTTAATGCGATGTTCTGGTTCTGGTTGTCTGTTAAATCGTGGGTTAAATCTGCCTGCCCCACCGCCTCTAAATGGTAATGCCATTAAACTTATTTAGTTAAAAATGTATAAGATTTATCAAGTGATAATTCTTATTTGGTTAATTAATTACGGTAAAAATATATTATTCCCCGCTTACACGTTCAAATATTTCTGCTTTAATATTTTCGATGAATTCTTCAACAGTTTTAGAACCTACATCTCCCTTACCTTGTCTACGAATTGACACCTTGTTTTCAGTTACTTCCTTCTCGCCTACTACTAACATATAAGGTACACGACTCAGCTCTGCTTCACGAATTTTTTTACCTATTTTTTCTTGTCTATCATCAATTTCTACCCTAACACCAACTTTATATAATTGTTTTTTCAAGTCTGTAGCAAAATCAATAAACTTATCGCTAATTGGCAAAATTTTAACTTGCAAAGGTGATAACCACACAGGAAATTTGCCTGCATAATGCTCTAACAAAAAGCCAATAAAACGTTCGTGTGTGCCTAGTGGTGCACGATGAATGATGAGAGGAATATCAGTTGAATTATCTTTAGTTGTGTACTCTAGTTTGAATTTACGGCCAGAATTAAAGTCAACTTGATTAGTAGCCAAGGTAAATTCTCTACCAATAATACTCCAAATTTGAACATCAATTTTAGGCCCATAAAATGCAGCTTCATCTTGCACTTCTATAAATGGCGTGTTAGTTTCTATTAAAACTTTACGTACCATATCTTCAGTTTCTCTCCAAAGTTCTGGCTCGTTTACATATTTCTGTCCCAATTTATCTGGATTGTGTAAACTTAAACGCATTACATATTTATCTACTCCAAATATTTTGAAGTATTTTAAATACATATCATTCACAGCTTTAAACTCAGCAAAAAACTGTTCTTTATTACAATAAATGTGTGCATCGTTCATGTGCAGGCAACGCACACGCATTAAGCCAAATAACTCACCACTTTGCTCGTAACGATAACAAGTACCGTACTCTGCAATACGATACGGCAAATCACGATAACTTTTAGGTTCAGCGGCAAATATTTTGTGGTGGTGAGGGCAATTCATTGCCTTTAGATAATATTTTTCACCATCCATTTCCATTGGTGGAAACATGCTATCTGCATAGTACGGTAAGTGACCACTTGTAAGATACAAGCTTTCTTTTGCAATATGAGGTGTCACTACACGTTTGTAGCCGCCATCGCCTTCAGTTTCTTTGGCTAGTTTTTCTAATTCTTCAATAATAATAGTGCCATTTGGCATCCATAAAGGCAATCCTTGACCAACTTCATCATCCATTGTGTAAATACCAAGCTCTTTGCCCAACTTTCTATGGTCACGCTTTTTTGCTTCTTCTAAGAGTAATAAATACTCATCCAATTCTTTTTGATTGGGGAAAGTAATACCATATAACCTTGTTAGTTGCTTATTTTTCTCATCACCTTTCCAATAAGCCCCAGCTATACTAGTAAGTTTAATAGCTTTAATAAAGCCTGTATTGGGGATGTGCGGCCCACGACATAAATCTGTAAAATTGCCTTGTGTATATAAAGTAATGCCACCATCAGTTAAGTTACTTAATAAATCCAATTTATACTGATCCCCTTTTTCTTCAAAATATTGTATGGCATCGACTTTAGAAATTTCTTTACGACTAAACAAATTGTTTTTTTTCGCCAATTCGTTCATCTTTTTTTCTAAAATTGCTAAGTCCTCATCGGTGAGCTTCTTATCACCCAAATCCATATCATAATAAAAGCCTTTTTCTAAAGCAGGTCCTACCCAAAACTTTACACCAGGAAACATGCTTTCAACAGCCTCTGCCATTAGGTGTGCTGAAGAGTGCCAAAAAGTATTCTTTCCTTCAGCATCATCCCAAGTAATTAATTTTAAAGTAGCATCGGTAGAAATTGGTCTAGAAGCATCCCAAACCTGCCCATTTACATTGGCTGCTAATACTTTTCTAGCCAAACCTTCACTAATTGATTTTGCAATATCTAATGCACTTGCACCTCGTTCGTATTGCCTTATTGCACCATCTGGAAAACTAATATTAATCATAAAAAATAACCGCTTTAAAATGATAATGTTTACAAATGTAACAACCTAAAGCATTGAGTGCGTAAGGGAATTAGTGCGAAAGCATAAATTTTGAGTTATAAATGAGGTGGCTTCCCGTAGCTGAAAAATTTAATGACGTATTTAGCGACTCTACCAATAAAAAAAAATTAACATATTAATTATATTTTATATATATTATATAAATTTTAATTCATACAACCACCACTAGCAGGCCTAATTAATGATATAAAAGTTTTAGCGATGAGATATAATAAAAAAATGACAACTATAATATCATTTTTTCAAAAAAATGTTGGTGAAAGCAATACCAACATCGGCGGAATTTCCTTTTTGTAAGTAGCACTGCTACTTACAAAAAGGAAATAAAAAAATAATTTTAATCCATATATTTTTATTGATTGAGTTTCGTATTTTTATTGGTAGCAGTAATGCTTGCAGACCTTTATTTATTAAACAAGCTGCTTGACCAGTCTTTCAAAATTCAACAACTAAAAAAAAGATGTTGGTGAAAGCAATACCAACATCCACCCATTTAAAATATTATTACATGAGAATTTTGTTACTACTTAACTTTTTAGCGTTACCATTTTTGTTGTTTTCTCAAAAGAATAGTGTGCCAAAAGAACTATCAATTAACAGCACCGCAGTTGCTATATTAAAGTTGCATGGCTCACCAGATTTTTTAGCACCAGATGGAGACGATGTATGGATTTTGAATATTGACCGGGTTGAAAAACTTTCGGCAAAACGTAAAAAAACTGTTTTAAATGTTCCTCTTCCAGGTGCATGTGGAGCTATGATAGTAGGTTTTAATTCATTGTGGGTAGCCAGTTGTGGTAAACAAGCAATTTATAGAATTGATAATAGAACAGGTAAATTACTTTCAGTTATTCCTTGTTCTATTTCTGATAAGGACGGTGAAATCATGTTGGCAATCGGCGACAGTTCTTTATGGGTTTTATCTGATAGTACTGGCGTACTTACTCGAATAAGTGTTAAGACAAATAAGATTCAAACATTAATTACTGTTTTGCCAAATTCTCATTGTGCTGTATTTGATTTTAATTCTGTTTGGATAACAAATACCACTGCAAACTCGGTTCAGCGTATTGACCCAAAAACTAATAAAATAATAGCTACTATCATCGTTGGGAAAACACCAAGATTTCTTGCCTCTGGAGAAAAGGGCGTTTGGACTTTGAATCAAGGAGACGGAACTGTAAGTCACATTGACCCTGAACAAAATAAAGTTATTGCGATTGTGGATACAAAAGTCCCGGGAAGTGGCGGAGATATAGCTACAGGTGCAGGACGTGTTTGGGTGCGTGCAAAAAAAGGAAGATTTTTACAAACTATTAATCCGGTATCAAATACTGTTAAAACTATTTACACACCTATTTCAGGAAGCGGAGCTGTACGGGTATCTAAACACTTTATATGGGTTACTGCTCATGACATTAATACAATCTGGGTATTAAAACAATAAGCCAGCAGCCAACAAAAGTATTTGCAAAAGTAGGACACTGAAACATCAGCTATTTGCAAGTATCCGCAGCGGTTCGGACTCGACGTTCAATTTTCATTTTTCCGCCCTCATTGGGTTGTCCATCTTCACACCGTTTCGCCATTGCTGCGCTTATTTGCCAACAACTAAAAAACGAGTTTCATATAGCTAATATGCCGTTTGTGATATTATTTTTGTTTAGCAATAGAAGCATAGCTATTTTTAAAATCTAAATAATTTTTAGCATTTATGAAAATTGTAAAAGCATCTGTAGTAGCATTATTAGCGTTGATTGGTAATGCACAAATAAGTGTGGCACAAACTGCAACAGCAACCACACCAAAGTACGATCAACACAAAGTATTTAACCCGTTGTTTTACACTACTAATGGCAACGATTATCGCACCGCAGGTGGCGAACCTGGGGCAAAATATTGGCAAAACCGTGCCGACTATAAAATTGCTGTAACCCTTGATACGGCTGTGCATAAGGTTACTGGCTCGGTAGATATTACCTATACCAACAATAGCCCAGATAAGCTACCATTTTTATGGTTGCAGCTAGATCAAAATATTTACCGTGAAGATTCTCGTTCGCAAGCAACTAGCATTGTTGCAGGTGGCAGATTTGCCAACAAAGCTTTTACCCAAGGCGATGAAATAAAATCAGTTACTGTTACACAAAATGGTAAAGTTGAAAAGGCAAATTTTATAATTAACGATACACGCTTGCAAATACGTTTAAAAGATACGTTGAAAGCTAGTGGTAGTAAAATAACCATCAAAATTGAGTATGCTTTTACCGTGCCTGAATATGGTACTGACCGTTTAGGAAGATTAAATACCAAAAATGGTTGGATTTACGAAGTAGCACAATGGTATCCTCGCATGGAAGTGTACGATGATGTGTTGGGCTGGAACACAATACCCTATTTAGGTAGCTCTGAGTTTTATTTAGATTATGGTAATTTTGAATACAGCATTACCGCCCCAGCAAATTTAGTAGTAGTTGGGTCTGGCGAATTAACCAATCCTACAGAAGTTTATACCGCAGCAACCATTGCTAAACTAGCAAAAGCAAAGGCAAGCGATGCTACAGTTACCATTAGAGATTCTGCCGATGTAAATAGCACGTCATTTTACCCAAAAAAGCCTACTTTAACTTGGAAGTTTAAATGTATTAATGCAAGAGACGTGGCTTGGGCTGCTTCAAAAGCATTTATTTGGGATGCTGCAAAAATTAACTTACCAAGTGGTAAAAAAGGGTTGGCACAATCGGTTTATCCTATTGAAAGCCAAGGTAACAATGCTTGGGGCAGAAGCACCGAGTATGTAAAAAATTGTATTGAATTATACTCACAAGAATGGTTTCAATATACCTATCCTGTGGCTACAAATGTGGCTGGTATTGTTGGTGGTATGGAATATCCAGGTATTGTGTTTTGTGGTTCTAATGCAACAAAAGGTGGTTTATGGGGCGTTACCAATCACGAGTTTGGGCACAATTGGTTTCCGATGATTGTTGGCAGTAACGAGCGTAAATATGCTTGGATGGATGAGGGGTTTAACACGTTTATTAACGATGTTGATACCAAAGTATTTAACAAAGGCGAGTACGAAGAACCTCTAAATGCACGTGGTCAAACAAGGGGCATGTTTAACCCAACAGCCGATGCCATTATGAATACGCCAGATGTAATTCAGAATAATTATTTAGGTTATGCAGCTTACAATAAACCAGCATTGGGCTTGCATATTTTACGCAACAATATTTTAGGTGTTGATCGTTTTGATTATGCCTTTAAAACCTATATTAAACGTTGGGCATTTAAACATCCAACGCCTTGGGATTTTTTCCGTACGATGGAAAATGTTGGTGGCGAAGATTTAAGTTGGTTTTTTAGAGAATGGTTTATGACTGATTGGAAATTAGACCAAGGTGTAAAAGACGTAAAATATGTTAACAGCGATGTTACAAAAGGTGCATTAATTACCATTGAAAATATAGAAGAAATGGCCTTGCCAGTAACTATTGCTATTAAAGAAGAAAATGGCAAAACAGATACCGTAAAATTACCTGCCGAAGTTTGGCAACGTGGTAATAAATGGACGTTCAAATACCCATCAATCTCTAAATTGGTAAACGTAACCATTGACCCTAAATTAGAATATCCTGATGTGAACACAGGCAATAATATTTGGACTGGTGTAAACGCTAAAGCTGTACCAGCAGGTGTTACAGCCAATACCGTTATTGATGCTTATGTAAAAGCTATTGGTGGTGCCGATAAATTAAAAGCCATCCAAGACATCAGCATTACATCTACCGGTACAGTACAAGGCATAGAGGTTATGTCTGTAATAAAACAAAAAGTACCCGATAAATTGTTTCAAGAAATTACTGTGCCTGCTATGAACATGGTGCCAATGAGATTGGTAGTAAATGGCGATAGCATTAATATGCAACAAAATGGGCAAGCTACACCATTGCCAGAAACTGCAAGAGCAACTATTAAGGCTAATATGCAAGTATTTCCAGAGGCAAATTTAGGTACAGCAACCCTATCTATTGCTCCAATGCTAGAAGCTGTAGGCGATGCACAAGCCTATGTGGTTACAATCACACAAGCATCTGGTGGTAAAGTAACGGCTTACTTCGACGAAACTACAGGCTTAAAATTGAAAGAAATTACGGCCGCTGGCACAGCCGAACTAAGTAATTACCAAACAGTAAGTGGCATAAAAATTCCTTATACGAGAAAAGCTGATATGGGTGGACAATCGATAGAATTTAAAGTAAAAGAAGCCAAAATAAACAGTGGGTTATCTGACGCTGATTTTAAATAATTAGTATAAAAACATAAGATTAAACTGCCGCTAATTATAAAAAAGTTAGCGGCGGTTTTTTTTAGCAAAAATCAATACTAATTGGATTAAATCTATTTGACATTTTTTTAAGTAGTCCGTCAAAATTAAATTAGAATAATTACGATACACTTATGTGCCAATTTCCATTAAACGATTAGTAGAAACCCGATGTCATTAATCTAATTTAAAAGATATATTTATGTATGTAATTTTTAGTATATGTTAGTCATCTGCTAGCAACTATATTTTTAAATATCTGTTCATTTCTACTTGATATTGTTTGGCTATTTTAGCCGCCTCAATAGCAAAATTTTCATCGTTACTTGCGTAAATAATAGCACGACTTGCATTTACCAACAAGCCCCCATCTTTATTTAACCCATATTTACTTACTTCTTGCAAGCTACCCCCTTGAAATCCAACGCCTGGTACTAATAAAAAATTATCTGGTATAATTTGTCTAATTTCTTCTAAATCTGTGGCCTGTGTGGCACCTATTACAAACATTAAATTATCTTTAGTACCCCATTCTGCAATTTTTGTAATCACTTTTTTATACAATAATTCTGTAGTGTTACCTTGTAAAATGCTTGGCATCAAAGTCGCATCGTTATTGTAATTACTTACTACCATTTTTTGAAAATCGTTAGCACCATTGTTAGATGTTAAGCCTAATACAATGGTAAATTTATTATCATATTCTAAAAAGGGTCGCACACTATCCTCACCCATATACGGTGCAACTGTTATGGCATCAAATGGCAATACTTCAAAAAAAGTTTTAGCGTAATGGCTAGATGTGTTACCAATATCGCCACGTTTTGCATCAGCAATTTTAAAGTGTGTAGCAGGTATATAATATAGAGTTTGTTCCATTGCCTCCCACCCTTTTACACCCATCGATTCGTAAAAAGCCGTATTTATTTTATAGCTAACGCAATAGTTTTTTGTAGCATCTATAATGGCTTTATTAAACTCAAAAACAGCATTAGGTAGTTGCTGTAAATGTTTTGGAATTTTAGTAATATCAGTATCTAACCCAACACATAAATAAGATTGCTTTTGTTGTATTTCAGTAATAAGTTGTTGCCTTGTCATGCCGCAAAAATAAGGTTGCGTAATATATCATAGTAATAAAATAGCCCCGTTTAAATTAAACGAGGCTATTTATAATTGTAAATTTTTGATTATTTATTTGCCAGCAAATAAATGTATTGTTACTTGAACATCGTTTGCAACCATACCCACACCATAATTAATACCAAATACAGTTCTATCTAAGCTAAAAGTAGATTCAGCAAAAAATTTAGTAGCATCAACACCACGAATATTTGCAATAAATTTTACTGGTGCAGTCACACCTTTTAGTGTAAGGCTACCATCAATTTCTGCTTTATCTGCACTTACATATTTTACACTAGAAATAGCATAAGTAGCCTCTGTACCTTTTGAGAAATCAAAAAATTCGGGTGATTTTAAATGACCTTCTAATTTTGCAGCTGCCTCGTCTGTAACTTTTAGTGAAGCAAGGTCAATAACAAAGTTACCACCAGTTAATTTACCAGCATCTATAGAAACAGAACCGCTTTTTAATAAAAAGAAACCAGGATGATATCCTGCTTTTTTAGAACCAATAAATTCTACTTTGCTGGTTGTAGTATTTACAGCAAAAGTATCTGCAACTTTAGTAGTGAAAGAATAAATGCCTACAGTACTTGCAACTAATGCTAGAGCGAAAAAGATTTTTTTCATGATGATGATATTTTTTTAATTTAGTGTAAATTAAACAAACGGATGTTACAACAATGAAAAATGCAGGATTTTTTTTAGGTTCTTCAGAAAATAGTATTTACTACTTATTGCGTCAATTATTTTATTTGCGTTGAATTATACATAAAATTACATTTTTTATATATTGATAAACTTAAAAAAGATAGTTTACTATTAGAAATTGCATGGTATAAAGTTAAACCAAATTACGGCTAGTTATTGAGTAGTTAATGGTTAATGGCCAACGAACAGTACTCAGTAGATAATAATTCTAATTCGTATAATCGTTTTAGAATTTGTGCAATTTGAATTATTAGTGATATTACCTCGCCAAATACCGTTTTATCTCTTTTTGAGTATCTCTTTCTTTTAGGGTTTCACGTTTATCGTGTATTTTTTTGCCTCTTCCTAAGCCAATTTCTACTTTAACAAAATTCTCATCAGTAAAAAATATTTTAAGTGGAATGATTGTGTAGCCTTTCTCCTTCATTCTAGCTTCTAGCTTTTTTAGCTCTTTTTTGTGTAGCAGTAATTTGCGATCGTGAACGGCAATATGGTTATTAGTGGTACCTAATTTATATTCGGCAATATAAACGCCACGCATCCACAATTCATGCCTTTCAAATAGGCAAAATGCATCATTAAAACTTACTTTACCTTCACGAATACTTTTTACTTCTGTACCCATTAAGGCAACCCCTGCAATAAATTTATCTTCTATTGCGTAGTTAAAGTAAGCTTGCCTATTGTTCATTTCTTTTGCCATAAACCCCTAGCCCTTAAAGGGAAATTATTATACTTGAGATGTAGTACTTTTTGTTGATTTTTTTTGCGTCTATTGTGGCCATTTTGTAAATCAATCTTTAAAAATTAGCCTTTAAAAAGATGAATCAATTGGCTTAATTTATCCTTCAAAATTTTTCTATCAACAATAAAATCTAAAAAACCATGCTCAACCAAAAATTCGCTTCGTTGAAAACCTTCTGGTAATTCTTTTTTGATCGTTTCTTTTATTACGCGTGGGCCAGCAAAACCAATTAATGCACCAGGTTCAGCAATATTTAAATCGCCCAACATACCAAAACTTGCAGAAATACCACCAAATGTTGGGTCGGTTAACAAAGAGAAATAAGGTAATTTGGCATCACTCAATTGCGATAATTTACCGCTTGTTTTTGCCAATTGCATCAAGCTAAAGGCGCTTTCCATCATTCTAGCACCACCGCTTTTACTGATTACTAAATATGGCAATCTATGTGCAATACAATAATCTACGGCACGGCTAAATTTTTCGCCCATCACACTTCCTAAACTGCCGCCAATAAATTCAAAATCCATACAAGCTATTACCAAATCTTCACCATTTACTTTGCCTACTGCAACACGCATACTATCTTTTAAATCGGTTTTAGAGTGTATATCGTCTAACCGTTTTTGATAATTTTTAAGGTCGGTAAAGTTTAAGAAATCTTTACTTCTTATATTATTAAACATTTCTGTAAACACTTGGTTGTCAAAAATGATGTCGTAATATTCATCGCTACCAATACGATGATGGTAATTGCATTTTGAACATATAAAAAAATTCTCTTTTAGATCTGTGGTAGTTGATATAAAATTACATTCAGGGCATTTGTTCCAAAGTCCTTCTGGTGTTTCCTTTTTATCAGCCGATGCTGTTAAAATTCCTTTTTTTCTGCGTTTGAACCAACTTCTTCTACCAGTTTCTTCTAGCTGTTTTTCATCGTTACCAGTCAAATTATTTTCAATATCAACGTCAATTTCTTTTTTCATCTGTTTGTTATTTTCGTTTAGGTAGTATTTAAATTGCTACCACAAAATAGTAAAAGCCTTATTGTAAACCAATAGTAGCGCTTTATAAAATAGCTTGTAAAGGATAGCGAAGGTAATGGTAATTTAACGTTACAGTATGGTACAAAACAGAACGGCAACCTCTTCAGATTGCCATTCTTATATTCACTAAAAACAAATTATGCATTTCGGTTAATACAGTTTAAATCTTCAAAAGCAACTTCTAAACGTTTGCTAAAACTTTCTTCTGCTTTACGTAACCAAACACGTGGATCGTAGTATTTTTTATTAGGACTATCTGAACCTGTTGGGTTACCTAGTTGACCTTGCAAGTACGCTTCATTTTTTTGGTAAAATTGTTGAATACCTTCCCAAAAACTCCATTGCAAATCGGTATCAATATTCATTTTTATAGCACCATATCCAATGGCTTCGCGTATTTGACTTTGTGGAGAACCACTACCCCCGTGAAACACAAAAAACACAGGTTTTGGGCCTGTACCTAATTTCGTTTGTATATAATCTTGACTATTTTTTAAAATTTCTGGACGTAATTCTACATTGCCTGGTTTGTAAACACCATGTACATTACCAAACGCGGCAGCAACTGTAAACAAATTACCAACCTTACTTAACTCGGTAAATGAGTAAGCTACATCTTCTGGTTGGGTGTACAATTTATCGTTTTCAACATCGCTATTATCTACACCATCCTCTTCACCACCTGTTACACCCAATTCAATTTCAATAGCCATGCCTAGTGGTTTCATACGCTTATAAAACGCAACAGAGGTGGCTATATTTTCTACAATTGGCTCTTCACTTAAATCTAACATGTGCGAGCTAAACAATGGCTGCCCCTTTTCTTTATAAAATTGTTCACCAGCATCAATTAGACCACTTATCCACGGCAACCATTTTTTAGAGGCATGGTCTGTATGCAAAACCACTGGTACACCATAGGCTTTAGCTACATTATGAATATGCAAAGCACCAGAAATGCCGCCTAAAATATTGCCTTGTAAGTTGTCGTTTGGCATGCCTTTACCCGCTATAAATTGGGCGCCACCATTAGAAAACTGAATAATTACTGGCGAGTTTACTTTTGCAGCCGTTTCTAACACCGCATTAATAGTATTTGTGCCTATGGTATTTACTGCTGGCAACGCAAATTGATTGTCTTTTGCATCATTTAACAATGCTGCTAATTCTTCGCCGAAAAGTACACCAGGTTGGTATTTTTTCATAATATAACGTAAGTTTTGTGATGATTAAGACCGCAATATAATCTAAGGTTACAGATTATGCAACTTTCAAAGCATACTAAATATATTACAACATTTGCTTGTTTATTTTTTGTTACCAGCTGTAGACTTTTTATTTAGCTTCGTTGTGTCACTCACTGCATCGGTTTGATACATATTTGAGCGTTGTTTTTAGCGGGTAATTATTTATATAAACTATTATAAATAGTTGAGTAGCAAATTATTTTAACTAATTAATACTCTCAAAAAAGCAGAAGCAACAATAAATTTTCATTTACTTTACTTTAATATACGTTTTACTAAATCTTATTATATAATTTTTACATGACATATTTTGAATTATTTGAAATCCCAGTTGCATTGCAGGTTAGTGTTGCCGACATAAAACCTAAATTTTACCAACTAAGCAGACAATATCATCCCGATTTTTTTTCTCAAGGTACAACCGAGGAGCAAGAAGAAGCACTAGAAAAATCATCGTTATTAAATAAAGCTTTTATAACATTTAGCGATAAAGAAGCTACAATAAAATACGTTTTACAAATAAAAAATTTATTAGAAGATGAGGAAAAATACAAATTACCACCAGATTTTTTAATGGAAATGATGGATCTTAATGAGGCATTAATGGACGCAAAAGCAGAAGCAAACGAGGATGGAATTAAACATGAACAATTGAAAATTAATAATTTAGAAGATGAAATTTACAATAACGTTAAAAGCATTGTTGAAAATTATAAAGACGATATTACTACCGAAAAAGAGTTGCTGCAAATAAAAGATTATTACTTTAAGAAAAAATACTTGACCCGTATTTTGGCTAGTACAAAGTGATGCCCCTATATTTGCCCTCCAATTCAAAATAAGTTACTGCCCAGATGGCGGAATTGGTAGACGCAGCAGACTCAAAATCTGCCGTTCGCAAGGATGTGCAGGTTCGATTCCTGTTCTGGGCACACACCCGCTTTTTTTAGCGGGTTTTTTTATGCCTAAAACTCAATGAAATCAATACTTTCAGCGTTTAGCCTTTCTTTTTGTTTACTTCAATTATTGTTCCTTTTCACTTTTTTTGTACCTCCTATGTTCCTTGAGGTACATTATTTAATTAAAAATCATACCTTTGTAAAAAGAAATCAAACCAAAGTAAAATGAGTGTAACACTTCGCAAACGTAAAAATGCAGACGGTACAACCTCTTTAAGATTTGATATTTACCACAATGGGCAACGTACTATTGAAACCTTAAAGGAATTGCAATTGGCAAAGCCAACAAGTTTGTTTATCAAGACACAAAACAGCGAGAAAGAAAAAAAAGCTAAAGAAATTCTAATAGAACGTGCAGCACAATTGCAAGCGGCAAATTATGATTTGACTACTGACGCAGGAAACAAAACTATTGTTACCGTATGGATGCAATCGTACATTAAAACTTATGATAAAAAAGATATTAGAAACATACAAGGGGCGGCAAAACGCTTCGAAGACTATTTGCAAAAAATAGGTAAACCTAAATTAACCTTTGGCAACTTAGACGCTTTAATAATTGAAAGCTTTATTGACTACTTAGAAAGCAACAGCACGGGCGAAGGTGCAAAAAGCTATTATAGACGATTTGCCAAAATGATAAAGTACGCTTACCGTAAAAAGTTAATGAAGACTAATGTACTGGACTTTGTAGAAAAGAAGGTAAAGGGGGTTGCATTAAAAAAAGATGCGTTAACTATTGATGAAATAAAACTATTGAGTATTACACCAATTAACAGCAATGTTGTAAAAAATGCTTTTTTGTATGCTTGTGTAACTGGATTACGTTTTATAGATGTGAAAGGCTTAAAATGGAAACACATAAACTTATCAACTAAGCAAATGAAATTGCCACAAAGCAAAACCGATAAAGAAGTGGTAGTTCCTTTAAATGATAGTGCGATTAGATTAATTGGTGAACCACAAGAAAGCGATGTAAATGTGTTTACCCTACCAACTGCTAACGGTGTAAATAAAACGCTTAAAGCATGGGTAAAACGTGCTAAAATAGCTAAGGCAATCACATTTCATAACGGGCGACATTCGTTTGGAACGAACCTAATTTTTAACGATGTAGACATAGTAACTACTTCAAAATTGATGGGACACCAAACCACGATGCACACACAACGCTACATAACAGCCTCAGACGAAATGAAGCGTACAGCAACAGATAAAATAAGTATTGAATTTTAAAAATAGCATTATGGATAATCAAGAATATCAACCAAGGGAAATTGATATAAAATTGGCTGAACTTCAAAATAGATTTAAAGTTGATGTTCTCGCTACAAAAGAAGACGAAGAACAATTAAAACAAATTAACCTCGTTTTTAAAGAGGGCGACCTATTACATACCAATCCTTCAATCCCTACAAACCCAATAGAAGCGTTTGAACTATTTAAAAATTACTATGCACAATTTCAATTTGAAGTACAAAAAAGTTTATTTCACGACTTACAAACTTTTAATAAAGGAACAATAAATGCAGAAATAAAAGAAATTGAAGACTGGATGAACAAACTTGAGAAAATAAGCCTTTCAAAAGCTTACCAAAACAAGAATAGTTATTACCCAATAGTGATTGAATATTTGAAGTTGAGAGATGGATTTTATGAACGTAATCGGATGACTGACTTACAAATGAATGAAAACTCACCAGCTGCCATAGTTTACGGGCGGTACTTTCTTTTTTATGAGTACCTACAATCATTGCAAACGGAATTAAAACCGCAATCAAAAAACAACATTAAAACGCTTAATTCTAACTTAAATAAAAAGCAACTTAAACGACTACATCAAAAATTAATTAGTGAAGGGTATATTAAAGATATTTCAGAAATTGACTTCATCTATTGGTTAAGTGGCAATGATGTTAATCGTATAAAAAAAATACATTGGTTGGCTGCAAAAACATTAGCGTTTGAGTTATTTAGTGGTATTATATTAAGCTTTAAACCTAAAGTTTTTAACTTATGTGTAGAGCATCATACTGGTAAAGAATTCGATAGTAACGATAAGCATAAACGCCCTCATTCGGAAATTATTGACATTATAGAAGAAATTTCAAAATAAAACTTTACGACCTCGTAAGGCGACCCCTAAAACCCTTATCAATAAAGCATTTAAGACTTTTAGCGACCCCGTGCGACCCCTAAAAAGGTCGCATTTTGCTTGTTTACTACTCAAGGACATGCTTCTACTTTTACTCAATAATACAATTGTAAAACAACAGGTAGTTGGCCGCTATCATTTTTTAATTACAAATATTTTAAAATGGATTATTCAAACAGTAAAGTTTTAACATTCGAGCAAGGATGTAATTATTTAGGCTTTAAAAAAAGCTATGTCTACAAAATGACACATTTAAGCATATTGCCTTTTAGCAAACCAAACAACGGTCGTATCTTCTTTGATCGTGAAAAGTTAGAAGCATGGATGCTTGGTAATGCCACTTCAAGCCAACAAGACAAGAAAATAGAAGCGGCAACTTATGTAACTACTCATCACCAATAAAAAACCCCGAAAACTATGTCTACAACACATAATCACGGGGCGAATGAATTTCACCCTAAAGGTAACAATTTCACCACTCAATACAATACCACTTACAACAGTTTTTTTGAGCAGCCGCAAAGCATGAAAGAACTATCTATTTGCACTGGTATTGATAGAGCAAGTATTTGTAGGTATGTAAGAACAATGCGACTATTAAAAGCTATTGCGGTTTATAAAAGAAGCTATTGCAGCATTACAAAAAGGCTTGTTAATAAATACACTACCAACCCCGATTTGTTCCCTATTCACTCATCACAATTAATCTTGTTTTGAGATGGCAGATAAAAGAACGGCTCAAGATTATTTAAACGCACCAATAGAGATTTACAAGCGGTTTATAATAGATAGTAAAGAAGTATTGCTTAATGTGGCTGCCTATGCTTGTTATGAGTTTAAAACGGCTCAGGGCTGCGAATTTGCAGACGCTGTAAAATACTTTGAGTTAACTTTTACCAACCCTAAAGAAGCGGAAATTAAGGGGCAAAGGTTGTATGAAAATTTGCCCCGAAATACTGCCATTGTAGGCATCTCTAAGACGGTTCTAATGGATTTCTTACACAACGATAAAACCGTATTGCAAAAGGCTACTTTACTTGGTTATGTGGCTATTAAAAGTATAATTGGCAAAAAGGATTATTGCAAAACAAATAACCCTATGATGCTATCCCGTATGGATGGCAGTAATAAAAATTGTGTTGGTAACCTTTAGCCACAAATAGCTAAGTATAATAACCATTACTGGTGTAGAAAAATTAGAGATGAACTAGAGTTAACGTGGGGTTTAACCACAAAGCAAAGCAGGGGTATTTATTGCAGTTTCAAATTATCTCATAAACGATTATTAGATGCAATTGATAAAGATAGTAAGGCTTCTAAACTAAAAAAATTGCGACAGGATAAAAAGGATGTCAAAGAAGATTTTTTGCAGGAACGGTATGCAAGGCAAAGGGATAATTTAAAAGACAGTTTAGTTGATATGTCTTTTTTGTATGACTAACTTTTTACACGAACAAAGAGTTTTTTTATTGATAACTATTTACAAATTATTTACACCAAAAAGAAGACAAACTTAAATAAGATACTAAATAAGGTAACTAAACTAGATATTCTAAATAAGGTAACTAAATGAGGTAATTAGGTTTTTTTACAACAAGAATTTTTTACAAACTTTTTTAAAAATAAAATCATGAGTTGGCATATTATACTAATAGCATTGAAACATAAGTACATCAAAGAATCTGCACCAGGTTTTTACTTAGCTAGTGGCGGTCCAAAAATGAAGATTAAGCCATACAATGATAAAACAACTAACGCGTTAACGGCTGCCATCATGGACTTTTTAAAGTTTAATGGCAATTACTCTAACCGTATCAATTGCACGGGCTTAATGAGGCGGATAAATGGCGAAATGACATACACACCTTCATCTACTCGAAAGGGCGTTGCTGATATTCATGCAATTATAAACGGTAAGCATTGCAGCATAGAAGTGAAATGTGCCGCTACTAAAGATCGAATGAGTATTGACCAGCATAAAGAACGGCAAAGGGTTGAAGCTTCAGGTGGAATTTATTATGTAGCAATCGATATGACCTCATTTATAGATTGGTATAACAAACAAATTAAATAAGGCAATTTATGGCAACTACTAAAACAAGTTTTAAAAAAGGCGAAGCAAAAGGGAGGTCAAAAGGTGCTGGTAATTTGGTATCGCAGGATTTAAGGCAATGGATAACGTCTTTTATTGAGGGCAACACAACCCAAATAGAGAGCGACTGGAAAGCCTTAGACCCGAAAGACCGTATAGTATTATTTGAGAAATTATTAAAGTATGCTTTGCCAACCTTACAAAGTGTTGCTTCAACAATAAGCTTCGATGCTTTATCGGACCAGCAACTGGACGAAATTATTAACAGATTAAAAAATACACCTAATAATGACTAGACAAGATAAAATTAAGTTACTTAATGATATTGCTACGGGCAAAATGTCAATTGATGACTTAGAAAACAATGATTTATCTAACGCTGAGATTTGGTTTTGGGATGCTAAGACAGACATTTACACAAATGCCAAAACTGGTGAAATTGAAACATCGGAACAACATAAACGACTACATAAAGAATCTTGTATTACTTTTCAATAATCAAAAAAAATAAAATAAAATGCAAGAAATAGTATTTATAACTAATGGCAAAAGCTACACAAATTCTCTAATCCTATCTAAGCTTTTTAGCAAGCGGCACGGTAACATAGTGTCTCACATTAGCAAAATGAAATGTGTTTCAGGGTACTTTGAAAATAATTATATTCTAAAGTATTACATCAACCCTGCCACTGGACTTACTACCCCTTATTATCTCATAGGGCGTGATGGGTTCGGAAGCTTGTTAGAATACTTTAATTGGGAACTTGTGGCGGCTGGTGCTGGTGAGATTTGGGAGGCATTTGAAACTACCAACTACCAAATAAAGCAACTAGAAAGGAAACATACAGCCCTTGAAATAAAAAGTACAGGTATGGCAGTAACGGTACAGCCTTAGTAAAAGATTTAGCTAAAATTGTTACAGCTACTTTAGTTTGCATCATAACGATTGTAAATTTATTTTAATTAAAAGTAGTTTTCAATTTGAAAACCTTTTTCTATATTTACACAATGAAGATACTTGTAAAGCGAACTATTCACTATTACATTGTTAAGTACCCAAACGCAAAAAATGGGTTATTGCTTTGGGTAAGTGAGTTTTCTAAGTTCAATTTTAATAACTTCAATGAGTTAAAAAATATTTATGGCAATGCAAGTATTGTAGCAAACAATCGTGTAATTTTTAATATAAAAGGGAACGATTTTAGATTAATTGTTTCTATCAATTTTATACAAAGTGCCTGTTATATTATTTGGTTTGGTACGCATAAAGAATACGATAAAATAAATGTTGAAACCGTTGCATTTGATACCAACATACAAAACTTTAAAATAGACTAATTATGAACTGGAAAATATTAAAAACCGAGCAAGATTATACAAATGCTAGTATCAGGCTAATGGATATTTTTAATAGTGCTGAAGGTACACCCGATGCAGATGAATTAGAATTGCTAATAGTGTTGGTGCAAGATTATGATAACAGGCATTATGTATTGCCAACATTAAGCCCGATAGATGCCATTAAGTACAAAATGGATGAAAAAGGTATTAAGGCAAAAGATTTAGAACCGTTTATAGGTAGTAAAGGTCATGTTTCCTCAATTCTTTCAGGGCGGAGAGAAATTACTTTAAAAGTTGCCAAAAAATTAAAAGATTATTTTCAGTTACCAGCCGAATTATTTTTACACACGAATTAAATAGTTGTTTAAAAAATTGAATTATACTAGCATTTGTCACTCGAAATGGTAGTTATAAAAAGGTTGCTAAAATGTGATATTTTACAAAAAATGTTCCTCTATTGTTCCTTGAAAATAAAATAACGTTGTAAGTAGTTGATTTATAAATAGTTATAAGATTAGTATCATTCCTGTTCTGGGCACTTAAAAAAAAGTATAATCCTCTGTAAATAAATCGTTTATGGGGGATTATTATTTCTGGGGGATGCTGTAGGGTATATGCTCTCCCTAAAATAGTACGTCTAAAAAGTAGACAAATTGTTAACATTAATATAATGCCCCATCCCAAAACCGCATTTTTTTTATTGAAAGGTTAACTGCGGCTTTTTCATTTAATGTTTCAATATGAAGGTATGTAAAAATATTAGTTTGAAAACCTTGATTTTAACCTAAGTTTCTTTTTCTTTTTGATTACATGAAATAATGATTATGCTTAAAATTAAACAGTATGTTTTTGAAAGTAATTTTATTGTTAGAAGTTAGAAGTGTCAAAAACTATGGCAGCAAACATGTAAATTAACCAAGCATTTTTCATTACCGACTATACTAACTGTTATATTTGAATCTATGATATTTATACAGCTTTTTTTATGAATTTACAAGTTAAAAAACTTACCTTTTGTATTGGTAGTAGGTAGGGTACTTTAAATTTTTTGTTTGCACAATGAATAAAGAATTACAAACTTGATAGCTTAATAATTTGGACAAACAAATTAAATTAAATTAAATAATAATAAATAAATTACAATAGTCAATAACTACTCATCATATCACAACCTCACTCTTTTCCATTTTACAGCAATGGTAGATCCTTCTGCCAACATAATTGAGCTTGGTTGTATCTCTTTTAAATGTTTGAAAGCCGCACCGTACATGTCTTTAAAATCGCAGTTAATACTATAATTTTTTATCGGATAAATCTCCCAACTTGGATGTTTTATATTGTATTCAATTGTTGTAGTAACATCAACTTTAGTGTAGCCATAATAGTGTTCAAAAATAAATTGTTCAATACTTCCTTCTGCCATTTTTTGACTGCTGCAACTAGCTTCTAATTGCATATCGTTCCAATTACCATTTTTTTGCCAATAATAATTTACGTGTTGACTATCACATTTTATAAGCCATTCATGCTTGGTAGGTATTGCCGTATAATGCTCTTTATATAACCAATTTGCAATTAATGCGACGGCTTTATAAGGTACAGTTTCATTTACAAATACTACTCCCCTTCTCCATTTGTTATCAACCCATCTTTTTACGTAAAATCGCAGATTTACTTCTTCAAAACTGCCCATTAGTGGCATAGGCAAGCCGAATATTTTACTATTTAAAAACATAAAACCTACTAAACTTACATAAGCTTTACCATCAAATAAATCTAATTCAGTGTTTTTTGGTAATAATGGCAGCAGTATTTTTGGGTCAACAGCATAATTTGCCATTATTAACTTTTGCCATTTTGCAGTTAAAAAATTAGTCATGTAAATTGACATAAATGATACAGGGTAAACAATACCTAAAACTTTAAATGCCTAACAGTTGCACCGTTATTTATTAATTGTTTTAAAGAATCAATGCCAATTTTAAGATGCCTTTCTACAAATTTTGAAGTTACTTTTTTGTCACTATCTTCTGTTTTTACACCTTCTGGCACCATTGGCGAGTCACTAACAAGCAATAACGCCCCAGTTGGTATATGGTTGTAAAAACCTACCATAAATATAGTAGCTGTTTCCATATCTATGGCGTAAGCCCTCACTTTTTGCAAGTGTAATTTAAACTGCTCATCGTGTTCCCAAACACGCCTATTTGTAGTATAAACTGTGCCTGTCCAATAGTCTGTTTTGTGATCTCGTATCGTTGTAGAGATGGCTTTTTGTAAGGCAAAGGCTGGCATAGCGGGTACTTCTGTTGGAAAATAATCATTACTAGTTCCCTCGCCTCTTATTGCAGCAATTGGCAAAATTAAATCACCAATTTTATTGCGTTTTTTTAAGCCCCCGCATTTACCTAAAAATAACACAGCTTTTGGTTTAATAGCACTCAATAAATCCATAACGGTAGCTGCACCTGGGCTGCCCATACCAAAATTTATGATGGTAATACCTTCAGCAGTGGCACATTGAAATGGCCTGTCTTTACCAATTACTTCTACCTTATTCCATTTAGCAAACATGTCTACATAGTTGCTAAAATTGGTTAGCAAAACGTATTCACCAAAATTTTCTAACACTTCGCCTGTATACCTTGGCAACCAATTATTTACTATATCTTCTTTCGTTTTCATGCAGTTATTTTTTTAATAGCTCAAAAAAGCGCCTTTGTAAAAATAAACTTTTTACTTTTAATGGATGATAAAAGTTGACTACCCAAAATTTGACTTTAAAATTAAAGGTGAAGTAGGAAAAGAAATAATTTTTGATGAGGTTCGCAAGCAATGGGTACGCTTAACCCCAGAAGAATGGGTAAGGCAAAATATGCTACAATATTTAGTACAAACCCTACAATATCCGGCAGCATTAATTGCGGTTGAAAAAGAATTGAAAATGGGGGAATTAAAAAAACGTTTTGATATTCTTATTTACAACCAACAGCACCAACCATGGCTAATGATTGAATGTAAAGCCATGGAGATAACGTTGGATGAGAATGTGTTGCAGCAAATTATACGTTACAATATGGCGTTGCCAGTAGCTTTTATTTTTATTACAAACGGCACGTCTGTTTTTGGTTGGGATATAAAAACCAGTGGTAAATTATTGGAGAGATTTCCTGATTATTTGTAAAGTATAACAAAAATACTCGTTTTGAGAGCGTGACTGTTTAATATTAAAACGACTTATATCAGATTAAACCGCTTCGTTCATTTCTTTTTCGGCCATCCATTTAGCCTTGCCATATCCTTTAAACACATGTTTTTCGCTATGATAAGATGAACGAACCAAAGGGCCACTTTCTACATAATCAAAACCCAATTGATAGCCAATTTCTCTCAATTCTGCAAACTCATCTGGGTGAACATATCTTAAAACTGGTAAATGCTTTTTGGTAGGTTGTAAATATTGACCAAGTGTTAGTACATCGCAACCAACGTTTACCAAATGTTTCATGGTATCTATTACTTCATCTTTGGTTTCACCAATGCCAAGCATCATGCCTGTTTTTGTGCGCATCCCACCCACTTTTAGCAATCTTAATACTTCTAAACTACGTTGGTATTTTGCTTGGATACGTACTTTTCGCGTATTGCGTTCTACAGTTTCCATATTGTGGCTTACCACGTCTGGTGCGGCATCTACTATGCGTTGTATCTGGTCTTGGAAACCTCTAAAATCAGGTATTAAGGTTTCTAAAGTGGTATTTGGGTTTAATGCTTTAACCGCTTTAATGGTATTATACCATATAATAGAACCTCCATCTTTTAGCTCGTCTCTATCAACACTGGTAATAACTGCGTGCTTTACCTTCATTAAATTAATGGCTTCTGCAACACGTTGTGGTTCATTCCAATCCACAGCATCTGGCCTGCCAGTAGCAACGGCGCAAAATGCACAACTTCTGGTGCATATATTACCTAAAATCATAAAAGTAGCAGTACCAGCACCCCAACATTCACCCATATTAGGGCAATTTCCACTCTCGCAGATGGTATGCAATTTATGGTCATCAACCAAACCACGCACATGTTTATAGCTTTCGCCAATGGGCAGTTTTACACGAAGCCAATTAGGTTTTTTTAGGATTGTTTCTTGTGTAATATTTGTAGATGCTATAGGTAATTCAATCATGTACACTTATTTATATGCAATAGAATGTTGTAAAAATATTGATTAATGCAAAGCAATAACATTTGCATGGGTGATTATGTTGAGAAGAGGAAAATATAGTGATGGCGCTTGCAGCTATACACATAACTGTATTTGCAAATCATATTAAGCCTACGTACAAAACCACCCCAACATTTGTAAAAATAAAAGCTGATAAATTTCAAAGTATATTGCACCAAATTTTTAATAACTACATGAGGGTATTGCTACAACAAGTAACTATTGCAGATAAAAATTGCACGTACAATGGCAGCAAAAAAGATATTTTAATAGTTGATGGTGTTATTACACAAATTGCTGATACTATTATTGATACAGACGCAGAAACCACCATTTTAAATACGATAAATACATTTGTTTCAACAGGTTGGGTAGATGTTTTTTCCCACTTTTGCGATCCCGGTTATGAATACAGGGAAACCTTAGCAACTGGTGCTGCAACGGCTGCTGCTGGTGGTTTTACACAAGTATTTATTTTGCCAAATACGCAACCCGGTATTACCTCAAAAACACAGGTTGAATATGTGGTTGAAAAGTCTAAAGTTTTGCCAATAACTATTCATCCATTAGGTGCTGTTACAAAACATATTGAGAGTAAGGAATTAGCTGAGATGTACGATATGAAAACTTGTGGTGCTGTGGCTTTTAGCGATGGTTTACAATCAATACAATCATCTGGTTTATTGTTAAAAGCGCTACAATATATTAAGGCATTTGATGGAGTAATTATTCAACTACCAAACGATAAGAGTATTGGTGCATTTGGATTAATAAACGAAGGCATTGTATCTACACAATTAGGCTTGCCAGGCATACCAGCCATTGCAGAAGAATTGATGATAAAACGTGATATTGATTTGTTGCAATATACCAATAGTAAATTACATATTACAGCCGTAACAACCGCTAAAAGTGTTGCACTAATAACACAAGCGAAAGCTGAAGGATTACAAATTACTTGCAGCGTAACGCCGTATCATTTACTGTTTTGTGATGACGATTTGGTAGATTATGATACGAATCTAAAAACCAATCCGCCATTGCGTTCTAGAGAAGATATGATGGCTTTAAGACAAGCAATTGTTGATGGACATATTGATTGTATTGCATCGCACCACTTACCACAAAACTGGGACAGCAAAACCTGCGAGTTTGAATATGCCAAAAATGGTATGCTAGGATTGCAAACTAGCTTTGCCATTATTAACCAACTATTGCCAGAGTTATCTGCTGACCTTTTAACCAATATTTTCAGCAATAATGCAAGAAATATTTTTGCATTGCCGCTTGCAACTATAAGCGAAGGTGCTGTTGCAGACTTAACCTTATTTAAAAAAGACGGCACAACTACCTTAACAAAAGAGACTAACAAAAGCAAGTCAGCCAATTCACCCTTATTTAATACAATATTGCAGGGCGAAGTAATTGGCATTATTCATAAATCGCAGTTACATTTGAACAAATAAAACTTTAACAAAACCAAACAAACCAATTTATGGAAACGAAAGTAACAACGCCTGCAGTTAAAGGCACAATCATCGCTTTAATATTGATTGTTTTAGGACTAGCCATTTATTTTACTGGGCAAACGCAAAACAAAGCCCTTAGTTCAATCGGATTATTATTATATGCAATAGCTGTTGCATGGTCAAGCATTTATTATGCAAAACAAAAAGAAGGCAATGTGACATTTGGAAATGCCTTTGCAGATGGTTTTAAAACATCTGCTGCAGCAACTGCAATTTTTTTAGTTTATACTTTTTTGGCGTTAAAATTTATTATGCCTGATATTATTGACTTGACAATTGAAGAGTCGAGAAAAGGTATGGCTGAAAAGAAAATGTCACCAGAACAAATAGACCAAGCACTAGGCATGATGCAAAAATTCTTTGTACCATTTGCAATTGGTGGTGCTTTAGTTTTGTATTTATTGGTAGGTGCAATTGCAGCATTAATTGGTGCAGCTATAGCCAAAAAAAATCCAGCAGTTTCGCCTTTTGATCAATAGAATTTACTTTGTTTATGGATGTTTCTATAATTATTCCCTTATTAAATGAAGAAGAATCTTTGCCCGAATTATGTGCATGGATAGAATCAGTTATGGTTGCCAACAATTTTACGTATGAAATAATTTTAATAGACGATGGTAGTACAGATAATAGTTGGGAAGTAATTCTGGCACTATCTGCCAAAAACCCGGCCATTAAGGGCATTAAATTTCAAAGAAATTATGGCAAAAGTGCTGGCCTAAACGAAGGATTTAAAGCGGCTTTAGGTGAAGTTATAATAACTATGGATGCCGATATGCAGGATAGTCCAGACGAAATTCCTGAATTGCGACGGATGATTATAGAAGAGAAATACGACATTGTTAGTGGTTGGAAACAAAAGCGTTTTGACAACACATTTACCAAAAATATTCCTTCTAAATTGTTTAACGCTGCTGCAAGAAAAAGTTCTGGTATTTATCTGCATGACTTTAATTGTGGTCTAAAAGCCTATCGTAAAAAAGTGGTAAAAAGTATTGAAGTTTTTGGTGAGATGCACCGCTACATACCAGTATTAGCCAAATGGGCTGGCTTTAAAAAAATTGGCGAAAAGGTAGTAGAACACAGAGCAAGGAAATATGGTGTTACCAAGTTTGGTTGGGAAAGATTTATTAATGGTTTTTTAGATTTAATGACCATTACTTTCTTAAATAAATTTGGTAAAAGGCCAATGCACTTTTTTGGTTTATATGGCACATTAGCGTTTTTACTTGGCTTTGCTACAAGTGTTTATCTAGTGGTATCTAAATTGATAGATAAAGAATTTTCATTGACCAATAGACCATTTTTTTATATGGCGTTGACCTTTATGATTATAGGTGTACAGTTATTTGTAACAGGTTTTATAGCAGAGTTAGTAACCCGTAATGCCGCCGAAAGAAACGTATATTTAATTGAAGAAAAGCTGGGAATAGATGTGTGATTAGAACTTTGAATGACACAGATTTAGGCTGATAAAAGCTGATTTCTAGTTTAAAAAAATAACATTCTGCAGCAACTCTTAAGAATTAAAATAATCCGTTTTATCCCCTCAATTAGTTAATTCAGCGTACCTATTAATTAGCATATGCCAAAAATAATTATCATCGGCCCAGCATATCCTTTACGTGGCGGTTTGGCGTCGTTTGATGAGCGTTTAGCAAGGCAGTTCCAATATCAAGGTTTTGATACCAACATCTATACATTTTCTTTACAATATCCCAATTTTCTATTTCCAGGCACTACACAATACTCGTCTGAACCTGCGCCAATAGATATTAAAATTAAGGTTTGCATCAACTCAGTAAACCCATTAAATTGGTTAAAGGTTGGTAATGAGTTGAAGAATATACAACCAGATATTATTGTTGTTCGTTATTGGTTGCCAATTATGGGGCCTTGTTTGGGAACGATTTTAAGGTTAGTAAAAGGCAATAAGTTTACCAAAGTGGTTTGTATTGCAGATAATGTTATTCCGCATGAAAAACGCTTTGGCGACAAGCCATTTACGCAATATTTTTTGAAACCAATAGATGCGTTTGTAACTATGAGCGAAAAGGTATTGCTTGACCTAAAAACCTTTACCAATAAGCCTTCCACACAAATTGTGCATCCTTTGTACGATAATTTTGGCGAAGCAATTGATAAAAAAGAAGCAAGACGAATACTGGGTTTAAATGAAGATGAAAATATCATTCTATTCTTCGGTTTTATAAGGCACTACAAAGGCTTAGATATTTTGTTACATGCCATGAGTTTACTCAAATCTCTAATGCCAAATCTTAAATTGCTGATTGCTGGCGAATTTTATGAAAACAGGAAACTGTATGATGATTTAATTGCTGAACTTGATATTGCAGATCAATTAATATTGCAGACAGATTTTATAAACGATAGCGATGTGAAATTTTATTTAAGTGCTGCTGATTTTGTTATTCAACCTTACCGTAATGCAACACAAAGTGGTGTTACACCCCTAGCCTATCATTTTGAAAAACCGATGTTGGTAACGAATGTGGGCGGTTTGCCAAACATTGTACCAGATGGAAAAGTAGGGTTAATTGCAGAGCCAGAAGTACAAAGTATTGCCAATAAAATAGTAGAATTGTATGCGTTAGGTGAGGACTATTTTTTACCGCATCTTCGCACCGAGAAATTAAAATATAGCTGGCAAATTTTGGTGGATACGATTGTTAAACTATCAAAAAACTGAGCCAATTAGGCATATATAAAAGTTGCTAAAGTACAAAGCGTACAAGTGAGTGACACAACGAGGTTTAATAGCATTACCAATGCTGGTTTCATAAAAAATATAAAATGATTTATCGCAGTAAAGCACCGTTACGAATAGGTTTGGCAGGTGGTGGTACCGATGTGAGTCCTTATAGTGATGAATTTGGTGGAGCGATTTTAAATGCTACTTTATCGCTATATGCTCATGCGTCTATTGAGCCAATTGAGGGTGATAATATCATAATTCAAGCACTTGACAGAAAGGAAGAGCAGCGTTTTGAGTGGATGAATGAATTGCCAATTAACGGCCAGTTAGATTTACTAAAAGGTGTGTATAACCGTATTCAAAAAGATTATGGTTTGCCACTAACGAGTTTTAAATTAAGTACGTTTGTAGATGCGCCTGCTGGTAGTGGTTTGGGTACTTCAAGTACATTGGTGGTAGCAATTATTGGCGCTTTTGTTGAGATGTTAAAACTGCCTTTGGGCGATTATGATATTGCCCATTATGCTTACGAAATAGAACGTAACGATTTGAAATTAAGTGGCGGTAAGCAAGATCAATATGCTGCAACATTTGGTGGCATTAACTTTATGGAATTTTTTGGAGATAATGTAATAGTCAATCCACTGCGCATCAAACAAGAATATTTAAATGAATTAGAGAATAATTTGGTATTATACTATACGGCCACAAGCCGCGAAAGTGCGACCATTATTAAGGAACAGCAAAGTAATGTTACGGCAAAAGACAACAAATCAATAGATGCCATGCACCAATTGAAAGAACAGTCTAAAAGGATGAAAGAGGCGCTACTAAAAGGTAGGCTACATGAAATTGGAGAAATTTTAGATTATGGTTTTCAGCAAAAAAGATTAATGGCAAAAAGTATTAGTAACCATTTAATTGAAGACATATATACAGCGGCTAAAAAAGCTGGCGCAACTGGTGGCAAAATAAGTGGTGCAGGTGGTGGCGGCTTTATGACGTTTTATTGCCCAGGAAATAATCGTTATAAAGTGATTGACACCTTACTAAAATTTGGTGGAGAAGTAAGGCAGTATCAATTGACACAACACGGCTTAACCACTTGGACAACGCAGTAAATTTTGTATTTAAAGTTTGAAACTTACTAGATTAATATGTTAAAAAAAATAGAAGGGTTAATACAAGAATCTATAAATGTAAAGCAACATGTTTTGCAAGATGTTCATTTTTTGCAAAAAATTGAAGTTGTTGTAGATGTAATCACAAACGCTTTTAACGCAGGTAACAAAGTATTATTTTGTGGTAATGGTGGTAGTGCTGCCGATGCACAACACTTGGCGGCAGAATTTAGTGGCAGGTTTTACAAAAACCGAAAAGCCTTGCCAGCAGAGGCTTTGCACTGTAATACATCTTATCTTACAGCTGTTGCAAATGATTATAGTTATGATGTTATTTATGCCAGATTGGTAGATGGCATTGGTGCAAAAGGTGATATATTATTAGGTTTTAGTACATCGGGTAACTCAGTAAATATTATAAAAGCTTTTGAGGTTGCAAAAGAACGTGGCATGATAACAATAGGCTTAACTGGTGCAACGGGTGGCAATATGAAAATAGTAAGTGATTATTTATTTAATGTACCATCAACTACCACACCACGCATACAAGAAAGCCATATTTTAATTGGTCATATTATTTGCGAATTAGTAGAAGAAAAAGTGTTTACAAACATTTAAAAATAAAAAGTACAACTCAATTACACTGAGAAATTCGTGTAATTAGCCTTAATTCGTGTTATGATTGACCTTAAACTAATTGACAAAACCTGGACCTTATTTTTAGATAGAGACGGTGTTATTAATGAAGAATCTACAACAAAATATGAATATATTTTACGGTGGGAAGAGTTTCGGTTTATGAAAGGCGTTAAAGAAGCCATTAAAATTTTTACAGAAAAATTTGGATTGATAGTAATTGCTACAAACCAACGCTGCATTGGGCTAGGCTTGTTAACAGAGGATGGTTTAAAACTTATTTTAAATGAAATGGCTGCTGAAATTTCAGCAATAGGTGGCAAGATTGATGGCTTTTATTTTGCTCCAGACGAGGATAGAGAATCGCTAAACCGAAAGCCACAAATTGGCATGGCCTTGCAAGCAAAAAAAGATTTTCCGCAAATAGATTTCATAAAAAGCATCATGGTTGGTAACCGTGTTAGCGATATGGGTTTTGGCAAAAATGCTGGTATGAAAACCGTATTTGTTGCTACAACTGACCCTGAAGTAACAGTGCCACATCCATTAATTGATTTACGTTTTGATGATTTGATAAGCTTTGCCAAAGCATTATAATTAAATCATAAAATTTCTATACCCAATATTATTCTATCAATTCGCAGCAACATATTTGTAACTTTATTTCATTATAATTTTATTATGAAAAATAGTTTGTTGAGTTTACTTTTCATTACACTTTATAGCCAAGTTTCTGCACAAAAAATAACTCGAGAGAATTTAAAACAACTTCAAAAAGCAGAAGCAGTAATAAAAGATTATGGCACAGCGATGATTAATGAAAATGAATGGTTTGAACGTTTTAGAGCAGATAGTTTTTTTACTCGTGGTTTTGTGCAAGCTTTACGTGTTACTAATTCTTTTTACTATCCATTCGATTCGTTAGAAACCATCTCAAAATTGTATGCACCAGATAGTAGTTTTAGACTGTTTACTTGGCAAGTAGTTAGAGATTTTGAATACAATCGCCAGCGTGGGGCTATACAAATGCGAACTGAGGATGGTAGCTTGAAAGTATATCCATTGTTCGATTATTCTGATTTTACAAAAGTACCTACCGATTCATTAAGAGATACCCAACATTGGATTGGTGCTATTTATTATAAAGTGATACTTAATACATTTAACAATAAAAAATATTATACATTATTGGGCTACGATGATAACAGTGCCAGAACTAATAAAAAATGGATTGAAGTATTAACCTTTAATAACGAAGGCAAACCACAATTTGGTGGCAGATATTTTCAATATGCCAATGATAGTATAAAGCCTGCACAGCCTGCGTTTCGCTTTGTATTAGAATATAAAAAAGAAGCAAAAGCTAGGGTAAATTACGATGAAGATGCAGGTATGATAATCTTTGATCACTTAATTAGCGAAAGCAACGAAACTCAAAATAAATATACCCTAATTCCTGATGGAAGCTACGAGGGTTTTAAATGGAATAACGGCAAATGGGTACATATATCTAAGCTTGCAAATATGGCTTTAGGTAACGGCAATGCACCCATAGAACAACCTTTGTATGATGATAATGGCAATGTGAATCAAAAAAAATTAGATGAACAGTCTAGAAAAAATAAAGAACTAGAAAGAATACCTGGTAAACCTGATACAAAAAAGAAAAAAATGACACCAAATAATACAGCCGATTTTTAATCGTATTTTGTTTTCCTTTCTGGTATATATTCTAGCTGTTCTAGTAACGCTTCGGGTGTGGGGTTTTTGGTAATACCAACTGCTATTTGAAACAGTACAAACCACATTATTATTGATGCTATTAACTCACTAAGTGTGAACCAATAGCCCCAAAAAGCGTACAACGCAGCCTTTTTAGGGTTTGATAATTCATATATCACTTCTACCCTTTCGCCTGGTTTATAGTTGCGAAACAAATACTCAGCATTTACTTGGTAAGCTGCTCTACCTACTGTAAAATTAGCTTTGGCAATTTGCTTTTGCGAAGTACTATCTTTTACAAAATGAATAGTTGCTGGCGCAAATTCACTATCAAAATAATCGGGTTGACGAGAAAATAATACGTAAAAACTGAAAATAACAAAATATAAAATAGAGATGAATTTATACATTAGGAACGTTTAAGGCAATACTAATTTTGAATTTGGTGCAAGATATTTCTTAAGCATAGCATAAGGTATAATTGGAAACTCTGGACCACCACGGGCGGCCGCAGCGTGTGAAAAAGTTGGTGCTATATACAAACCTTTTGATGTAAAATACCATTCAGGATAATTCCAATGATAAATATCTGAATAATCGCAACGGTCATCATTATCTCTAGGTTTTTTCATATCCTTAGGATAAAGGTTAGAAATAATTTTTACAATTGCCTTGGACCTTTCTTCAATATAATCGAAATTAGCATCGTTCTTTTCTAACAAAGTTTTCTTTGAAATAAACTGAAAAACTGAGTCTAAATCGTTTATTTCTTCACCGGTTATGCTATTTATATTTAAATTATCGTTAGAAGCATCTGGATGTATACCACCACAATCGTAATATTCCGATGCATGAATGCTTAGTATATTTTTAGATATAAAAAATGATTGAAAATTATAGCCATATTCACCATCAACATTGTTCCTGCTATTACATGAAAAAAAGGCATCAATATTGGCATATTGATTTTTAGAAATTACATGATTTATCTTTTTAAGAATATTATCAGTATAACCACTAGTAATTCTGAACAAACAAATGCTGGACAAAGATTCTTTCCACCATTGCAAGGTATAATTACCAGAATGCGTGATTGAATCTTTCCTAAATTTTAATCCTGCTAAACGACATTTTATGTAAACTCTTTCTTCATTTTTAATATCATTTAGTTCTGGTACTTCATTAAAAGCATATTTTAAAGTATCAATTGGTTGCAATACCACAGGTAAAATTTTACCTTTTACACCTTTCCAATTGCCTACCCAAGTGTTATTATCTTGCCTTTTTAAATTAAATAATTCATAAACGGTTGAATCGTAGTTGTCCTCTTTTTTAAGCGTTAATTCAACTTTGTTTTTCCACTCACCTTCTAACTCAATATCGTGACGATTGCTTTTATAATAATATCTACAAGAAACATCCATCTTCTTATTTTCTTTATCAAACGATTCTTCTAATAGCATCACAATTGGGTAATTACCAACCTTACCTTCTAATACATACGATTTTTGTAAATACACTTTTGAAGAAAGCAATAGGGTTAATATTAAAAGACTAATAAATTTCATGGTTACAAAACGATGGTTTATTTCTACAAATAACAGTTTTAAAAATCATTTTTCAGAATTGTGTTATAAATATTTATATTGTCATTTGAGTCTGCAGTTGAAAAAGGCTTTACAGTTGCAGTGTGCGACGCAACGATGCTAAATAGTAGTACAATTGCTGGTTACCAAAAAATAAAATAGTATTGAAACGCTGTTTCAATACTATTTTATATATAATAAAGTCTTTGAAATTTGCCTCTTAATTCAAACTTCTAAAATCTACAGGTACTAATTTACTAACACCAGGCTCTTGCATGGTTACCCCATAAATAACATCCACGGCTCCCATTGTTTGCTTGTTGTGTGTTACGATGATGAATTGGGAATTATCGCTAAATTTCTTGATCATTTGCGTGAATTTTCCCACGTTGGCATCATCTAGCGGCGCATCTACCTCATCTAAAATGCAGAATGGCGCAGGCTTAATTAAGTAAATGGCAAATAACAAAGCAGTTGCTGTTAACGTCTTTTCACCACCACTAAGTTGCGTAATAGATGATGGTCGTTTACCTTTTGGTTTGGCTATAATTTCGATACCTGTTTCGGCCAAATTTTCTGGGTTTACGAGTACCATATCAGCGGTATCTTCTTCAGTAAACAACGCTTTAAACACTTTTTGGAAGTTCTCTCGTACTTTATTAAACGTATCTAAAAACTGTTGATTAGCCGTAGCTTCAACCTCTTGAATGGTTTGTAACAAGCTATCTTTTGCGGTAACCAAATCGTTCTTTTGTTCGAGGATAAAGTCGTACCTTTTTTTCATTTCGGTATAAGCTTCAATTGCCGTTGGGTTAACTTCACCCATATTATCCATACGTTTACGCATACGATCGCTAGTGGCTTTTAGCTCCTCGAAAGTGGTATCAGAAGTTCTCGCTTCTTCCAAAATTTTATCCAAATCAATTTTAAATTCAACGTGCAAACGTTCCTTCATACCAGCCAATTGCAGTTTCAATTCGTTCAATTTATCCTTTACTTCATTCATCAAACCATCCAATATTTCTTTGCTTTTTACCTTGGCTCGCAAGTCGACTTCTTTGGCTTGTAAGGTGTTACGTAAATTGTAAAATGCTTGGTCTGTTTCGTTCAGTTTTTTCTCTTCGTCTTCTTTACTACGAAGTAATACCAGCAAGGCTTCGTGGCTATCTTGCAAGCCATTTTCACCTACTACAATATTGGTGGCTGCTTCAGTTAATTGTGCGGTATTTGTATCTATTTGTAAATGCAAATCGTTTAATTGTTTTTGCTTAAAAGCTAACTCTTGTTGCAACGCAGTTATCTTACTTTGCTGACGAGTCAATTGTAAATTATTCTCATTGTATTGCGCTGATGCTTGTTGATAATCTTGCTCAGCTAATTTATAATCTTGCTCTACCAATTTTAGTTCATCATTGATCTGTAACAATTGCTGGTTAAGGCTTTGCAAAATTTCTCTTGTAGTTGCAATGCCTTCTTGCTCATCTTCTAGTCTTATTTGAAAATCTTCTAAACGCTGTGCCGATGCAGCTTGCTGTGCCTGTATATTTTCTATTTTATTTTTAGCTGCAAATACTTGATTCGTTAATTGATTAACGTCAATTTCTGTTTGCTTAATGGCTTTTTCTTGTAACATGCCATTGTAGCCAATTACACGGTTGTGGGTGGTCTGTATTTCTGCTTTTAACGATTGTACCACCGCATCTAGCATGATAATTTCATCCTTAAGTTTCTCTAAATTCTTTGCACGGCCTATTTTCTTACCTTCAAACAAGCCAACGCTACCACCAGTTAATGTGTATTTACCTTGTACAAACTTGCCCGATTTTTCAAGAATAGTCGCACCATTTGTATTGGCAAATGCAGCTTCGTTCTCGGCAATAAACACGTTTTGTAATAAGTAGTCTGCCAAATTTTTATACTCATCATCAACCTCAATTACATCTAGTGCTTTTGTAGTATTTGTTGGTTGAGGAATATTACTTAGTTCTTGACTATTTAATTGATCTAATAAAAAGAAATTGGCTTTGCCTTTTTTATTATCCTCTAGCAATTTTATGGCTTGCATACCTTCTGCCAAATTACTAACCACATAATAATTTAAATAAGGTTCTAGCACATTTTCTACAGCGGTTCTGTAGGCTTCATTTACATAAATAATATCTGATAAAATGGGTACTGTATGGTTCCAATTTGGGTTTTTATGTAAAAATTTAATGCTTTCAGGATAACCTTCCATTGAGTCTATTAAACTCTTCAATAAGGCGTATTCATTGCGTTTGCTATCAAGTTTACGATTTTCTTCTGCTAGTTTATTGCGCAAAATTTCTAGTTCTTGCTGTGTAGCTAAAATTTTTTGCTTAGCCGATTCCTGCTGCTCGTGTAATTGTTGTAAATCAATTCGTTTTTCCGCTAGTAAACCTTCTTTTTCAATAGACTCGTTTTCTAATAATTTTAGTTGGTTTTGTCTGCTCTGCTGCTCATCTAGCAATTGTGCCGATGACCGTTGAATATTATTGATTGACGTATCTGCTACGGCTACTTTTTTCTCTGCTTCAAACTGGTTACGCTGTATGCTTTGGTATTGGCTACGTAAGCCATCAAGCCCTACTCGCTTATCATCAAAAGTTTGTCTTTTATCGTCTATATCTTGCTTGGCATTGGCTACTTTACATTGTAATTCTTGTAATTGGGTAATTTCTTCACCTACTTGTATTTGTGTAAATTGAATACTATCGCTAAAGTGTTTTAACTGTCCTTCTGCCTTGTGCAAAAAATCTTTTAGGCTGGTTTCTTTTTCTTTTAGATAGTGTAATTTTTGCGACGCTAAATTCTTCTCATTTTCTTTGGTCCGCAAGTTTTGCTGCAAGTTGTTAAATGCGACCTGCATACTGTGCAAGGCTTTTTCTTTTTCTATAAAGCCTACTTTTTCTTGTTCAATAGCCGCTTCCTCAGTAGCTATTTCAGCTTCCAAACGCATCCGTTTATTTGCCTCGTTTTCCTGCTGCTCGTTTAGGTCTTTGTAGGTTACATTAAATCCTTCCAACGCAGCTTTTGCTAGTTCAACCGCTATGCCTTTGTATTCTTTCTTTAGTTCAAAATATTTTTCAGCTTTTTTTGCTTGGTTTTCAAGCATTTTTAGCTGGTTATTAATTTCAAACAACAAATCTTCAATACGTGCTAAATCTTGTTCAGTAGCATCTAGCTTACTCTTAGCTTCTTTTTTTCTTGTTTTGTAAATGGTTATGCCGGCTGCTTGTTCTAGCATTCTGCGGCGGCTGTTTTCCTTGTCACGAATAATATCGTCTACCATGCCGAGTTCAATAATGGCGTAACTATCGGTGCTAATACCTGTATCTAAAAATAAATTATGGATGTCTTTTAAGCGGCAGCTTACATCGTTTAACCGATATTCACTATCGCCATTTTTATAAAATTTTCTAGTAACCGTAACAGTGCTAAATTCTGTTGGTAAAAGATTTCTCGTATTCTCAAAGGTTAAGCTTACCTCGGCTAAGCCACTGGCACTGCGAGTTTTAGAACCATTAAACACCAATGCACTTTGATTTTCGCTACGTAATGCACTAATTTTTTGCTCACCAATTACCCAGCGAATACTATCTATAATATTACTTTTACCACAACCATTAGGCCCAATAATACCTGTGATACCCTCATCGAAAGTAACCACAGTTTTATCTGCAAAACTTTTGAAACCCTTTATTTCTAAACTCTTTAACCGCATGATCTAACCCATTTAATACCAACGAACATACGGTTTTGCAGCCTTAAATACCACATACCAAAACCAACTGTGGAGAAGTGGTGACTAAACTGTTTTATGTAATGGCTACCCTTAATTGACATAGCTTTCTAAATAAATAATTGCTAAAATAGTATTAATAAAATTTTTAATACATTATTCGCCCTATTTCTACCCTATTAAATTCAAAGTCATTTTAAAAGTGTCTGCTTGCAGTTGTGATTTCTCGTTTTCGGATTGTATAGCAGCAAGTTTGGTGCTTGATATTCATGGATTCTAAATTAATTGTTTTACCTAATAATGGTAATACTACCGCTTAGTATTGCCCTACCATTTTTTGGGTTAATGATGTAATAGTACGTACCTATTGGTAATGGTGTGCCATTAAAAGTACCATCCCAACCATTATTTGGGTCGTAACCTGTGGCTTTGTACACGATCTGTCCATTGCGGTTGTATATCTCTACCGTAGCACCAGGGTAACTTTCTAAACTCTTTATCACCCATCTATCATGTACCCCATCACCATTGGGGCTAAAGGTATTGGGG
>JBBQLL010000017.1:0-65839 GCA_038327865.1 Chitinophagales bacterium | reverse complement strand
TACATTAGAAATACAACCTGCACTGCTTTTGGCAGTTACTGAATAGGTTCCTGCTGCTACACCACTAAAGGTGGTTGATGCTTGATAATTTGTGCCATCAACACTATACGTAATACCTGTACCTGTTGGTGCTGTTACGGTGATGGTGCCTGTGGCTACACTACAGGTTGGTTGGGTAACAATTACTGTTGGTGCTGCTGGTGACAAATTCACAGTAACATTCATAGTATCGGTACAACCATTGGCTGTATAGATAAAATTATAAACACCACTCGCAGTACTTGCAAAACTTGCTGTAGCAATACCACTAGCTGTTGTGCTTATGGTGGCACCTGCTGGATTACCAGATTGCGCACTCCAAGTACCAGTGGTTGGATTTGTTCCCGTTAAAATTGCATTACTACCCGAGCAAACGCCAGATTGATCAACACCAGCATTTGGTTTGCCTGTTATAGTAACATTCATTGTACTAGACAACCCATTAGTTGTATAAATAAAATAATAGATGCCACTTGCCGTATTTGCAAAACTTACAATTGCAACACCACTTGTTGTTGTGCCTAAAGTTGCACCTGCTGGATTACCTGCTTGAGCAGACCAAGTTCCAGTAGTTGGGCTTGTTCCTGTTAAGGTTGTACTTGTACCTGCGCAAATACCTGATTGGTTTACACCTGCATTTGGCGGTGTCGGGTTAATTGTTACAGCTGTAGAGCTAAATGTTTTTCTACCACAAGCATCTGTTACCATACATGTGACTACACAAGGTGTGGTACTTGTTACTACACTTGGCGTAAATGTAGTTGTTGCACTAGTTGATGATGAAAAAACACCTCCACAAGAGCTCATCCATTGATAAGAAAGAGCTAACCCTACTGGAGAGCTAGCTGTAACACTTAAATTATATGTATTGCCACCCTGCATTGGGGTTGGTACATTTATGCTGCTAATCATAGGTACTTTATCAATTGAAGCCCTAAAACTCCAGTTGAAAAAAGCTCTTTCAGCTGCAATACTTGCAGTTCCACTACCCGTTATATTATGTCCTGCTTCATACATTACCCATCCATAACTGCTATTTCCAAATGCTCTGCCTTCAGCAATTAATGTAGCTGGCCCAGGTGATAAACTCGGAACATCTGTTTGTGTTGGATCGTAAGTTATAATATTTGTTGTTGGGCGCCAATTACCACCCAATGTTGGTAAATAAATTTGTTCTGAACCGTTTAAATGGGCAGCATCTGTTGTACCCATATATTGTGCTACTGTGTTATTTGGATATTGTGTTGTATAGGGCAATGTTCCACCGCTATGGGAGCCATATGGCACTAATGCATTTCCAATAGCACCTACATTGGTAGCCAAAAAATTAGTTTGAAGTGTGCCATTATTCATATTTTCTAAAACAGAAACTGCATGACAACCAGCCCAAATAGACCCAAAATTATTTCTATTCCAAGTATATAAATTGCCATGAGTAGCCCAAGTAGGATCTGCGTGAGGCATTACAAAAATGTCGTCACAACTACCTAAAGTTGATGGGTCTTTCATATTATAGGCAGATGTTGGTATGCCTGCATCAGAAAAAAAGGTTGCAGAAATATTAGAATTAACAGTATTTAGAGTCCAAGTAGGAGGAGATGTTAATGTATAATTAACACTAACTGTTAATGGAGATGTAGTGGTAGTACCTGTAACTCCGTAACTGATAATTTTTGAATTAACAGCGGCAGTTATATGTTCTGCAGGGATTATAAAAGTACCGCCCATATAGTTTACATTGTTGTAACTAAAGTCAATACCATCTTTTGCTTTAGTTTGGCTTATAACCCATTTAATAGGTACATTATTATTTTTCAATAAATCATAAATTAAACCATATGGTTTTAACCCGTTAGTTGTGGTTTGTGGCGTAATCCCCATATTAATAATATAGGAACCAGTAGACAAAGTTTCAGTTTGAGAAAACAAACTACCAGCTGAAAAACAAAGAATTAATAAAAAAATGCTAGGACGAAAAGAAAATATTTTTTTTGTTTTATTTTTGGCCATTAGAACTTGCACATCCATAGTATAATAATTAAGGCTTGTTACAAGATTGGATGATTTTTTTTTCATTTATGTATTTTTAGGGGCTAGTTGCAAAATTGAATTTATCTGAAAGACAAAATAACCCTTTGAATTAGGGGGATTAAATTTTCTACAAAATTTTTATCGAGGCATTCCTATATTGTTAGTATATATTTATTTTTAGAGCGTATAATATTTACTTGCTGTATTGAAATAGATTGTAGTTGACATAGGAAAACGTTTTTTGACACCTTAAATTGTTCAAAGCCAAAAAATGAAAAAAATTGATAAATAGAAAGAAGTGGAAAGGATTCTTTTTGGAAATATATTAATTGCTTTGAGTTGTAGCTATCATTTTCAATTTGAGAATTGACCTTTTTGCGATTATGTTGAAAATAGAGATTACGTATAATCTGTATTCCCACACTTAGTTGATAAAAGAATTTTGTTGCGCCAAATAGATTTAGGTTTGTACTAAATTTTATTAGGGCAGTAATTACTACGTAGGTAACATAAAAAAATGCTATATTTAGACACAATTGTTCCATGTTGTTTTTGTCTTTAATAGGATTTATGACTCGAAAAGTTGGTTAATATTTATACTATAAAAATTAACACTTAGTTACAATAATCATTATAAACTAAAAAAAATGAATTTTTGTTTTATCATATTAAATTTTAAGTAAAAATTAATAAAATTATTTTTACTTATATGATATTTCGTTTATTTTAAAATTAATATTTACAATTCCAAATAATACGCCTGATGTTCAGCATTTTTGAAATTATTAGCACAAAAAATACTTTAACAATCATTTAATTAAAAACATTTTAACAATCCAAATGCCAGAAATATAAAACGTTGGAAATCAATAATTTTTTTAAATATTCTTGAGACGAATTTCCATTTTTTGGAAAAGTCTGTTAATTTTCGGAATCACGTAAATGATTAATTGAACAAATAGGTGCAAGCAAACAAAATCAGGTTTGCCAATGTAAATGAAATTTAAGGACACTAAAATCACATCCACTGAAAATTTAAAGCACGATTTAGATGTACACAGTAGTTATTGTGTAATAAGCTTATGGAATTTCTGAGATGTAATATTACAACAAGAGGTAAAGATGTAATATGTGAGTATTTGTAGAACTAGTCTGTTATTTATGATTTATAGTTATACCACACATTTTTTAACTACTACAAAAAAGTTAAATAGAATATGTTGCACTTGACAATTAAAACAAGAAAAAATATTATTTTTTTACTATTGATTATTTAATTTACTATGTTTTACACCATACAAAAAGTAGATAACTAAACCAATAGCCAACCAACTGAAAAACCATAGCCAATTACTCAATGTCATACCTGTTAATAAATATAAACAGGTTACTAACCCTAACAAAGGAATAAGCGAATGTTTTTTCATATACGAATATATACTTAACAATAAACAAGCTACCCAAAATACTATTGCTGATATTTTAGAAATATTGGTTGTAAATAAAAGTTTACTTTTTAGTATAGCATCATTAGAATAGTCTTTAAAGTCGCCGTTTAACAACTCACTAAAATAGCCATTTCCCAATTTATTTTTAGTGAAAAAGCCAAGCGCAATAACACTAATAATAATAATTGCAGGGAAAATAAATTGACTATTAATAAAAGGAATATGAAATTTACCCGCTTCTTTTTCTCTTTTGGGTATTAGTAATACCCCACCACAAACTAGCACAAATGCAAATAGTGTGGCAATACTTGTAAAATCGAGTACAAAAGTTTTATCTGTAAATAAAATTGGAATACCAACTACTAAACCTGTAACAATGGTAGCAAATGAAGGCGTTTTATATTTAGGATGAATTGTTTGAAAAATTGGCGGTAGTAAACCATCACGGCTCATACTCATCCATATACGGGGTTGGCCCATTTGAAAAACAAGCAATACACTTGTCATAGCAATTACTGCACAAATAGCAACCAAAAATTGCATCCATCCAATATTAAGGTTTTGCGGTTCGAATATAAATGCTAATGGATCGCCTACCCCATCAAACTTTCTATAGTTAACAGTACCAGTTAATACAAGAGTGAGCAATATGTATATAATAGTACAAATAACCAAAGACAATAACATACCTCTTGGTAAATCGCGTTGTGGATTTTTACTTTCTTCTGCTAAAACACTAACAGCATCAAAACCAATATATGCAAAAAAAACACCACTTACAGCAGCCATAACACCACTAAAGCCATTGGGCATAAACGCATTTACACCAGCATCGTTTACAGGTTTCCAATTAGGTGTTAACCCATTTGTAAAAATCAAATAACCACCAACTCCAATTACTAGTAATACAACCAATAACTTTAAAACTACCATCACATTGCTAAAATTGCGGCTTTCTTTAACACCACGATAAACCAACATGGTAATTAAAATATTGATTATTAATGCTGGTAAATCGATAATAAATCTAATGCCACCAAATGATGGTGCACCGTTCCATGCAGCCAAAACCTCGCTATTAGTACTACCACCTTCAATGGCATGTTTAGCCTCCATATAACTGGTGCTTAAATACTCAGGTACATGTACATTAATTCTATGTAAGAATGATGTAAAATAATCGCTCCAGCTATACGACACATAAATATTACCAATACAATATTCCATAATTAATGCCCAACCAATTATCCAAGCAAATAACTCACCAAAACTAGCATACGCATAGGTATAAGCACTACCTGCAACAGGTATACGACTTGCAAACTCGCTATAACAAAAAGCAGTAAACGCACAAGCAATAGCTGTAATAATAAAAAGAACAACCACACCTGGGCCCCCGCTAAATACAGCACCACCTAAACTACTAAAACTACCCGCCCCTAAAATAGCTGCAATACCGAAAAAAGTTAAATCTCTTACTGTTAACACACGCTTTAACCCAGTTGCATGACCATCATCAAGAATAGCAGAATCGGCTAATATTTTATTAATATTTTTAGTGCGAAATAAGGAGTTAGGCATGCTTTAATTGGTTGATTGGTTTTTAAAATGCTACTGCCAATATTAATTGCTAATATAGCTTTTAAAAGGCTTTATTTGAACTAATTTGTTGGTATAAAATTTAATAGTCACGCTGTATTAAAAACGCTGCTAATTGCATTAATGGCTTTTTGCGAACACTAGTTACGGCAATATCATCTAAGTGTTTAAAGGCAGTTTGCAAATAAGTATTCTTAAGTTCATTTGCCCAAGCATCAATATTGCATGCTTTAAAAATAGCCAACATTTTGACTACTTTATTCTCAGGATTATCAGTTATTAATTGCTGAATTTGAAGTTTCTGTTCATCTGTAGCCACCTCAAGTGCGTGAATTAATAAGAAGGTTTTTTTATTTTGGCGAATATCGCCACCTACATCTTTTCCAAATTTTTCAGGCTTACCAAAAGCATCTAAATAATCATCTTGAATTTGAAATGCAATACCTAAGTTTAATCCAAATTCATAAATATGCCTACAATTACCTTCGCTAGCACCACCCAATATGGCCCCCATTTCTAAACTTGCAGCTATTAAAACCGATGTTTTTAGCGAAATCATTTGCAGATAATCACTTAATAATACAACGTCTTTCTTTTCAAAATCCATATCCAACTGTTGCCCTTCACACACTTCTCTTGCTGTTTTATTAAACAAGTGCAATATTTTGTGCAAGTAACTACTCTTTATTTTATTTAAATAATCATAAGTCCTAATCATCATTACATCACCACATAATAATGCAACACTATTCCCATATTTTTTATGTACTGTTTCCATACCCCTACGCAATGGTGCAGCATCCATAATATCATCGTGTACCAACGTAAAATTGTGAAACAACTCAATAGCAGTAGCTACTTCATAGGCATCTGGCAAAATTTTGTCAAATAACTCATTACCCATTAAACACATTACAGGGCGTATTCTTTTTCCACCCAATTGCAAAAAATAATCGCCAGGAGCGTATAAGGTAGACGGGTTTTCTGGAAAATGCGACACATCAAATTTTATGGCAAATTCCTTCACTAATTCATTAAAACTGTGCATGTTACAAACCTAATAGAAAATTGGATTACTTATATGATTTCAATGCACACATAATATTCAAATAGCAATAACTTCATTAATGAATAAATATGAGATGGATACTTCCTTTTGCATCAAGAAAGATTACGGCTTATTTTTTTGATCCCAATTTTAAAATCTTCTTATTAATAATTTCATTAACTTCTTGTTGGTTAGGCAACATTTTTTCAGCATTTGTTTTAACATACGTAGTTGGATTACTTGTTTATACATCCAAAACTATTTGCCTATTGCTATTCTCAAAATGGTTTCCCTCATTATTATAGCCATTATTACCAGCCACGCCAGTGCTAGACAACTCTTTATAATATGTTTGACCATTATTTACAGAAAAACGTCTTTCGATGTGATAGTGTTCACTAGAATCGACTAAGATAATTTTTTCATTTGTTTTCATAAGTTCATCACTAACATAAATGTATGAATTGAAATTATAAACAGTATTACAATTATAATAATCTTTATTTTTCTCATTATTTCTATCTGAACCAGAATTATTTACATTGTCAATTACCTGATTAATTTTATTAATTGGACTTATAAATAAACTGATTTTGTATCGTACAGAATTACATTCAACACATAATTGCTTGTCTTTTAAATAAGGAATCTTAGAATCGATGACGTTACTTACGGCGTAAATAATATTTTTATTAAGCCATTTCTTTGGAAAATCAAGGCTATACTTTTCAATTTTGTTATCAAATTTATTTCTTTGAGAAAAACAATTTGTTGGGAAAAGAAAATTACTAATAAGAAATATAGGAATGAAGTATTTCATTTTTCTAATTTTATATGAAGATAATTATTACATAGCAAATGTTATTATTTTAATATTTTCCACCTCTCTAATTTTATTCTCTTCTTCATTTTTGGCACGGTTTTAAGCTGGCTATAAAAAATAAATTGAAATGAAGAAGATTTTATTATTAGGCATTATCACACTTGCATTAACACAGCTTACAAAAGCACAAAATCTTACCAGTACTTACCAAACAGCCGTAGGTGTTAAGTTTTATCCTACAGCCATATCTGTTAAGCATTTTATAGCCGATACTAAAGCAGTTGAAGGGCTTGGCTACTTTTATAGAGATGGGTTAAGAGTAACTGGTTTGTACGAACTACATTATGACATTAATAGTGTTGAAGGTTTAAAATGGTATGTTGGCCCAGGTGCACATATTGGCTTTTGGAACGATGCATGGAAGAAAGAAAACCCAAACAGAAATAGCAGCATTGTTATAGGTATTGATGGCGTTTTAGGGCTAGATTATAAAATTAAAGATGTGCCATTAAATATTAGTTTTGATTGGCAACCATCGCTAAATATTGTTGGTTATACGTATTTTGAAGCTGGTTGGGGCGGCTTGGCAATTAGATATACATTTTAGATTTTCACCATGTAGACACAAAAGATACTATATACTAAAGTGCCCCACAAATTGTGGGGCACTTTAGTATTTTAAAATTATTAAACCGTTTTACTTTCTTCGGTTTCATTTTCAGTTTCTTTAGCTTTTAGTTCAAAGTAAATTTTACCTTTTTCCTTGTCTAAATTGGCTATTAAAACATCCCCGCTTTTCACATTTAGGTTCAAAATTTCTTCTGCTAAAGGATCTTCCAAATACTTTTGAATAGCACGGTGTAAAGGCCTTGCACCAAACTGAACGTCGTACCCCTTATCAGCTATAAAGTCTTTGGCTTCCGGTGTAATCTCAAGGCTAAAACCCAAATTTGTTAAACGTTTGAACACTCCTTTCATTACAATATCAATAATGTCAAAAATATTCTCTTTAGTTAATGAATTAAATATAACAACATCATCTATTCTATTTAAAAACTCTGGTGAAAAGGTTTTTTTAAGTGCTTTTTCAATTACAGCTTTATTATTATCATCTTGATTTTGCATACGGTTTGCAGTAGCAAAACCAACCCCATCACCAAACTCTTTTAACTGCCTGACACCAATATTTGATGTCATGATAATCATACTATTTTTAAAGTCAATTTTTCTTCCTAAACCGTCTGTTAGTTGTCCGTCATCTAACACTTGCAATAAAATATTATAAATGTCTGGATGGGCTTTTTCTATTTCATCCAATAAAATGACACTGTAGGGTTTGCGACGTACTTTTTCAGTTAATTGACCACCCTCTTCGTAACCAACATAGCCAGGAGGTGCACCAATTAATCGACTAACGGTAAACTTCTCCATGTACTCACTCATGTCAATACGAATCAATGCATCTTCACTGTCAAACATGTATCTGGCAAGACTTCTAGCTAATTCTGTTTTGCCAACACCAGTTGGACCCAAGAAAATAAAACTACCAATTGGCTTTTTAGGATCTTTTAAACCCACACGGTTACGCTGGATAGCTTTGGTAACTTTACTAATAGCATCTTCTTGACCAATCACCATACCTTTCATATCATCTGCCATTCTACGCAGTTTCTCAGTTTCTGCTTGCACCATTCGTTTAACAGGTATGCCCGTCATCATGCTTATCACTTCTGCAATATTGTCTTCGTTTATAGGGTAGCGTTTATTTTTACTATCTTCTTCCCATATTGCTTTTGCCTTTTCTAGTTCCTCACCCAACCGTTTTTCTTTATCACGCAGGCTGGCGGCTTCTTCAAAACGTTGGCTTTTTACAACCTTATTTTTTTCGTTTTTAACTTCTTCAATTTGTTTTTCTAAATCAACAATGCTTTGCGGTACATTAATGTTTTTTAAATGCACCCTTGCACCTACTTCATCTAAAACATCAATAGCTTTATCTGGCAATAAACGATCAGTCATATACCTATCACTCAATTTCACGCAAGCCTCAATGGCTTCATCATCATAAACAACGTTATGAAAATCTTCGTATTTACTTTTAATATTAGTAAGAATTTGAATCGTTTCATCAACACTTGGGGGCTCAATTAACACCTTTTGAAAACGACGATCTAATGCGCCATCTTTCTCTATAAATTGACGGTACTCATCTAATGTAGACGCCCCAATGCATTGCAACTCGCCACGTGCCAAAGCAGGTTTGAATATATTACTTGCATCTAGGCTGCCACTTGCGCCACCAGCACCCACTATTGTGTGAATTTCATCAATAAATAAAATAACATCTCTGTTTTTTTCAAGCTCATTCATAATGGCTTTCATGCGTTCCTCAAATTGACCACGATATTTTGTACCCGCAACTAAGGCTGCTAAATCTAATGATATTACTCGCTTATCAAACAAAACACGACTTACTTTACGTTGCACAATTCGTAAAGCTAAACCTTCTACAATGGCTGTTTTACCAACACCTGGCTCACCAATTAGTATGGGGTTATTCTTTTTTCTTCGAGATAAGATTTGTGATACGCGTTCTATTTCTGTTTCGCGACCAACTATTGGGTCAAGCGTACCAGCTTCTGCCATTTTAGTAATATCTCTACCAAAATTATCCAATACAGGTGTTTTACTTTTTGCATTAGGATTAGGCTTTGCAGCTGCACCAGTGCTACCACGTTGTGCACCAAAACCACCTTTTTTCTCTTCGTCAAAATCATCATCTTGATCTTCAGGAAATTCGCTACGAGGATTATTAGGTGCAGAACTGCCTACCATCCCTAATTCGTTTCTAAACATATCGTAATCCACATCAAATTGATTTAAAATTTGCGTTGCAATATTTTCTTTATTCTTTAAAATACTTAGCATTAAATGCTCCGTTTCTACCAAAGGACTTTTAAGAGCTTTAGCTTCTAAAACAGTAACACGTATTACCTTTTCGGCTTGTTTTGTTAATGGCAGACTATTAATATTGGCAATGTTTTTACCAGTTTTATCTTTAACTGCTAATTCTATTTCCTTTCGCAGTTCGTATAAATCCACATTTAATTGTCGCAATACTTTGATTGCTGTGTTCTCTCCATCGCGTATTAGACCTAACAATAAATGCTCTGTACCAATAAAATCGTTGCCTAACCGTAAAGCCTCTTCACGACTAAATGATATAATTTCTTTTACTTGTGCTGAAAAATTATTATCCATATTATAAATTTAAAATTCACCTATACAATTATAACGAATATTTTTGAGGATTGTTTCTGCTGTTTTTGCACACCATGTTAATGTAATTGTAATTATGAAGTTCAAAATTGATACCAAGGAAAAATTTACTGTTGTAACGCCAATTGAACCGCTTTTTTCTGACATTGTGGCTGTAGAACTTGGAACAGAATGTACTAGAATATTAGGTTCGGATATAACTAATACCATTTTAAATTTACGTGAAATTACGCTAATTGACGAAACTGCTTGCGATGCGATAACCCAATGGCAGCAACGATTTTACGAAGCTAATACGAGCTTTGTAATTTGCGAAATGAAACCCGAAATAGAAGCCATATTTGACAAATTGGAACTAACTGACGTTTTAAACATAACCCCAACAGAAAGTGAAGCTTGGGATATAGTACAAATGGAAGAAATTGAAAGAGAATTATTAGATGGAGACGATTTTGAATTTGAAGCGATTAATAAGTAATTTTTATTAATTATAGTAAGCAGCTACAAATCCAATAAAATGTCTTAGAGAATACATATCCTCAACTTATTATTTTTATCTGCATGTTTGGTGTAACTATTTTAGGCAATAACTCTGCAATTCCTGCTCATGACAGGCATCCTACGGCGCAAGTTGTAACCATAAACGACCAATTAATTTTAATTGATTGTGGCGAAGGCACACAAATGCAAATGGCTAGGTATAAAATTAGGCGAAGCAAAATTAATTATCTACTTATTTCTCACTTACATGGTGATCATTATTTTGGTTTGATGGGATTGCTAACAAGTATGGGCTTATTGGGCAGAGAAAACGAGTTACACCTATTTGCACCACCATTATTAGAAAATATTATTACTTGCCAACTAGAAGCTGCAAATACAGTTTTACCCTATCCTTTACATTTTCATGCATTAGACAAAGATGGGTTGATATGGAGCGATAATAAATTTACAATTGAGTGTTTTAGTACCAAACATAGGGTGGCTTGCAAAGGCTTTATTATTCGTGAAAAGAAGCAACCAAGAAAAATAAATAAGGATACCATTACCCAATATCAAATACCAACTTCCTTTTACGATAAATTAAAAATGGGTAAGGATTATATAACAAAAGAGGGTGATATAATTTACAACGGGTTGGTAACCATACCTAATAAACCGGCTTGTAGTTATGCATTTTGTGCTGATACCATTTATGACGAAGCACTAGTACCAATTGTAAAAAATGTATCGTTGTTATATCATGAAGCTACTTATTTAAAAGACATGAATGATAGGGCTGCATTACGTTTTCATTCAACATCAACACAGGCTGCAACTATTGCAAAAATGTCCGACGTTAAAAAATTGATTATGGGGCATTTTAGCAGTAAATACGAGACTCTTGATATTTTTTTACATGAAGCAACAGAAGTATTTGACAGGAGCGACTTAGCAATAGAAGGTGTTACTTTTATTGTAAGTCATTAAATTTTTAACCCCCCAAATGGATACAGGATTTAATTATTTACAAGACAATATCTTTCATTAACCAAGTATAAAATGCAGCAAAGGCTTGTTTCCAATAAGTTTCGTTATGCTGCCCTAACGGATTGATAAGTGTACGGATGTCGTAACGAGGTTTTTTCTTTAAAATAGTTTCCATTTTAGTTACATCTGTAATCATTGAGGCACTCTCTTTGCCACCTGCATAAATAAAAAATCTTGGTGTACCTGTTGTAGTAAATCGTTCAGCTTCAGCATATAAATTGGGAGCAATCCAAAACGATGGCGAAAAAATGCCAGCAGCCCCAAACACTTGTGGATACTGCAACAGTGCATATTCACTTATTAAGCCGCCCATACTGCTACCAGCAACAAATGTAAAACTAGGCCCCTTTTTAGTGCGATATTTTGTATCGATAAATGGTTTTAAAGTTTGTACTAAAAAGTCAATATACTGCTTGCCTTCTGCCTTACTATCTGGTGCAGCTAACCCACCTTTTAACGAATAATCAAAAGGTGAATATTCGCTCATTCTTTTATCTCCACCATTGTCAATCCCAACCACAATACATTCCTTTCCCAATTTTTGTTGCAATGTATCTAAGCATTCATCAACACCCCATTCTGCACCATACGCAGTTTGCTCATTAAACAAATTTTGACCATCCTGCATATATAATACAGGATAAGTTTTAGTAGACGAGCCGTAGCCTTTTGGCAGATAAACCCATAGTTTTCTTGTTCTATTTAGTTGCGGTATTATAAAAGCAGTATCAATTATTTTTACTTGTGGACTTGCCGTATAACGTTTTGGTCTTTCGGGGTAATCGTCCTTCCAACCAGCAATAACTGCATCAAAAGATATATCTGCATTTACATCTAAAATTCTATCAGCAATATCTCTACCATCTGCCATACATTCTACCTTATCAAAGCCACCCCGGGTAAATTTAAACGCGTAATTACCAGCAGCTACATCTTTAATAACGATGCTTTTTCTACCCCCAGCAAATGGCTTTAGTTTATACTTTTCATCTTTAGGGTTCCAACTATTAAACGTACCTGAGACATATATATCCTCCTCTTTTTTAGTGGCAACATCGGTAACGACTAAGCGAACAGAAAACTGGGCATTTAATAGTTTTACTAACAATACCAACACAAATAGAAATGTTATTTTTTTCATACTTTAAATATATTATTTAACCAATAAAAAAGCCATTTCATTTTACAGAAATGGCTTGTAATTATTTCAAAAAAAATTAATCTAATATTTCAACATCCGCAGGATATTTTGCTTTATTAAAAACAAAAATCGCATCATTTACCGCTGCCTTTGTGTTTAAATTAGATAAAATGATTTCTGTTTTATTATCGCCTTTATCTAAAATAGTTACTTTGGTAAACATGTTTTTCTTTTTATCAATAAAAAGTAACACTTTAGAGAAATTTTTGCGAGGGTCTGTTGGTATTAACTGAACTTGATAAGTAGTGCCAACAGATGAAATTAGTTTGTATGTAAAGTCTTTATCATAAAAATTAGAAAATAGTTTTTGTGGACTTAACAACGATTCCGTCTCATCTGCACCAGTAATAGTGATTGTTTTATTACCATCAAAATTGTACACTTTTGAACCATCGCAAATAACTACTGTTTTGCCCTGCTTTAATAAATATTTCTTGTTTTTATAGCTAATAGTACCTGCTTTACTACCATTATTTACCCCTTTGCTACTGATAGATTTTATGGCAATATTTGATGTAATGGCTTTAAATGTTTTAATATTGGCACTAACTTCATCCAACACTTTTTTTGCTGCGGGATCATTCTGTGCAAATAAGCAATAACTAGAGATTGAGATTGAGACAAAAAGTGTTATAATTTTTTTCATTCGAACTTTTTTTGATAATCAAAGATATATGTTACTTGTTCTATAAGACAACTTTATACCTAAATGGTTTAGGCATTAGCCTATAAAGGAAACGTTAATAAAATTTTACCTCATCGAATCTAAATACTCTTGCAGTTCTGTTTCGCTTTTAAATAATACTTCTCTGGCTTTGCTGCCAGCATTCGCACCAACAATACCAGCAGATTCTAATTGATCCATCAAACGGCCAGCCCTATTGTAACCTAGCTTCATTCTGCGTTGAATTAAAGAGGTGCTACCAATCTGGTTTTGTACTATCAATTTAGCAGCATCATTAAACAAAGGGTCTTTATCGGCACTATCAAAAGATTTATTACTTTCCTCTTTCTCATCTACATATTCTGGCAGTAAAAATGCATCAGGATAACCACGTTGGTTACCAATAAAATCGGTTATTTTATCAACTTCTGGTGTGTCTACAAAGGCACATTGCAAACGGGTAATGTCGCCATTGTAGCTAATCAGCATATCGCCTTTGCCAATTAATTGTTCTGCACCACCAGCATCTAAAATGGTGCGACTATCTATTTTACTAGATACTTTAAATGCAATACGTGCAGGAAAATTAGCTTTAATAGTACCTGTAATAATATTTACCGATGGCCTTTGCGTAGCAATAATTAAGTGTATACCAATAGCCCTTGCCAACTGTGCCAAACGTGCAATAGGCATTTCTACCTCCTTACCAGCAGTCATTATTAAATCGGCAAACTCATCAACCACCAACACAATAAATGGTAAATATTGATGCCCCTTTTGCGGGTTTAGTTTTCGGTTTAAAAACTTATCGTTATACTCTTTTATATTTCTACAACCAGCTTCTTTTAGCAAGTCGTAACGGTTATCCATTTCTATGCACAACGCATTTAGGGTATGTACTACTTTTTTGGTATCAGTAATAATACTTTCTTCTTCACCTGGCAATTTTGCTAAAAAATGCTTCTCAATTACTTTATAAATACTTAACTCTACTTTTTTAGGATCTACCAATACAAACTTTAGTTGGGATGGGTGTTTTTTGTATAGCAGCGATACCAATATGGCATTTAACCCAACCGATTTACCCTGGCCAGTAGCTCCTGCCATTAATAAGTGTGGCATAGTTGCTAAATCAACAATAAAGTTTTCATTATCAATTTTTTTACCAATAGCAATTGGTAACGAAAATGTGCTATTAGTAAATTTTTCTGAAGCCAATAAAGTCTTCATACTTACCACACTTTTTTTCACATTTGGCACTTCTATACCAATAGTGCCCTTACCAGGAATTGGGGCAATAATACGAATACCTAATGCTGCCAAACTTAATGCTATATCATCTTCTAGGTTTTTTATACGACTAATACGCACACCAGGTGCAGGAACAATTTCGTACAAAGTAACCGTAGGACCTACTGTTGCTGCAATACGCTGTATGGCTATATCGTAGTTTTTTAAAGTGGCGATAATTTGATTTTTATTAACCTCCAATTCGTTAGCATCGTGAATAATTTTTTCGCTACCATGGGTTTCTAGCAAATCAATAGATGGATATTTGTAATCTTTTAATTCTAGTGTAGGATCGTAATTGGTATCTATACCGAAATGCTTTGTGGTTGCTGATTTACTATCGCTTGTATCTTCATCATCAAATTGCTCTTGCAATTCTAATTCCATATCTATCTCATCATCAAACTCAATTTTTAAAGGCTTTCTTGCTTCTACAAATGGCTCATCGTCTATCGCCTCTTCCTCAATATCATCATCGGGCATTGGTTTAGGCATTATTACAGATATGCCTTCGTGTACAGGCGGCGCTATTTCTAGGGGCAAATCTATCATTACATCTATCGGCTTTTGCTTGCCTTTTTTGGGTTCGTCAACTATAAATAGTTTACCAGTTTCTTGCGTAAATTTGTCTTCTACAATATCTTTTTCTGTAACACCAAATTCGTTTAATGGATCGTGCTTAGCCACTTCCTCTTTGGGTGAAATAATTATGTTACCAGCAGCTCCAACTTTTAGTTTATTTTGACTTGTAGGCAATACTTGTTCTTCTAAATCATCTATATGATTCGCTTCAACAATTGTATCATCAGTTGCTTCAACCACATCATTATCATCGTTTAAATCAGTTCTTTCAGCGATTATTTTCTTTTCAGGCCATTTAAAAGTTGGGTTAAAACGCCAAATTACATAGCAAAAAATTATTATAAATAATAAAGCACCTGTGCCTACCCTACCTATCCATTTCACAAACCAATCATTCAACAGCTCGCCTACAGCACCACCCCAACTAAATTCGCTAGCAATATTTACAAAAGCCAAGGCCATACTAAGTACCACTAAGCCAAGCATTACATAACGTAGGTTGCGATTAAGGTTAAATATTTTTTTACCAAACAACAAATTAATACCAAGCACAAAAAAGAACGTACAAAACAAATATGATGCTACGCCAAAGCCTTTATAAATGAAAATATGTGCCACATAAGCGCCTAAAACACCCAATAAATTATGAACCTGAACATCATTGATAGCAAAAATTTTAATACCAAACTGGTGTACTTTGTCTTGGTCTTCCTGCCAAGTAAATAAATAAGATGTAAACGCAACAAACAAAAACATGACAAACAACAGGCACATGGCACCTGCAATTTTACTGGTACGCTCATCTTTTACCACTTCTACCACGGTTACATCTACCTCTTTATCTTGCGTAAGCACTTCGGGATTTGGTGGTTGGGGCACTTTCTTTTTTAAGCTATTTGCCATGAAAACAAATATACGTTTTGCTTTAAAGTGTTACTTTTTTTAAACCAGCATGTGGATTTCTTATCTGCTGCAGTTGTGTCACTCACTTGTACGTGGATAACTCTAAGGAGCAAAGTGCGAAGGGATTGGGGGTTGGAGGTTTACATTAGAGTTGCCATCCTTAAAAAGGTTGGCAACTCTAAAAATAAAGATTACAATAACGTTGCAAGAAAATTGTACAAAGGATTTAGATACTCGTGATAAAGATTCCAATGTGCAGGATTTGTATAATTCCTATTTTGCCCTTGAAGTAAATCTTTATTGTTATTCTTTTTATATTTTGGTTCAAGTAGTGCATCTAAATATGCAAATATTTTAGATTTATTTACAGGCTTTTCATAGCCTTTTATACATTGTTCGTAAGCCTCAAAACAATCAATTATTTTTCTATCAACAGCAATCGCTGCTAATGCAAGTTCAATTTCGCCACTTGTAGTATTATTAGGAAACAAAAACAAGTGGCTTTGGATATTTAACCTAGTAAAATCACTTAAAACCATATCCCTTCTTGCATGAGCATCAACATCAGCATCTAAAACAGTAATATTTATAACCCCTTCATCAGTATGTTGTTTGTATTCAGGAAAAGCAATACCGCCTACTTTATATCCTGACAAACCGTTTAATTTATAAAAATCTTTATTCGATAATTCAATATTAAAGCGTTCTGAAACAAAATCCATTAAGAACTTTTCCTGAGCTTTATCTTCTATAAAAAATTTCACTGACATACTTATCTAATTTCATTGTCATTGTCTAATGATTGCTCAAACTGCTCAAAAATATACGTGTAGGCTTTTACCTCTTTGTTCTTATGCTCAACTAATTTTATCACCCTGCCTTTGTCTTGATAACCTAATTCTTCTAAGGCTTCTTTATAGTATTGCAAGGCTTCTTTGCTATGCGTAGTTGCAAAAAGTTGTACTTTATTATCAATAGATGATTCAATCAATATTTTCCAAAAATCCTTCATTTTACTGTAATGAATGCCAGTATCTATTTCATCAATCATTAACCGCTTGCCAGAATGAATAATAATTGAAATGAGCAACCGAAATAGTTTTAAAAAGCCATCACCAAAAGTTGCCAAAGGCAATACTGCATCTTCACCTTCTTGACCAATTAGTAAAACAGCATCTTTCGCAAAGCCAGCATTTACTTCAATTGTTTTTATTTTGGGAATAATTTTAGTTAATGCAGCAATAAATTTTTCTCTTCTCTTACTACTTAATTGAATATGACTTGAGTAAAATCTGGTTAAATCATGATCATAAGAAAATCCAAAAGGGATAAAAGGGATATTCAAGTTTAATTTATCATCCTTATTATATTCAAGTGTTCTAAAATCTAATGAACAAATAGAAAGCTCAGAATTATATCTCCAAATTCTGGCTTCACGTGGTTGGTTAGCTTCTTTTGTGAGCATGAACACATCACTACCCTGAATTCCTTCATTTCGAAAAAGCAACTGGTTCACTCTATCGTCCGATTTTTTTAAGAAAAAATCTAGAAAATAATTTTGAGTATATCGATCATCAATATTGTCGAATTTTTTTAAAAAAGTTAAAACATAATAAAGTGATCTTAAAAATTTCCGTCCATCAACATCTACCAACAACGCCTCTAATACACTTGTTTTACCAACATTATTATCACCCACCAATAAATTAAACTGCCCAATATTGTTCATCTCAAACGACTCAAATCGTTTGAAGTTTTCTACTTTAAAATATGTGAGGTGTTGATTTTCCATTAATAAATTTTTAAACAGTTACAAAGTAATTGATTTTATTGCAACGAGTGTTATTGCTGTTTAGGTACAACCATCCTAAATCAAATATCTCATCTTACAACTTCGGTTACCCAACCATTTTTATACGCATACACTTTACCATGAATCGTCATGGTTTTGCCTTTGCGTAGCGGCGATAAATCAACTACATCTTCGTTTATAAAATGCAAGCTGCCATTGGTTTTAAGGGCTATTTCTATGTATTCTGGTCGTAACCCAAGTCGCTCACCACAAGCAATTACTTTTACAGGTTTCTTAATGATTTCAGCCAACGAAATATCGCGTACTGGTGCCCAACTATCAGCTAGTAGCACCACATCTTCACAGTTGCTACACAAGTCTATACCTTTTATAATTGCTTCGCAATCGTTTTCTTCTATATCGTTGTTTTTACACTTATCCATGGTACTAATAATTTGCTTAGATAGTTGTACAGCATCGGTGTAAACTTCTCCATAAATGCCACCGGTGCGACCTATTTTTTTATACGCATTATCTCTACCATCGCCATCGTTAAAGCATACCACATATTGTACATTACTTTTTTCGGCTTCAATATTTATCCATGCAAATACTTGTGCTATATAAGGGCTCATGCTGCTTGTAACATCGGCTACTACTAGCATTTTCTTAAACTCATTACGTTTTAGGGTTTTTAATACTGATGAATCGCCCAATGATCGTAAAGCAGGTGGGGCTAACTTAATAGTAGCTAGTAATGGTGGGGCTAGTAAAAAATATATAGAGTCTTTTTCTCTTAAAAATCGTGTGCCCATATAAGGTACTATTTGGCTGCTTCTTGCCTCTTTGTAGGTAAATGCTACAATGGTATCTTTTTCCTTAGCCATTTTTTGTAGTACAAGTTTGTTAAAATCGCTTTTGCGTAGCGGTCGATTGTATATCACTATGCGCTGCTGTTGCAAGCCATTGTGTATAGCGCTCCAGTTATTTATCTTGCCTTCTACTGGTGGTATTTCGGCTGGTATTGCAATAACAGTAGGTGTTACAGACTTTATAAGATCTATTTCAATTTTCTTAGATACTACCGTTTCGGGGCTACGATAGTTAATTACAAAACCATGTAACATATTGGCGGCAGAGGCTTTGTCTTTACCATCTAATTGCCTAATAATTTGCCATATTGTGTTTGGTTGTTGTGTGGCTGTAGGTAATAAATCAGCCAAAGTTTGTAACCGCTTTTTATTAAGCGATAGCAAGTTTTGATTTGCGGGAAAATCGGTAAATAATAAATCAACTGATAAAATTTGTGCCTCTACTAATTTGTAAATACCTGCAGTATCAATAAAACTACTCGCAGCATAATTCATTTTCAATATCAAGGTTTCGTTACCAACTTTTGCAAGTTGATAGGCTGGTATGCGAATAATATTGTTTGCTAATACAGAATCGATGAGGCGAGTAGATTGGCTAGACGATTGCAATGCTAAAAAGCAAAAAAGTAAGCCTATTGTGTATTTCATAATAAATGTATCGTGCAGTTAAAAGTACGTAACTACTAGCAATATGCATCCAAACAAACTGTTACAAAAAAAGAGGTTCTTTGTAAATATTGACTTTGTTATTAATGAGCATTAAAATCAACCTTCTAAGGTTTTAAATAGATTTATTATGTGGGACGCTTACAAAAAAGGATTTATGGCTTACTTGCAACTAGAAAAATCACTTAGCGATAATTCGGTAGAGGCTTACTTGCGTGATGTAGAAAAGTTAACGAGCTTTTTACTGGCCAATACCATTACAAAAACGCCTAGTGACATAGATTTAAAAGACCTTCAAGCTTTTATAAAATGGGTGGCAGAATTGGGTATGACATCTACCTCGCAAGCCCGCATTATTTCTGGCATAAAAGCCTTTTATAAATATTGCTTAATAGAACAAATATCTGCCACCGACCCATCTACCCTACTAGAAGCACCTAAAACCAAACGACTACTACCAGATACTTTGAGCTTTTCGGAAATAGAAAATATGATAGCTAAAATAGACCTTAGTAAATCAGAAGGTGGGCGCAACAAAGCCATATTAGAAACCATGTATAGTTGTGGCCTGCGGGTAAGCGAAACTGTAAATCTAAAAATTAGTTGCCTGCACTTAGATGTTGGTTTTGTACGTGTTATTGGCAAAGGGGACAAAGAAAGATTGGTACCAATTGGCAGAGATGCTATTAAATATATTGGTATTTACTATAACGATATACGCAAACATCAGCCCATAGAAAAGGGTTTTGAAGATTTTTTATTTTTGAATAATAGAGGCAAATTATTAAGCCGTGTAATGATATTTTATATTATTAAAGACTTAGCAGCCAAAGCAAAAATTAATAAAACTATTTCGCCACATACTTTGCGCCATTCGTTTGCCACGCACTTGGTAGAAGGTGGTGCAGACTTACGTGCTGTGCAAGAAATGTTAGGCCATGAAAGTATTACCACCACAGAGATTTACACGCATTTGGATAGAGATTATTTACGTGAAACCTTACAAAGTTTTCATCCTGCATTTAAGAAATAGTATTTCACGCAAAGGCCTAAATTATACATAGGGTAAAAGCTTAATTTATTTACCTTCATTTATGTCTTTGCCTAGATGGACTCGTCCTGATATTGGTTGACCAAAAATCAACTAAAAATGGACATTAAACAACAATGTATTACCGAGTATTTAATCCAAGGCATAGGTTATCGCTAATTGGCAGCTAAGTATGGTGTTAGTAGAACTACCATCAATAAATGGGTGATGATTCATCAGGGTATTCATAACTTGCCTCTTACACAAAAACAAGTGCAATACAACAGTAGTGCTATCATTAGTTTTAAGGAAAAAACAGTGACCCAACTAATACAATCACTGCAAATAGTACCTTTGCAAATGCTAATGACAATCAAAAAATTGGCTTTTTAGGCGATACGACTACTGCCAATGAATTTGTATTAAAAGATAAATTTGGCAATAAATTAGATGAAGTGGACTTTGAGTTTTCGCTTGATAAAAAAGGTAAAGCTTATGATGTAAAAATTATTAATAATATAGATAGTATACAAGCCATATCAATTGCAAATGTTGTATCTGAAGGACCAAAATGGAATACCAAAAATCGAAAGAAGAACAAAGTAAAAATTTCACTAAAAAATCCTTAAAAGGTCGTTGCAATCTTTTTTTACCACTAGCTTCGTAGCTTTACAATAAGGTGCTATTATACCATAAGTTAATAATTTGGTATAGCTGTTACATATTTTCACAAAAAACAAAAAATATACGATGAAACAATTATCCCTGCTTGCGGCAACATTCGCAGCTATTACAAGTTTTGGTCAGGTTACAATGCCACAACCTAGCACTACACAAACTATTAAACAAAACTTTGGCCTTGGTACGGTAGAGTTAAATTACTCTCGCCCAGGCGTAAAAGGTCGTAAAATTTTTGGCGATGTTGTCCCTTATAATAAAGTTTGGCGCACTGGTGCAAATAATGCAACTGTTATTACTTTTAGTGACGAAGTAATTATTGGCGGAAAAAATATTAAAGCTGGTAAATATGGTTTATTATCAATTCCTGGTAAAAAAGAATTCACGTTTATTATTACAAAAGACCTTACAGTAAACCAACCTTCTGCGTATAAAGAAGAAAATGATGTGGTACGTGTAATGGCACCTGTAATGAAAATGAGCGATGCAGTTGAAACTATGACTATGCAATTTGCAAATATAAAAAACGAAAGTTGCGAGTTGCACCTTATGTGGGATAAATTGGCCGTTGCATTACCAATTACCGTAAATATTACTGACAGAATTAAAGCAGATGTAGAAAAAAACTTAGCAACCGACAAACCAAATTATCAAACGGCAGCGGCGTTTTATTACGAATGGCTAAAAGATTATAACAAAGCCTTAGCTTTAGTTACCAAAGGGATTGAGCAACAAAAAGATGCTTTTTGGTTATACTTGCTAAAGGCTAGAATTGAAAAAGATTTAGGTGATAAAGTAAGTGCAAAAGCAAGTGCTGAAAAATGTATTGAGCTAGCAGATGCTGCCAAAAATGGTGATTATGCTCGCATGGCAAAAGAAGATATTTTAAAGAAGTTATAAATAAAATTTAGTTACAAAAGAGTCCCCGATAAAGCAACTTTATCGGGGACTCTTATATCTTAAAACATATTTAAAAATTCATAATATTTACCTCATATTATCTCGCATCAGCCATATCTGGTATTGTTTCTGCTTTATACGCACCAGCATCTAATTTGTCTTTGGTTTCGCTAAAAGCTTTTAAAGTAATGTCAATATCCTCATCATTATGTGCAGCCGAAGGAATTAAACGGTAAATAATATGCCCTTTTGGTATTACCGGGTACACCACAATGGATGCAAATACCTTGTAATTTTCCCTCAAATCCATACACATAGCTGTTGCTTCTTCTACACCGCCTTTCATATAAACAGGTGTTACAGGTGTGTTAGTATTCCCTATATCAAAGCCGCGTTCTTTTAGGCCAGCTTGCAGTTTCATTGCATTGCTCCACAATTTTTCTTTCAATTCTGGCATAGTACGTAACATATCCAATCGCTTTAGGTTACCAATTACAATTGGCATTGGTAAGCTTTTGGCAAATATTTGACTACGAATATTGTAACGGATATAATCTATAATAATCCTTGGCCCAGCTAAAAAAGCCCCAATGGATGCCATTGATTTTGCAAATGTTGAGAAGTATAAATCAATACCGTCTTGACAACCTTGCTCCTCACCAGCACCAGCACCAGTTTTGCCCAATGTACCAAAACCGTGTGCATCATCTACCAACAATCTAAAGTTAAATTTAGATTTAAGATCTACAATTTCTGTTAATTTACCTTGGTCACCAGCCATACCAAAAACCCCTTCGGTAATTACTAAAATACCACCATTTTTTTGTTTATCTATCAATGCAGTAGCACGTTCTAATTGTTTTTCTAAATCTTCCAAATCGTTGTGCTTATACACATAACGGTGACCAGGATGCAAGCGCAAACCGTCTATAATACAAGCATGGCTTTCGGCATCGTATACAATCACATCGTGACGGCCACAAACAGCATCAATAGTACTCATAATACCTTGGTAACCAAAATTCAATAATATTGCATCTTCTTTGCTTTCAAAAGTAGCCAATTCAGCCTCTAAACGTTCGTGGTACGATGTATTGCCACTCATCATTCTTGCCCCCATTGGGCTAGCCAAACCAAATTCTTTGGCAGCGTCAGCATCAATTTTTCTAATCTCAGGGTGGTTTGCCAAACCCAAATAATTATTCAAACTCCACACAATCATTTCTTGACCACGAAACTTCATTCTACTACCAATTTCGCCTTCCAACTTAGGAAACGCAAAGTACCCATGAGCTCTTTCACGGTGCATACCAATTGGACCGTAATTCTTCACTAATTTCTCAAAAATGTCTGCCATATTTTTAATTTTTGATTTATGATTTATAATGTTACCACAAAGTGATTAAACACATCAAGACTAAGAAAGTTTTTTATTTTGTAACCAACTTTAAAACAAGCATGTAACAATGTTGCGTCGCACACTTGTACGTTTAGATACTTTATTGAACTTTCTCCCCACCAAAATTTTGTACTTTTTACTGGCCTTATGTCTTTGCGGCTTTGTAGCCAAAGATGCAAATTTAAGGTTATCAGCTATTTATAACAATGCTAATTATTAACGCTTGTTAGTTCATCATTTTGTAACCTTGTTGGTTGTCATCAACTGTTACATTTGTAGCCTAATTATAAAATCATGAAGCAATTTTGCATCGTTACAATCGCACTATTAGTAATACAAATTGCCTTTGCACAAAATCACAAATCCTCAATCCAAACATCAAACATCACACGTCCTAAATTGGTAGTTGGTATTGTGGTAGATCAAATGCGGTGGGACTTTTTGTACCGTTATTCTGCTCGTTACTCGGCTTATGGTTTTAAGCGTTTATTACGTGAAGGTTTTACTTGCGAAAATGCATTTATCCCATATACACCAACGGTTACAGCCGCTGGTCATACCAGTATTTACACAGGTTCTGTACCAGCCATTGATGGTATTGTAGGTAATAATTGGTGGGACAGACAAGAGCAACGCAGTGTGTATTGCAGTGAAGATAAAAGCGTAAAAACAGTTGGTGGCCCCGATGGTGGCAATGGCAAACAAAGCCCTAAAAATATGTTGGTAACAACCATTGGCGATGAAATTAGATTGGCCAATAATTTTCGTAGTAAAGTAATTGGTATTGCATTAAAAGATAGAGGTTCTATTTTACCCGCAGGGCACAGTGCTAATGCGGCTTATTGGTACGATATAAATAGTGGCAACTGGATTACAAGTACCTATTATATGACTGAATTGCCTAAATGGGCATCAGATTTTAATGCTAAAAAAATAGTAGATAAATACTACGAAGGCGGTTGGAAAACCCTATACCCTATTAACACTTACACACAAAGTACCGCTGACGAAAAAGATTATGAAAACAAACCTTTTGGCACAGAGCAAAAAGGTTTTCCTTATAGTTTAAAGCAGTTTGCAGGCAAAACTTATAGTTCCATAGCCACCACACCTTTTGGCAATAGTATGACGTTTGACATGGCTAAGGCTGCTTTAGATAATGAGCAATTGGGTAAAGGTACAGCAACAGATATGCTTTGCGTAAGCCTATCATCAACAGATTATGTAGGGCATAGTTTTGGGCCAAATTCTATAGAAACAGAAGATACTTATTTGCGTTTAGATAAAGATTTAGGTAATTTTTTAACCTATTTAGATATAAAAGTTGGTAAAGGTAATTACACAGTATTCTTATCTGCCGATCATGGTGTGGCACACATACCTGGCTTTATGAAAGAAAATAAATTACCTGGTGGTATTTTTAATGAAACAGATGCTGTAAAACAACTAAATAGCACTTTAAAAGAGAAATTTGGTGTAGATAAACTGGTACTAAACATTATGAACTATCAGGTGCATATAAATTATGCATTAATTGATTCCGCCAAACTAGATAAAGTATTGGTAACTAAAACCATTATTAACTACTTACAAAGGCAAGAAGCCATTGCACAAGTGTTTGAGCTAGATGAATTAGGTGAGATGGCCTTGACTGCAAAAATGAAAGAAATGTTTACCAATGGTTATTTCTATAGCCGCAGTGGTGACATACAAATTATATTAAAACCAGGCTATATAGATGGTGGTAAAACTGGTACCACACACGGTTTGTGGGCACCTTACGATAGCCATATACCAATGATATTTTATGGTTGGGGTGTAAAACATGGTCATACAAACCGTGAAACGTACATGACTGATATTGCCGCAACTATTACAGCATTGTTACATGTGCAAATGCCAAGTGGCTGCGTTGGGCATGTTGTAGAAGAAGTGATAAAATAAGTAATTTACTATATATACACTGTAAAAAGCTGGTAAGGTTTAGGTTTAATTGTTAGCTATCCAAAGCTCCTTTAAAATTTACGACGGTTTACGTTTTACTTTTTCTAAAGCTTCCCGTTTTTGCTTATCTGTAATAGTGCTTTTTCTAACCATTCTGTTCAACTGATAGCTAATCCCTAAACGATAATTTCGGGTGGTGGTACTACTATAATTTTCTATATTAAAATTACTGCCGTAAGTATAGGTGGTGTATTGCTGCGTAGTAAATGGATCGAAAATATTGAAGTTTACAATCACTCTTTTATTGAAAAATTTACGCTGCACACCAATGTTCATAGTAATGTTGCTTCGACTGCGGCCCTGTGGATCGGCATAGCTACTGTAACGTGTATTACCTTCAAAAGTTAGCAAATTATTGGGCGTAAAACTGTAATTGAAACTGCTGTAAAAACTACCGCCATCTCTATATTTAAACAAGGTTTTTTCAGCTTCACTGTATTTGTTAAAAGTATAACCTACACTTGCATTTACCCGTAGCATTTTGGTAAACGTATAGCCACCCCAAACGCTAGCTTCATACTCTTGCCGGTTGGCAATATTTTGATAGGTCAATTGTGTTTTACCAGCATCAATCAAGGTTCTAATTTGGTAAAAAACATTTTTTACATTGTTATAACCAAGCGATGTGTTGATATAATATTTACCTTTTATTAAACTCACATTCCAGTCAAAATTATCTGCCAGCGAAGGCTGCAAATAAGGGTTACCGAAACGGATATTGTATGGGTCGCTATAATCAATATTTGGGTTAAGTTGTCCTAAATCTGGCCGCCTAATACTTGCCCTGTAAACCAATGCAGTATTGAATGTGCGGTTAAATTCTTTGCGGATGGTTATGTTTGGCAACACATTCCAATAGGTGGTAGCAACATCGTTTGAATTACCTTTTATAAAGTTAAAATTAGTATAGGTTTCCTCAGCTTGTGCACCAGCAATAATGCGTAAACTTTTATCAATAATATAGGTGAATGCTAACCTTGCAGTAAGGATGTTTTGTTGGTATTTAAAGTCGTTGCTCAGTAAATCGTTTTGCACAAAAGTGCTATCCTGTTTACGGTAAAATTTAGTGTTTAAAGTGTTGTGAAAAGATGCCAATTGATAAGTTGCACCTGTGGTTAAATAAAGTTTACCAGAATCTAGCGGCCTATCGTAAGCAAGCCTAAAATTGAGCGATTTGCTATACGAATCGTACAATTGAGATTGGGTTGAATCTACACCAGTTGGCACATAAAACGGGCTTAAAAATTGCTGAAAATAATCCTTACCATTATCGTTTTTACCAAAGCCCCCAATGATGGCAAAACGCAAAATTTCAGCAGGGTTAAGTCCTTTATGTGTAAAGTTTAAAGTAATGTTATGACCGTAGCCAGTACCATTGCTACCGTTTGCTCTGTTGCTCACTTTATATACATTTTGAAAGCGGTCTAAATTGGCATATTGGGTGTTAGAAATATTTTCGAAGAAGTTAAGATTACCTTGATAAACAATGCCAATACCGTTGTGTTTATTAAATTCATAATCTACTTGCGACCGAACGTTTGGCCGTACATTTTTGCTTTTCCAGCTAGAGGTGGTGTTAAAATAATTGCTCGAATCATCATAGATATTTTGGCGGATTGAATAACTGTTACCAGATAATTGGCTACCAGAAATACCTAAAATATTATTGGTAGAAAATTTTTGATTACGAAAACTAGCATTAGCCGCTAAACTTCCTTCGCCCCTAGAACCTGCACTAATAGTTACTTTGCCAGTTAAGCCAACTTTGCCTTTTTTGGTAATAATGTTTATAACGCCACCTTGTTCAGTAGCATATTGTGCTGGAGGGTTGGTCATCAGCTCAATTTTTTCAATGCTACTGCTAGGTAAACTTTCCAATAAATCTTTTAATTGATCCGCTGTTAAATCAGTTGGTTTATCATCAATTAAAATTTTTGGTTCCTTGCCTTTTAATAAAATTTTACCATTTGGATCGTTACTTATCAATGGCATATTTTTTAAAATTTCTGCGGTAGACGAGCCATTACTTAAAGCACTTTCACCCACATTGTAGGTTATTTTCCCATCAGTATTTTCTATTAGCGGCTTCTCTGTATAAACAATTACCTCATCTAAAGTTGATAAAGCAGCTGCTTTCATTTTTACATCGTTTAGGTTAAAATCGTAACGTTCATCTCGTATATTGATACTGTCGATAGTGTTGGTTGCAAAGCCACTGGCAAACATGGTTAGGCTGTAATATCCAAAAGTTAATTTATCAAATTCGAATGCACCATTTTTATCTGCAACTTGTGTTATTTTTTGGGTGCTGTCTATTTTTTTTGAAAGTACCAATGTTGCAAATGCTATTGGCTTACTGGTTTGTGCATCTAACACATTACCAATTATTAGTCCTAAATTTTTTTTAGAACTATTGGGTTGAGCCGATGATTTAAACATCAAACAAAGTAGTAAAATAGCTGTAACTAGTTTAGTCATTAAAGCTTCCTTTGCTTAAAAATAAATTAACCCTCTAAAAAATAACAATGTATTTATAAACGGTAAATTAAACGCGTATTTTTATAAAATAACACGCCAGAAATAACTTTCTGAAAAGCAAGCAACTATGTACACACTTTACGGCATACCTAACTGCAATACGGTTAAAAAAGCAATGGATTGGTTGAAGGAAAATGAGATTAAATTTCAATTTCACGACTATAAAAAGAAAGGGATATCTGCTGCAAAATTGCAAGCTTGGATGGCACAAATTGGCTGGGAACCTTTGGTAAATAAACGTGGTAGTACCTTTAAGGCTTTAGATGAGTCATTAAAACTAAGTATTGATAATATAGATACTGCTATTGCCTTAATGATAGAAAAAACAAGTGTTATAAAACGCCCTATAATAGAAAACGGCAACAAGATTGTTGCCGTTGGGTTTGATGAAAAAGAATATGAAAATGTATTTTATTAAGGTATTATTTTAGTAACTCTTTCAGCTTTTGTTGCAGTTCCTCGCCACGCAAATCTTTACCAATAATTCTTCCATCTGGGCCAATCAACATGTTTGCAGGTATACTTTGTATGTTGTACAATTTTGCTACTGCATTACTCCAGTATTGTAAGTCGCTAACGTGTGTCCACGATAATTTGTCAGCAGCAATAGCCTTTACCCAATTTTCTTTTTGTTGATCGAGTGATACGCCTAAAACGGTAAAGTTTTTATCCTTAAAATTATTATAGGCTGTTACCACATTTGGGTTTTCTGCACGACAAGGTCTGCACCAACTTGCCCAAAAATCTATTAATACGTATTTACCTTTAAATTGTGATAAGCTTATGGGATTACTAGCTGTATCAGCTTGTGTAAAATCGGTTGCCAAAGAACCTATAGAACCAACCCTTGATGAGGCAATAATTTTTTCAATCTCATGAGCGTACACAATATTTTTGGCACTTGGCTTTAACGCATTGTACTTTTCTTCAACTGTATTTACATCTCCATACAATTTATTTAGTTGATACAAAACAAATGCACTTACTGGGGAGGCTGACTTATTAGCTAAAAAAGTATTAGTATATGTTAACAATTTACCCTTATTAGTATTAAAAACAGCTATTAAACTATCTCGACTTTTACTTTCTTTTTCTGTGTTAATGGTATTAGCTAGTTTACCTAATTTTTCACTAAGTGGCGTAAAGCCTTGTACAAAATTTTTATAATCTGCATTAATTAATGAGCCAGTAATAGCAGCCGATTTTAGCTTTAACGCTTCACCATTTACGTTGATATTGTCGTTGCCTATAAACACTTCAATACCTTCTTTGTAGCCAATAAAGCTTAATTGAAATAAATCGGCAGTTTCTAGTTTCCCCATCAAACTAAATAGTCCATTTTTTGCATAATCTTGAGCAATGGTGCTGCCTTGAGCAGTTTGTAAAAACACCAATGTGCTATCTCTTAATCCTTTAATATTACCCTTAATTGTAAACCCTTTTTGAGCCGTAACGGCTATTGGCAACAATAATAAAATCAATAATTTTTTCATCCTTATTTTTTATGTCTTTTTTGTAAAACGTTATATACCTCTTGCAATTTAAACCCTTTAGCGTTAAGCAAAAGCAAATAGTGAAACATTAAATCTGCCGCTTCGCCCAAAAACAAATCCTTATTATCATCCTTTGCTTCAATTACCAGTTCAATAGCTTCTTCACCTACTTTTTGTGCCACTTTATTTATCCCCTTCGATAGCATCAAAGCTGTGTACGATTCATCGGGCGAAACCTTACTTCTTTGTTCAATTATTTGCTCTAAGTACACTAAAAAATCGCTTTGCACATTGGTTTCATCCCAGCAAGTGTCAGCACCTGTATGGCAAACTGGACCAACTGGATTTACCTTAATTAACAACGTATCATTATCACAATCAACAGCCATACTTACAAGGTTTAAAAAGTTGCCACTTTCCTCGCCTTTCGTCCACAAACGTTGTTTACTTCGGCTATAAAATGTCACTTTTTTATTTGCTTCGGTTGCTGCCAAAGCCGCCTCATTCATAAAGCCTAGCATCAATACTTTTTGCGTTACCGCGTCTTGAACTATGGCAGGCACCAAACCGTCCGGATATTTTTTAAAATCAACTATCATTATTTACTAAACAAATTTTTATCTAATTATACGAATTATTAAAGCGAGTTTTTCTTTTGGTAACCAGCTTTTGTATGTTTATTTAACATCGTTGCGTCGCACACTTGTACGTTTTGTTCGCTAATCGTCATTGCGAGGCACGAAACAGTCTTTAGCTTTTATAAAACAGACCATAATTTCCTCGTTCCTCAGAATGACAACTATATCCTTACGTTTATTCCTTCTTCTTTCAAATAATTTTTCAAATCAGGAATTGCCACTTCTTTAAAGTGAAAAATGCTTGCAGCCAAGGCTGCATCTGCTTTTCCTTTAGTAAACACATCGGTAAAATGTGCCATTGTACCACCACCACCACTTGCTATAATTGGCACAGGCAACAAGTCACTTAACTGACTAGTAATATCCAAAGCAAAGCCTTGTTTTGTACCATCGTGGTTCATAGATGTAAGTAAAATCTCACCAGCACCTAAAGCCACCGCTTGCTGTGCCCAATCAATACAGCGTATATCAGTTTTCACTCTTCCACCATTCAAATATACATACCACTCACCGTCAGCTTCTAGTTTTGTATCTATTGCCAACACCACAAACTGACTACCAAACTCACTAGCCAAATCTTTTATCAACTGCGGATTTTTAAAAGCCGCCGTATTAATACTTACTTTATCAGCACCATTTTTCAACAAAACTGAGGCATCTTCAATAGAACTTACACCACCACCAACTGTAAACGGAATATTGATATTACGAGCAATTCGGCTTACCAATTCACTTAAGGTTTTGCGCTTTTCGTTGGTAGCAGTAATATCTAAAAATACTAATTCATCTGCACCTTGTTCTGCATAAAAAGCACCCAATTCAACTGGGTCACCAGCATCTCTAATATTTTCAAAATTCACGCCTTTCACCGTTCGTCCATCACGTATATCAAGGCATGGGATAATTCGTTTTGTAAGCATTTTAATATTGTTATATTAATTCGTATAATTCGCATTAAGTCTTATCATCTCTTTCAGCGTAATTCTATTCTCATAAATAGCTTTACCAACAATTGCACTGCTACAACCAATCTCTTGTAATACCTCCAAATCTTCAACACTAGCAACACCACCACTAGCTATAAAATGCAGTGTAGGAAATTTGGCAATAATATTTTTATACAACTCTGTTGAAGGCCCTTCAAGCTTACCATCTTTACTTACATCGGTACAAAAAATCTGCTGAACACCTTGCTGCACATAACTTTCAATGAAATCATAAATCCATATATCGGTTGTTTCTAACCAGCCACCAACGGCTATTTTTTCATCTTTTACATCAGCACCAAGCAAAAATTTATCAGCACCATATTGTTGTAGCCAACTCACAAAAGTAGCTTTATCTTTTACAGCAATACTGCCAACAGTTGCTAGAGCAGCACCAGATTGAAATACAATATCAACATCCAAATTTGTCTTAATGCCACCACCAAAATCAATGGTCAATTTTGTTTTTGTGGCAATACTTTCTAACACTTTCCAATTTTTCACTGCACCCGCTTTTGCCCCATCTAAATCGACCAAATGCAAGCGTTGCAAGCCTGCATCTTCAAACATTTTGGCAACTTCTAAAGGGTTTTCGTTGTAAATGGTTTTCTGTGCATAATCGCCTTGCGTTAATCGCACACATTTACCATCAATAATATCTATAGCGGGGATAATTGTCATTGGGGCGTTAGAGATTTAAGAAATTTTGCAAAATACTTTCACCTGTCTTTGATGACTTTTCAGTATGAAATTGCACACCATAAAAATTGTCTTTATGAATAGCGGCACTGTAAGGTTGTATATAATCCGTCGTGGCAATTGCATGCTCACTTAATGGCACATAATAGCTATGTACAAAATAGCAGTAACTATCATTTTCAATGCCTTGCATTAATGGCGATTTTAAATCGTAGATATTATTCCAGCCAATTTTAGGCACCTTTAAAGTATTGATGGCATTAGGTTTAAACAGTTTTACAGGCTCATTAAAAACACCCAAACATTGGGTATTATTTTCTTCTGAATATTTACACAGCAATTGCATACCAACACAAATACCTAAAACTGGTTGTGTTAAAGTAGGAATGAGTTTGTCTAAATTATTTTCCTTTAAACTATTCATAGCACTATTGGCTTCGCCCACACCAGGAAAAATGACTTTATCCGCTGCTAATATTTCTTCGTGGTCAGCTGTAACTTTTGCAGAAATACCAATTCTTTCTAAAGCATACAAAACGCTTTGAATATTGCCTGCATTGTATTTTATGATGACAACAGAACCACCAACCTCTGAAGAGAATTTTTGAGAAAAATTTATATTTTGAATGGACATTCTAGTTTAGTGATTTTTTGGACTCCCCTAAGGATTAGGATAAAAGTTTATTTTCTTCGTTTATTAACTTGCATTTTCAAAATGGTGAAGCATTATACCAGATAAGGAATCAAAAAAGCCCCACCCAAAATCACGTACTTTCCATATCATATTAGCGCATCTTTCGTTATACTTATCTATCAATTTATTTTTTACAATTAAAGTACACACCTTATCAAAATTATTTTCGGCAGCGGTATAAAACGGCATATCAATATCCCCATAAGCTGCTGTAAAAGCAACTGCCATTTCTACCCTATGGAGTATCAATTCTATTACATCTACTTCAAATACAGCAACTTTTGTGAAATCTGAAATCATTTTTCGTAAAATAGCTGCTCTTGCATCGCCTGGTCTTCCGCTTACACCGTAAGGAAAGAATTCTTTTGTTATTTGCTTTTTATATTTATCTAAAACAGATGAATCAGCCAATAATTCAGATTGATAATATTCCTTAACGTTATCAAATTTTGAATGAAGTTTTATAATCTCTTGAACAAGTTCATCTTTCGTCATTTCAGACAAATGTTTTTTGATGTTTATTTTCTTTTTCATCCTATTGCATTATATCAGTTAGGAAGTTTCTAGTAGCTACTTCCAAATCATCTTTGCCTTCTAAAGCTTTAATGTAGGCCGAGCCAATAATTGCCCCGTTGGCGTATTTGCAAGCACTGGTAAAAGTTACTTTGTCTTTAATACCAAAGCCTACCAACACAGGGTTTTGTAATTGCATGGTTTGTAAACGTTGCAAATACAATTCTACTGCATTAAAGTCTTTTTCATTACCTGTGGTAGAGGAAGAAGATACTGCATATAAGAATCCTGTACTTAATGCATCTAGTTTTCTTAATCTTTCTTCGCTGGTTTCTGGAGTAACCAGGAAAATAAAATCTAAACCATATTTTTTAATAATTGCCCCATACTCAGTTTCAAATTCATATTCTGGTAAGTCTGGTAATATTAAACCATCAACACCAACTGCAGCTGCATCGGCACAAAATTTTTCAAAGCCATATTGTAGCACTGGATTCATATAACCCATTAAAATTACAGGCACTTTAATTTCAGTTCTAAAACTTTTTAATTGTTCAAAAAGTACGGCTATCGTCATGCCGTTTTCTAAAGCAACAGCACCACTTTCTTGAATAACAGGCCCATCGGCTAATGGATCGCTGTAAGGCATGCCGAGTTCTATTAAATCTGCGCCATTGTTTTGCAACGCTTGCATCATGTACAATGTGCTATCTAATTTTGGATAGCCAGCTGTGCAATAAACGTTAAGTATATATTGTTTTTTTTGAGAAAACAATTGTTGGATTCTACTCATTAAATAATTTTTTCCATTTTAATATTGGCACGTTTGTGTACAGCACCATCTAAATTAATTTCTGTAAAGCCGTATTTTTTGTATAGATAAATAGCTGGTTGAAGTATTGTATTTGAAAACAAAATGACTTTTGTAGCCCCCATTCTTTTAGCTTCTTCAAAGCAAAATTCTAATAATTGATTCCCGATTTTTTTACCTTGATACTCTTCCGAAACGGCCATTTTAGACAACTCATACACGCCCTCCTCATGTTCTTTTATCAAAGCGAAACAACCAACAGGTACACCACTAATTACTGCAAATAAGATATTACCACCTTTATCAATGATATTTTTTACAGGATAGCTTAATACTTCTTCATCAATAGGTTCTATTTCAAAAAATTTGTTTAACCAAGCAATATTTAAGGCTTTAAAACTATCCGCATAGCCTTCTTTATATTCAACAATGCTTACATCATCTATCATAAAAGATTGAATAATATATTGTTTAAAATGTTATATCTGTTCCAGTGTGCGACGCATATGTAGCTTAATAGACATACAAATGCTGGTTACAAAAATATTATTTGATAAATGCAGATTGCTGCGTGCCTCGCAATGATTGCTATGCCTCCATTACCGTCATATAAGTTGACAAATCTTTATCGCCTCTACCGCTTAAGCAAATTACTACTGTATCGTTTGGTGTTAAATGCATTTGATGCAGTGCAGAAAAAGCATGTGCCGTTTCTAAAGCAGGAATAATACCTTCAGTTTTGGCAATATGAAAAGCCGCCTCTAATGCATCATTATCAGTAACACTTAAAAAAGTACCTCGCCCACTCTTAAACAAATTGGCGTGCATAGGCCCAATACCTGGGTAATCTAAACCCGCTGAAATGCTATGTGGCTCTACAATCTGGCCATCTTCAGTTTGCATAACCAAACTTTTGCTACCATGCAAAACACCTGGTTTACCAAGTTGCGTTGTGGCTGCACTCATGCCGCTATTTATACCGTGACCAGCTGCTTCAACCGCAACTAATTGCACAGACAGTTCGTCTAAAAAATGATAAAAAGCACCAGCAGCATTGCTACCGCCACCAACACAAGCAATCACATGCGTTGGTAACTCTGACCCAGTTTTTTCTAGTAATTGTGTACGAATTTCCTCGCTGATAACGCTTTGAAAACGTGCCACCATATCGGGATAAGGATGTGGCCCTACCACAGACCCAATGATATAATGTGTATCGTGAGGATTGTTAATCCAATCTCTAATAGCCTCGTTGGTAGCGTCTTTCAACGTTTTACTACCGCTTTTTGCGGGGATAACTGTTGCACCCAACATCTTCATTCTCGCAACATTTGGTGCTTGGCGTTCAATATCTTTTTCGCCCATATATACAATGCACTCCATGCCTTTTAAAGCACAAACTGTTGCAGTGGCTACACCATGCTGACCAGCACCAGTTTCGGCAATAATTCTTGTTTTACCAAGTTTACGAGCTAACAGAATTTGTCCAATAGTATTATTGATTTTATGAGCACCTGTATGGCACAAATCTTCTCTTTTTAAATAGATATTGGTATTGAACTCTTGGCTTAATCTTTCGGCATAAAATAACGGTGTGGGACGCCCTACATAATCTCTCAACAATTGCTGAAACTCTTGCTGGAAGCCGTCTTCATACATGATTGACAAATACTTTGCCTTTAAATCAGCCACATTTTTGTGCAGCATTTCGGGAATGTAAGCACCCCCAAATTTGCCATAATAGCCTTGTGCATTGGGGTTTTGGAAAGTCTCGTAAACAGTTTCTTTCACCTCTAAAATTGCTTCACTTATCATATTAAGTCTTCTTTAATTATTGTAATTATTGTTTCACTAAGATCATAGGATTTTTATCCATACTATTAATGGTTCCCTTCTCATTATAACTAACTTTACTATTGCCAATTTTATCAATACTGCCATTGTAGTTATAGTAAATACGTGTGTTACCCACTTTATCAACAGCACCATCGTAGTTGTAACTGATATTGCTTGAACCAACTGATGCCACTCTACCTTCGTAAGTATATTGCAAGGGCAAATTACCTACAGACTCAATCAACCCTTTATAATTACTTGTAGGCTTGGTAATGCTAGCAGATGAGGGCAGTGTATAGTCTATAACTCTACCAAAACTAGTAACCGTTACACTACTGCCATTGCCATAAAATACGATATTGTATTTTCCATTTGAACTAACAAAAAACTTATAATCGTTACTAGCATTGTTATCAGCTATTACTTGTTGTTGACTATTATCGCTAAAAATATTGTTATCCTCAATAGGTTTAATATTACCTCTAGACGCATTATTTTGTTGTGCAATATTTGACTGTTTTATTGGCATTTGAAATTTGTTAATCCCAATATTTTTTTTAACAACTGGTGCTTGATTTTTCTTGTTATAAGATTGCTTAATTGGTTTTTGAGATTTATTATTAAACCTTTCAGCAAACTGTTTAGCGGGTATATAAGCTGTTAATTGTTTGTTAGCTGAATTTGTATTATCATCAAAAATACTTTCTGTACCTACATTAACAGACTGATGTTTATTGGGTATATAAGCTGGTAATTGTTTATACGCTGAATTTGTATTATCATCAAAAATACTTGCAGTAGCTACCTTTTCTGTACGAGGTTGGGAAATAGCAACATTAGTTTGTTTTGGTTCATTAAGAATATTTTGATTATTGTTACCGTATTGTTGCGTGATAGTTACCTCATTAGTACTTGGTGCGCTACTGGTTGCATTTGGTGCTACTGGCACTAGTACTAAAGGATTATTTTTAGTAGGGACATAAGTACCTAAAATTACAGGCGAACGTAGATTATTACCTTTTTCTGGCACGGTATAATTTAAAGGCGGGTATAAATCTTCTATATATTTGGGCGCTTCAACTGTTGCCATTTTCTCTTCTTCCACTACAACAGACAGTGGCTTGGTCATACTTTTTTCTATATCCTCCTGCGATACAGGCACCATTAATATGGGCTGATTTAAGATTGCTTTGTACTCACCTTTAAACTTAGGCGACTGCAAGTTTGTTAATTTATTGTTAGCGGTTTCTACTACCCCTACTTTGCTAGATTTTGAAATAGATGGAGGGGCTTCATACACTAATGGCTGAAGTTGCTCAACTACTTTCGTTTTTGCGTTACTAGAAATTGTTGGAGGTGCTTCATATACCAATGGTTCATTGGCTGCATACAATTTTCTAATTGGTTCCGTAGGTACATTTTGCTGAATGATTAATGTAGGCTGTGCGTTGGTAACCACTTTTTTACTGCTATCAATTGAAAACTGCGATTGATAATCTTGAGGTTGATACGTAGTACCAGTTTTTGGGTTTTGAACAACTGGCTTAGTGAATATGAAAAAATTAGCGTTTGTAGGAATAATATCATTTTCTGCTTTACTTATTGTATCTATTCCTTTAATTGAGTTTGGTAAATACACAATAGCATTTCCTTTTTTTGGCAATAATGTACCAGTTATAATCTTTGATTGTGCATCAGTAGAAAATAACAAAAAGGTACAAAACACCAAAAGAAAAAACTGTTTCATGTATTTATAATAACGTATTAGTACTGTTTTAATTGCGATACAAATGTCCGTACTTTTTCCATATCCTTGTAACCAGGGCTAATTTCAAACTTACTATTAATATCTACGGCAAATAAATCTTTACCTACCGCATTTTTACTAAATTCTTTTAAAACTGCTACATCATCTGGTTGAATACCCCCACTTAGAAAAAAAGGCTTGTTAATATTCAAATCCAGCAAAGCTTCCCAATTAAATTTTTTACCAGTACCACCATAAGCAGCACCTTCTGTATCAAATAAAAACATGTCTACTACATCTTGATAGTCTTTTATTTTCCATAGAATATTATCATCCTTACCCAAACGAAATGCTTTTATTACCGATACATAATCAGCAATTTTTTCACATGCTTTTGGGCTTTCATCACCATGTAATTGCACCAAATACAAACCACAATCATCAACCGTTTGTAACACATCCTCAACATCTGCATTTACAAACACGCCAACCTTATTAATGTTTCCTTTTATTTTTTTGATAGTAACCGCAGGCATATGTTTAAAAACATACCTAGGGCTTTTTGGATAAAAAATAAAACCACAAAACTCAACCCCCATTTCGTTCAACTGATTCACTTGATCAATATCAGTCATGCCACAAACTTTTACTCTCATGTCAGTTTTGTTTTCAGTTCGGTTACAAAATCGGCAAAAGCAATAGCTGGTTGAGACTGTTTCATAAAATTTTCGCCTATTAAAAATCCTCTGAAACCAGCTTGGCGTAAAGTTACAATAGTATCGGTATTGCTAATACCACTTTCTGCAATGGCAACCTTACTATTAGGTATTTGTTTTATTAACTGAATAGAAGCCTCAATATTGACAATAAAATCTTTCAAGTTTCTATTATTAACACCTACTAAATCTACGGCATCACAAATATGGTTTAGTTCTACTTCGTTGTGTATCTCAAGCAAAACCTCTAAGCCTAAATTTTTGGCAAAAGTTGCAAAATGTTTTACTTCTTTTGGCGATAGACAAGCTGCAATTAATAATACAACTTCTGCACCGTGGGCTTTTGCTTCTATAAATTGATATTCATCAATCATAAAATCTTTACGCAGCAAAGGCACTTTGTTAATGGTTGCTTTCAGCAAATCATCTAAACTGCCACCAAAAAAATGATTGTCCGTTAAAACCGAAATACCAGATGCACCATACTTGGCGTAAGCTGCCGTAACTTCTTCAACAGTTGCATTGGCATTGATAATACCTTTTGATGGCGACTGACGTTTATATTCTGCAATAATGCCTGTTTTAGCATCATCTAATAGAAATTTTTTAAGCGATAAAACTGGTTTTGAAAAGAAAGGCATTTGCTCTAATTGATTAATCGTTCTTAACGATTTTGCTTGTGCAACTTCTATTTTTTTATGTGCAATAATGGTATCTAAAATGTTCATTTTCTAACTATTGTAATGCTATTAATTTTTGTAAAGAATTGTATGCTGCTTTGCTCTCAAGGCTTGTTACTGCTGCATTATACGCATCATCGTAAGTTGCATAATTACCCGTGCAATGCAATGCCATAGCCGAGTTTGCCAACACCACTGCATTTTGTGCAAACGTGCCTTCGCCTTTAATAATTGTTTTAAAAATTTTGGCAGCTTCTTCAACTGAATTACCGCCATAAATATCCTGAGCAGTAACCATTCTTTTACCTAATTGTTGTGGTGTTTTAATGCTTTCACCTTCTTTAGTAATTACTTTGGTATCGTTGGTTAATGAAATTTCATCGTAACCATCCAAACTATGAATTACTGTAAATGGCTTGCCCGTTTGTTGTAACAGATAGTTGTAAATACGAGCCATTTCTAAATTATAAACACCCACTAATTGATAGCTTGGCTCTGCAGGATTTACCATTGGCCCTAGCATATTAAAGAAGGTACGCACACCTAAATTTTTACGAATTGTACCTACCGCTTTTAAAGCTGGATGAAACATAGGAGCATGTAAAAAGCAAATATTAGTTTGCTCAACTTCTTGTTTTAATTTATCAATATCGTTCTTGAATTTATAGCCCAATTGTTCCATCACATTACTAGAACCACTAATAGATGAAGCCCCATAATTGCCATGCTTAGCTACTTTTTGACCAGCACCTGCAACAATAAAGCTACTTAGTGTAGAAATATTGAATGTGTTTTTGCCATCACCGCCTGTACCAACTATATCCATTACGTTGTAGCCATTCATATCAACTTTTACACATAGCTCTAGCAATGCATCTCGAAAGCCTTGCAACTCTTCAATGGTTATGCTACGCATCAGAAATACTGTCATAAAAGCGGTTACTTCATGTTCATTATATGAGCTTTTGCCAATGCCTAATAACACATCTTTTGCCTGCTGGTAAGAGAGTGTTTTATGTTCGAATAAATATTGTAATATTTTTTTCATAATAGTTTGACCAGGATTTTTTAAGATTAAATAGATTAAGCGAACAAAGGCATTAACCAATTTCTCATGATTTTTTCACCGTCTGGTGTTAATACACTTTCAGGGTGAAATTGTACGCCTTGTACATCGTATGTTTTATGTTGCAATGCCATAATGAAATTATTTTCATCCCTTGCAGTTACTTCTAGTTCTTCAGGAAAACCTTCATCACTAACAACCCAACTATGATAACGACCAACGGTTAATTCTTCGCCAAAACCCTTTAACACTTGCGCTTGTTGGTTAAGAATTTTAATTGGCGTTGCAATACCATGATACACAGAAGTTAAATTGGTAAGTTTACCACCAAACGCCTGACCAATTGCTTGATGCCCCAAACACACACCTAATATAGATTTAGTAGCCGCATATTGCTTAATTAATGGCAATAACAAACCTGCTTCTTCTGGTATGCCAGGGCCGGGCGACAAAATGATTTTATCAAAACGATTGACGTCTTCTAGAGAAATTTCATCATTGCGAAAAACGTCTACTTTTTGGTGTGTGATTTTTTCTACCAAATGCACCAAGTTGTAAGTGAATGAATCGTAATTATCGAAAACCAATATTTTCATTTATTTATATTTAAAACACAGCTTTACTGTGCTTGTTGAGTAATGTTATAAATGTTCCAGTGTGCGACGCAACAGTAGCTTAACAGTATTTCTAATGCTGGTTACATAAAAAATCTACGCACCAATTTCGCCCGCAAATTCAATAGCTTTTTTTAAAGCATTGAGCTTATTATTTACTTCTTGCAACTCACTTTCGGGATTTGAAGCAGCCACAACACCTGCACCAGCTTGATAAAACAGCGTATTATTTTTACTTAAAAAAGTACGAATCATAATAGCGTGATTGCAGCTGCCATCAAAGCCCATGAAGCCAATACCACCACCATAATAACTTCGATTGGTAGTTTCAAAACTATCTATTAAATGCATGGCTTTAATTTTTGGCGCACCGCTTAAAGTACCTGCTGGAAAGGTTTTCGCCAATAACTCAAACGGATTACTATTAGGACGAACAGTTGCATTTACCTCACTCACCAAATGAATAACGTGGCTATAATATTGCACTTCACGGTAGTGACTTACGCGTACTTCATCGCATACACGGCTGAGATCGTTACGGGCCAAATCAACCAACATTACATGCTCAGCATTTTCCTTTGGATCTAATAATAAAGCCTCTGCGGCCGCTTTATCTGTAGCGTCATCCCCAGTTCTTTTAAACGTACCAGCAATTGGGTGAACGGTTGCTTTGCCATCACTAATTACTAACTGACTTTCTGGTGAAGAACCCATTAATTTATAGTCCCCATAATCGAAAAAAAACAAGTAAGGCGAAGGATTAATATTGCGTAAAGCTCGGTACACATTAAACTCATCGCCAGTAAAACTTTGCTGAAAACGGCGGCTTAAAACTATCTGAAAAACATCACCTCTAAAGCAACTTTGAATACCTTTTTTTACCATGTCAATATAAGCCTCGTTATTAATGTTAGACGTCTCAAAACCCTTTGCAGCAAAGGGATACGAAGGCACATCTCTGCTTTTAATAAGGCTTTCAACTACTTGATTATCACTATCTAAACCAGCTATTTTATTTTCACATAAATACAGCTCATCTTTAAAGTGGTTGATGGCAATGACATACTGATACAAACGATACCGCATTAAAGGAATGGCAGTCAATTGTGCATCACGATTGGTGATTTTTACTGAGTCGAAAAACTGTACTGCATCATAAGTTGTGTAACCATACAAGCCTTGTGCAAACTTGGCTGCTTTGTCAGTTGTTTCGGTAGTTTCAAACCTATTCATAAAGTTCCAAAGCAATGTTGGAACTTCATTGGTATTATTGATTTGAACACGTTCTGGTTGTTGGCCAGGCAACTTGAATTCTACGCTTTTTGTATCAGTTATTTCAATACCTGCAATGGCATTAATACCAATAAAACTGTAGCTATTTTCTGCCACATGATTATCGGTGCTTTCTAACAAAATGGTGTCACGAAATTTATCTCGAACACGCAAATAAATACCAACAGGTGTAAACACATCAGCAAGCATTTTTTTAACAGTTGTTTCTATTTTAATTAGTTTCATATTCAGTATTCTAAATCTTTTTTGGGTACCAACTTTTGTTTTTCAATTTAGCATCGTTGCGTCGCACACTGCATCGGTTAGACTCTTTATTCGGCTTCAGTTGTCAGCATAAAAAAACCCCGACAAACTGTCGAGGCATTTCAACTATACGTTATGTACTGGCAACGCCACTACAAGCCTCGATTAAGGTTTGTATGCCACCACCAATTGTTATTTATTATTGTTTGATTCATTTGAATTGCAAATATGGGTTGATGATTTGTAAGTGCCAAAAAAAGTTACAAAACCCCCTTTGTACTTGGCAAATAATTACTCAATGGGTCACGTTTTACGGCCATTTTAATGGCTTTAGCAAAAGCTTTAAAAATGGCTTCAATTTTATGGTGTTCGTTATCGCCTTTACATGCAATATTCAAGTTGCATTTGGCCGAATCACTGAAAGATTTAAAGAAATGAAAAAACATTTCCGTTGGCATTTCGCCAATTTTTTCACGTTTAAATTCAGCATCCCACACCAACCAATTACGGCCACCAAAATCAATTAAAACTTTAGCTTCTGCTTCATCCATTGGCAAGGCAAAACCATAACGCTCCATACCACGTTTATCTGCCAGCGCTTTACCAAAAGCTTCTCCAAGTGCAAGACCAGTATCTTCAATAGTGTGGTGTTCATCAATATGTAAATCGCCTTTGGTAACTATGTTCAAATCCATTTTACCATGACGGGCAATTTGTTCTAGCATATGATCGAAAAAGCCCAAACCTGTATCAATGCTAGCTTTGCCACTACCATCTAAATTCAACTCAACTTTTATTTTGGTTTCGTTAGTATTTCGTTCGTGAACAACATGGCGTAACCCAAGCTTTAAAAATTTATAAATTTCATCCCAATGAATAGATTCTAAAATAATGGTTTGTTCTAAATCTTTTACAGCATTGCTAATTTCTGTACTACCTAAATTTGGGTCGTTGTTAAGCCAAATAGCTTTGCAGCCAAGGTTTTTGGCTAGTTGTACATCGGTAATTCTATCCCCAATAACAAAACTATTTACTAAATCGTATTCAGCATTACCTATGTATTTGGTAAGCATGCCTGTACCTGGCTTACGAGTTGGCAAGTTATCTGCAGGCAAAGATTTATCAATACATACTTCTGAGAAAACAACACCTTCATTTTCAAAAGCCTGCATTACAAATTGCTGAATTGGCCAAAAATTAACTTCAAGAAAGCTAGCTGTACCAAGCCCATCTTGATTTGTAACCATTACTAACTCGTAGTCAAACTCTTGTGCAATACGAGCCATGTATTGAAAAGCATTTGGATAAAATTCTACTTTATCCCAGCTATCTATTTGGTACGTTGGCGGCTTTTCTTTTATTAAAGTACCGTCTCTATCTATAAATAAAACTCTTTTCATTATTTCTTTTTTACTCCCCTAACTTCTTGTACTTCTTGTGGCGCAACTACCGATGCTTTGTTACCCCAGCTTGCACGAATAAATGTTAACACATCGGCAATTTGAACGTTGGATAAATCTGCATGTGACGCCATATTATTACTATAATATTCGCCATCAATCGGTATTCTATCTGTCATACCTTTTAAAACGACGGCTATAATTTTTTTCTTATCGCCTACTATATTGGTACTTTCATATAATGGTGGATTAAGATGTGGTACGCCACCACCATCTGCTTGATGGCAACTTAAACACTGCTTTTGATAAACGATACTTCCTCGTTGAATAGATGCAGCTGGATTATTTGGCTGCTTTGGATAGGCCTTTTTTACCTGTGCCATTACGCACAATAAACTTAATACAAAGAAAGTAGCTATAAAAAATAATTTTATCATGTGAACGAATTAAGAATTGGGAATAATTATTTATAATATGCAATATTAAAACTTAAAAAGCTCCGTTGCTTACAAACCCTAGAAGTGTGCGACGCAACGAAGCTAAATTATTATTTTAAAGCTGGTAACCAAAACCTATTTACTCGCATACATAATACGGTAAATAGTGCCTTTGTTATCATCGCTTACGTACAAAGAACCATCTGCACCTTGCGATAAACCACATGGACGATGTTCGGCACTACGGGTAGAGGTAACCACTTCTTTACCAGAAAACCCATCGGCAAAAACTTCCCAATCACCACTGGGTTTACCATTTTTAAATGGTTGAAACACGACAAAATAGCCTTTTTGAGGTAAAGGCGCACGGTTCCAACTGCCATGAAACGCAATAAAAGCTCCGTTTTTGTAGCGGTCTGGAAATTGGTTGCCTGTATAAAATAAAATATCATTTGGAGCCATGTGACCAGGAAAACCAACAACAGGATCTTGAAAACGTGAATCGTTTGATACTAATTTTCCATCACCGCCATATTCTGGCGCTACCATTTTTTTTCCAAGCAAATGATTATAGTAAGTGTAGGGCCAACCGCAGTTTGAACCTTGCTTTAATTCATACATACATTCTGACGGTAATTCGGCACCTGCAATACTATCATAAAATTGAGGCCAGTTTTGATACAGTTGATCACGACCATGTTGCATTACAAATAAAGAGTTGGTTTGGGAATTCCAACGCAAGCCTACCACATTACGTAAGCCAGTGGCATAACGTACACCATCACCATAAGTCTGGTTTATTTTATCAGCTTTAAATTTCCAAATACCACCAGCAGAATCTAAAATTGGGCAAGGCATCATACCTTTAGAATTGTTGGTTCTATCTTTTTCCTGACAAGAATTGGAGTAAGCACCAATATTTACATAAATATTACCAGCATCATCTAATGCAACAGTTTTGTTTTCGTGTTGATGACGATTTAACAAGCCTGTTATTACTACTTCTGGTGCATCGGAATTAATCACATCACTATTAGCATCTAGTTTGTAACGAAATACTTGCTCATCGCTACAGGCATACAAATAACCATTTTTAACAGTAATACCTGTACCTGTAAAAGTGCCAAACATTTTTGAAATCTCGGCCTTACCATCTCCATCAATATCTTTTAATTCTAGGATGCCTTTTCCATCAACCAACTTACTACTTTTTACATATATTGACCCTTGTGGCGTTACGGCAATATGCCTTGCACGACCAACATTTTCTGCTACTTTTAAAGCACCGAAACCTTTTGGCAACTTAAGACCAGCATTGTTAGGATCTACAACTATTGTTTTGGGTTTACTAGTTTTTAATGTATCGCCATTTGAATTATTAGCAAATGACTGTACGGCTGCAAACAGTAGTAAACCCGTTAGATATTTTTTCATTTAATTAAAAATTTAGATAGCAAAGTTATTAATTTAATACAGTTGAAGAAGTACCGTTAATAAAAAGAGGTATAAAAAATAAAAAAGCCATCAACAGTTTGCTGATGGCTACTTACTTATTTAAAAATTACTTTACTGTTGTAGTGGTGACAGAAGTTATATTAATTGGAGCTTCATTACCCATGATTAACATAGTGCCAGACATTTCCATTTTGGTAGCATCGGCTTTTAATGTAGCAGTTGTAGCGTCATAAATTCTTACAGAAGTAGATGTGCCAGATAAGTTCTGTTTCATATCCATACCCATTTGCTGTATTGTTTTTTCTATTTTTATAGCGCTTGAAGCTGTTACTTCTATATCATTTGCAGTAACTTTTGTAATGGCATAGATAGTATTGTTTTTAGTGCCATCCGCATCACTTATTTCTGTCCACTTAAATCCTTCTTTTATATTTTCGGGCTTTAAAGTTAAAAATGCCATTCGGGCCCATTCAGTACTAGTTGGCACGCCAGCTGTTCCTATATCTAGCTTACCTTTTACCTTACCATCTTCTAAAACTACTTCTTCTTCCTTATTAAAATTTTTCATCATTTCAGCAGCTTGAGGATTATTAGCAATATTTTTATCATCACTACTAAAACTAGTTTCTTGCCCCATCATATTTAAAGTGCCAGCTGCCTTTTTTATAATAACACTTGCTTTTAACGCAGCTGCATCAACAGATTTTGCGGCTAAATCAGCTGAAATATTCATGGTCATGGGCACTTCCATATCTTGCCCCATCATATTTATCTTGGTAGTCATTTTAGAAGTACTTTCTAATTGCACTTTTTTACCAATCGGAATTTTACTGATTTGTGCATTTGCTGAGGCTACCAATAAAATGATAGCTGATGCAATAATTATTTTTTTCATTATTTATAATTTTTTATTGGTATGATTTTAATTTGGATGAAAACTATTTACTATTTTATTACCAGCCACCACTAGAACCACCACCACCACTACCGCCGCCGCCAAAACCTCCAAAACCTCCACCACTATCGCCACCTCCAAATCCGCCACCTCTACCGCCACCTCCAAGCATACTGCCTAATAGTAATGGAGCTATAAAACCTCCGACGCCGCCTCTACCACCGCCGCGACTAGCCATGACAATTATAATAACTATAATAATAATAATACCTAAGATGTTGCCCCCACCTTTACCACTAGAAGATTTTTCTCTAGCAACATGGTATTCACCAGAAGCGGCTTTACTTAAATTATTTACTGCAGCTTCTAAGCCTGCATAATAATTACCTTGTTTAAAGTTGGGCTTAATATCGTTGTTAATAATATCATTGGCAGTTACATCAGGTATTGCACCTTCTAAACCATAGCCAACCTCAATTCGTATTTTTTTATCTTCTATAGCAACTAATATCAAAACACCGTTTCTAGTTTTTTTGTTACCAATACCCCAATCTCTAAATGTAGCAACGGCCACATCTTCTAGTGCTTCTCCATTTAAAGATTTTACAGTTACAATGGCAATTTGATTACTAGTACTATCATCTAATGCTACTAATTTTCTTTCTAGCGTTTCTACTTCTGTAGCAGTTAAAATATTGGCATTATCAACTACCAAACGAGCTGGAACAGGCTTGGGGATTGACTTTTGTGCCGATGTGTTAAACACAGCAGCTAGTATCAATATTATAAAAAAGAGTTTTTTATTCATTACAAGAATTAGGAACAATTACACAAATTACACAGATTTTGTACTGCTGATTGACATTTATCAATTATCATCTATCAACAATAACCTATCAACTTTTATATCCCAAAAACAATATCATCTGGTAGTTCATTTACATCATTTACGGCATCGTAAGGAAAATGTTGTTGCAAAGCCTTGCCAATTTTTAATACCACTTCTGCAATACCTTCTGCATAGTCGCTACTATTAAAATGGTGTAACATGGTTGTTACCTGCTCATTCCAAAAACTAGCTCCTGTTTTTTGATAGATCCCATCATCGCCAAAAACAGCTAATTGCCTATGCTTCATGGCTATATACACCAACACCGCATTTCGTTCTGCGGTATTGTACATATTTAATTGCTCAAACAATTCTCTTGCTCTATCTAAGGGATTAACAAACAAGCACTTGCTTTCTATATAAACCCTCACCTCACCACTGGTTTGTAGTTCGGCAGTTTTTACAGCATTAACAATTAATTCTTTTTCTTGAATAGAAAAAAAATCGGCCGCTTTTTTATTAAACCAATTAAACATGCTAAAATATTATTTTATGTTAAATTGAACATCTGGGGCTTTTTCGCTACCAACATCTGCTTTGTAGTAAGACTTAGCCTTAAAGCCAAATAAACCAGCAAAAATATTGTTAGGAAATCTTCTTACTTGTAGGTTATAGCCATTTACAGCATCGTTATAGTCTTTACGAGCAACATTAATTCTATTTTCAGTGCCTTCAATTTGTGCTTGAAAGTCTTGAAAAGCTTTGGTTGTTTGTAAATTAGGATATGCTTCAGCAACTGCCATTAGTCTACCGAAACTACTTTGCAATTGCCCTTGTGCTGCTTGGTATTTTGCCAAGGTTTCAGGGTCGTTAATATCTACTTTTATTTGCGTAGCACTTGCTCTTGCAGCCATTACATCTTTTAAAGTACTTTTTTCAAAATTGGCCGATCCTTCAATTGTTTTAATAACGCTACTGTACAAATCTGTTCTACGTTGATAATTGGTTTCAACATTACTCCAAACTTTTTGTACATCTTGGTCGCCAACAACTAAACCATTGTAACTGCTGCATCCGCAACCACCAAGTATTAAAACTAATGCACCAATAATAACTAGGGTGAGTGTTTTTGTGTTCATGATTTTTATATTTTCGTGCCAAAGGTATAGCAAACCCAATACCGTTTATTTTTTAAGCCGTATTGTCAGTATTACTTATTTTAATAGTATTATTATCCTTCTTTTTTTACAAATACCACACGTGCCCTATCGGCTTTAAACATAGCATCGTAATACTTTGCTAGTTCATTGTACTCACTTGCAGGAAAACGGCTATTCATTTTTTCTTCTAATCTGATGAGCTGAATATTGGTAGATGTAACATTGTAGCTTACTTTAAAGTTACCAAACTTATTACTTAAGGTAATATTTAGTGGCAGTGCTTCTATTACGTAGCCTTCTGGTATGGTAATATTTACAGTATCAATATCTCTAAAAACATATCGTATTTCTATATCGTATTTGCGTGGTTTATCGGTAGGTAAGCGTAGGGTACTTTTGTTAAATAAATTGGGTGTAATAAACAAACGCTTGCCAGTAGTAGATGCATAATTAGGTGAGGTAATAACCAACGTTTCATCCATAACTGGTATGCGACCTTTGGTTTCTTTATACTCGTTGTTTTCTATTTTGAAAGTAGGTAGATTAATATGCTCGTTCAATAACTTAGTACGTTGCTCTGCCGTGTAGCGGTGTAATAAATCATGTTGTTTTTCTTGCGCCAACCCTGTAAGATGGGTTAGTATTTGTGCTTGCAAGTTACCATCCTTATCCACTTTTGCTACTACGTTGCGGACTTGCAAATTATCAGTGTATTTGTAACTCGGTGTAGCGGTAATATAACTACCTTTTTCATCAATTAAGAGCACTTGTCTATTGCCGGTAAAAGAACCCATATAACCAGGGCTTTTGTCTTGGTCTGTACATTCAAGCCAAATAGTGTCTTTGCCATTGGGTACACAAACAATTGCATGATTGGAATAATGGGCAGGAAAGGTTTCATCCAAGCTTTTTACCACTTCATCGCCCGCATTTATTAACACATAATTTGCTTTCACATTTGCTTCTTTTAATAAAGAAATCATGTAGTTAGATAAAGCTTTACAGTCACCATATTTTTTCTCTGCAACATACTTCGCTTCAAATGGCTGTATACCACCTATTCCTAATTGAATACTGATATAACGAGTATTTTTTTGCAAATAGTTATATAAAGCATTTACTTTTTCCTCAGTAGCAGAAAGTGCATCAACAATTTGATGTACTTTTTGCTTTATTTCATCGGGTAAAATGTCTCTATTGTAATTAAGTTTTAATTGAAATCTGCCATAATCATCCCAAGTGCGGTGACTGCCCGTAAACCCATCTTTAAAAAAATCAGATGGAGCTAATTTAACGTATGGCAAAATTTCATTTAATGACGGTTGATCAAGCTCTTTGATAATTGGTTTGAAATTAGATAACTCCCAAGTGATGCTAACATCTTTATTAGTGTTTGTAATTGGTTTGCTATAATAATTGTATTCTTTGTAGCGCAACTGATAATCTGAGGGATAAATAACCGTGTATTTACTTTGTTGTACCCCATACTTATCGCCATTTACAGGATACCAAGATTGTAAAGAATAAGTGCCTTTTGTCTCTTGTTCATCTTCATATTCAATGGTGTATGGGTACACGTTGTAGTAAAAATTGTGTGCTTTTATTCTATCATCCAGCATTAGGCTCATACCATCTTGTAGCGATACATCTACAATATCTTTTCGCTTTACTGTTTTTAGTTTTTTGCCTGTTGCATCGTAGAGTGTACCAGAAATATCGTATAAAGGTGATTTGGTGTCGTATGAATTGGAATAATTAGCATATTCTGCACCTTGTTCATTAAATATGGTAATGGCGTATTTGTGCTTAACAATCGTTTTTTCTAGCGATTTAATATGCACTTCTAAGTACTCATTTCTTAAAACCGCATCGGCATCAGTTTTTAAAGAATCTGGAATTAGAGCCACGTTATAGTCTTGTGCAGTAGCTGATAAGCAAGCTATTGCCAAGCAAATAAACAGTAGGTATTTCATTGCAATTATTTTATTTATTTTTTTTAAACACAATTTGTTCTGCTTGCTTTTTTACAACATATGCAAAAAAATTACGTAGTGTTTCGTAATCTTCTGGCAAAAAATTAGCTTTTTCTAATATCAATTTACACCGTAGTTGAATGTTGCCATTTTTGTTAATGACTATATATTCAAACATGCCTTCATCATCATTTAACTTTACTCTTGTAGATTTTGGCAGCTCATCTACAACATAGCCTTTTGGTATTTCCATGTTCAGCGTAAACAATTCATTCATTTTATAAGGCATTTCTACAGGATACAATCTTTCTGCCGAAACAAATGGGTTAGATCTCAAAGCTTCGCTAAATAATGGATTAAAATAAATAATGTCTTCGCCAGAAAAATTAAGTTTCATATCATACTTAATAGCTAAAGGCTCGTCATAAATTTTTAAAGAATCTATTTCAATATTGGTTATTTCCACTTCTGATGAATACGATTTAGCCATTTCTTTTATGTAGGTATCTAATTTTTGACCAGTTAATTTTTCACCCAAATTCATAGATTCGAAATACCCTAAATTGGTAGTAAAACTGCCAGATAAAGCACCCTTTTCGTCATTTACAATAAAAACCATTGTGCTTTTTTGTTCTTTTAAATCGTCCGTATTTAACGAAACGATAAGGGGTAATTTATCAATTATTCTACCAGAAGTATTGTAACAACGCTCAGGCAATTTACCAAAACCCAACCTACTTTCAGACGCATCTAGCATATAGTAAGTGGTATCAATTTTTACGCGTGCTACTACATAATTGTATTGGTTTAAAATTGGTGTTGCTTCCATTGCTCTACCATTATCTCTAGTACTTAGCATCACTGGTTTTACATTAAATCCTTGGTGTATAAGCATGGCTGTAAGCAATAAGTTAATATCTGTAACCGACCCCTTTTTTGATTGATAGATTTTTTTTAGCGGTTCGGATAACCATACAGATGCATCATAATTGGTACACGTAAAATTGTCTCTTACATAATTGTAAATTTTCTTAGCGTTTTCAAAGTCATTTTCGCTCTTGGCAATTTTTTTAATATCATCATCTAGCCAATTATTTTTATCTACAAGTACAGATGTATAATCTGGATCTTTTAGTACATTTTCCATAGTTTCTACCCATCCTTTTAGTATTTGTTGGATAGGGGAATTTTCAGTCCATTTTACAGAGTGTAATTGAAAATCGATTCTAGAAATATAATTATTTGATGTTGAAGTAAAACTTTCTTTTTTAAAAGCGGGTACCTCTCTAATAGCCCATAATTTATACAAAGCATTACCACTATAATTTTGAAATTGTGAGCTTTCGGTTGCATCACCAGAATATACAACAGAATATGATTTATAAATTGCTTTTGAACTATCAATCGTATATTTCAAAAAACCTTGTTGTAAGGGATAATAACTAAACATTGGTGGGATAATTACATGATACTGGCTCCATAAAATGGGATAATTACCTTGAAAACTCCATGGCCTAAGATGTTGATAAAAAGGTGATTTTACCGTGTACCTGTATTCTATAATGCTACCTTCTTTTATATTAGGGAAAGTAAATTTTCTAATAGACCGTGTTCTATTGTACTTTTCGCTAAATACACTGTTCTTGTCTAACTTTGTTTCATTAATTTTCCCATCCGCAAGGTTATAAGTGGTGGCATCAAAATCATCAAATTTTTCTTCATCAGAAAAGCTATTACCTAGGTAAATGGGCACTTTTACTGTAGCTTCGTCAAAGGCATTTTTGTTGCGTAGCAAAATGCGTTTGGTATGTTTAAAAATAAGTGTAAAGTTACCGCTGTTATTACCTTCAAATTCAGAGCTACCTAAATCTGCCAATACCACCGCATTGGCATTAGAATCAATAACTGGTGAAGATGGGCTGAAATCTGCTACTGAAATTTTTTCCAGTTTGTTTATAGGCTTATTTTGCGCTACAATAGTTTGGCTAATGCAAATACAAGTGATTACAAAATAGGTAGTTAGTTTAGTTTTCATTGCAAGAATTTATTACAAAATATGTACTAAATATATTAGATATAAATTAACAAAAAAATATTTTTTGAACTTAGAAAAAAATACACAGTTTATTAAACTAACGGCCACCCAATTAGACTTTGATTATTGTGGTATTGCCAAAGCTGAATTCTTAACAGCAGATGCTTATCGCTTAGAAAATTGGCTAAAAAATGGCATGAACGCAACCATGCAATACATGGAAAATTATTTTGACTTACGGGTTGACCCAACTAGGCTTGTACCTGGGGCAAAATCGGTGGTAACATTGCTTAAAAATTATTACCCATCAACGCAGCAAAATATAAATGCAGCAAAGGTTTCTAAATATGCCTATGGCAAAGATTATCACGAAGTAATTAAGGAAAAACTAAAAGAATTTTTATGGTTAATTAATCAAGAAATTGGGGCGGTAAATGGCAGAGGTTTTATTGATTCTGCACCCGTTTTAGAACGTAGTTGGGCGGTAAAAAGCGGCTTAGGTTGGATTGGTAAAAATGGCAATCTCATCAACAAAAACCAAGGCTCATTTTTTTTTATCGCTACGCTAATTGTTGATCTTAATTTACAGTATGATGATGTATATGCCAAAGACTTTTGTGGCAGTTGCACCCGTTGTATTGATGCTTGCCCAACTGACGCCATTTTGCCAAATAAAGTAGTAGATGGCAGTAAATGCATTAGCTATTTTACTATTGAATTAAAGGAACAATTAATACCAAATAATATGCAGGGCAAATTTGACGATTGGCTGTTTGGTTGCGATACTTGCCAAGATGTTTGCCCATGGAACCGTTTTAGCAAACCACACCAAGAGCAGCAATTTACACCACTTAATGAGATATTAAACTTTACCATAAAAGATTGGGAAATGCTAACCGAAGAAAGCTTTAAAAGCATTTTTAAAAACTCGCCCATTAAGCGTGCAAAATATAAAGGTATACAACGTAATTTGCAGTTTATAAAGTAGACTAATCTTTAAAACTCATAATTCATAACTCAAACGTGCTTTCATTTATCACCACTTTACAAAAATTTGCATCACAAGGTGAGAAAACTGGCTGGACAAGTATAGGTATTTCTGCTGAACAAGCCAATAAGCTACAACCCAATACCAAAAAGAGTTTCAGGGTAAAAGGCAAGCTGGATGAGTACGCATTTGAAGGTGCTGCTTTGATACCAATGGGCGAAGGCGATTTTATTATGGCCATTAACGCAACCATGCGTCAAGCCATTAAAAAACGTAAAGGTGATACTGTAAATGTAATACTGGAATTTGATAAAAAAGGCTACCAATTAAACGCAGATTTTATTGATTGTTTAAATGACGAACCAGCGGCAATTAGCTTCTTTAATTCCCTAACTAAAGGCCACCAAAATTATTTTAGCAAATGGATAGAAAGTGCCAAAACCGTTGAAACAAAAAGTAAACGTATTGCCATGGCCGTAAATGCTTTGGAAAAGAAAATGGGCTATCCAGAAATGATACGAGAACAAATAGTAGACAATAAATTATTAGGAAAATAGGTTATGAGTTATAAATTATAAAGTATGAGTTTTATATCCAACACTTTGATATTATAAAACTAAAAACTAAAAATGACTTTAGCAGAACGAGATCACCAAGTAATATGGCATCCATTTACCCAACAAAAAAATAGGCAACCACCCATACCAATTGTTAGGGGCAAAGGCACTTTATTGTTTGATGAAAATGGGAACGAATTTATAGATGCTATCAGTAGTTGGTGGGTTACACTGCATGGTCACGCCCATCCGTACATTGCTGAAAAGCTGTATCAGCAAGCCTTACAACTTGAACAGGTTATTTTTGCTGGCTTCACACACGAACCTGCCGTGGCATTGGCCGAACGATTATTGCCAATATTACCAAATACATTTGCCAAAATTTTTTATAGCGATAATGGCAGCACATCAACCGAAGTAGCACTAAAAATGGCATTGCAATTTTGGTGGAATCAACGGTCAACGGTCAATGGTCACCGGTCAACCGAAAGAACAAAAATCCTCGCCTTCAACAACTCATACCACGGTGATACATTTGGTGCCATGAGCGTAAGCGATAGAAGCGTTTTTACCCTAGCATTTCATGATAAGTTATTTGAAGTAATTTTTATTGATACGCCAACAAATGAGAATATTAACGAGCTAAAATTCACTGTTAATAAGCATTGTAGCGAAATCGCAGCATTTATTTACGAGCCACTAGTACAAGGTGCTGGTGGTATGAGAATGTACGATGCCGCTTTAATGGACGAGCTTTTAACTACTATAAAACACCACCAAATTATTTGTATTGCCGATGAGGTGATGACAGGTTTTGGCAGAACAGGAAAATTGTTTGCTAGCAACTACTTATCAAATAAACCTGATATTATTTGCTTGAGCAAAGGGCTTACTGGCGGCACTATGGCCTTAGGTGTAACGGCTTGCACGGACGGCATATACCAAGCTTTTGTAAACGATGATAAGCTAAAAACATTCTTTCATGGTCATTCCTTTACGGCAAATCCTTTGGCTTGTACAACGGCCTTGGCCAGTTTAGATTTATGGCAACAAAACAATTGCCTTGAAACCATCCAATGGCTAACCGAAGAGAATGAAAATTTTGCTGTAAAACTCATATCGCAGTTCTCACAATCCGCTATTAAAAACGTTCGCGTTTTAGGTACTATTTTAGCCTTTGAAATTGTTGGCGGCAAGGATGAATATCTTAATAATATATCAAGCAGTATTACCCAAAAAGCAATCACAACTGGGGTTTACATCAGGCCATTGGGCAACACAGTTTACATAATGCCACCTTATTGCATTACCAAAGAAGAACTGGAAAAAGTGTATGCGGTTGTTGAAAGAATAGTAACCAGTGATTAAATTTGATTAATTGATATAACATAAGGGTTAATAAAAATCCATTTTTATCCGTTAAATCCGTATTATCAGTGATCCTTCTACAACAATTCCACTTTCAGTAAAACCAGTTTTAAAACCAAAGGTTACATTGCAGTATGAATCAGGATTTCTATCAGAAACTTTTCACAAAACAACAAAATATAGAGGCCGTTCCATCCAACGATAAAATAGCCGAATGGGCATTGCAACTCATCTGTTTAGTTTACCCAGAAAAAGCAGAATGTCGATCGAACTCTGTGGCAGACATACAACAATCATTTACCAGATTAGAACAACAATTATCACATATACTTAATGCTACAACGGCTTGCTACAATTGTAATAACGAAGAAAAATCTACCACGTTTTTTAAACAAATACCCGAATTATATCGGGTTTTAGAAACAGATATTACTGCCATTTTAGAAGGTGATCCCGCAGCCAAAAGCAGATTTGAAATTATTAGAGCTTACCCAGGTTTTTATGCCATGTGCTTTTATAGAATTGCCCATTTATTAGTGCTATTAGATGTGCCATTAATCCCTAGAATTTTAACAGAACACGCCCATTCTAGAACGGGTATTGATATTCACCCTGCGGCAACTATTGGCGAATATTTACATATTGACCATGGCACGGGCACCGTTATTGGCGAAACAACCATTATTGGTAATCACGTAAAACTATATCAGGGCGTGACTTTGGGGGCTTTAAGTGTTGAGAAAAGTATGGCCAATACCAAACGCCATCCAACGGTTGAAGACTACGTAATTATTTATTCAGGGGCTACTATTTTGGGTGGCAATACCATTATTGGCGAACGCAGTACCATTGGCGGCAATGTTTGGATTACCAAAAGTGTGGCCGCAGGTTCAGTTGTATATCACAAATCAGCTATTAGAGTAATAGCAGAAAAATTATAAATATGGCAAGTATTATAGACCTTGTTGGCAATACGCCAATGGCAGAATTACAGCATCTTAATCCCAATAAAAATGTTAAAATATTTGCCAAATTAGAAGGTAATAATCCAGGTGGCAGTGTTAAGGATAGGGCTGCGCTGAACATGATACGCAGTGCGATAGAAAGAGGCGATATAAACCCCAACAGCAAATTAATTGAAGCCACAAGCGGGAATACTGGTATTGCTTTGGCAATGATTGCCAGCATCTACAAATTACCAATTGAACTGGTGATGCCATCCAACGCAACCAAAGAGAGAACCCTTACTATGGAAGCGTTTGGGGCAACAGTTACCCTACTTGATAGTATAGAAATTTGTAGAGATTATGCTGAAGAAAAAGCATTAAAAGAGAGTTATTTTTTAGTGAACCAATTTGCCAATAAGGATAATTATTTAGCACATTATAAAACAACTGGGCCAGAATTATGGCGAGATACAGATGGGCAAATAACCCATTTTGTAAGTTCTATGGGCACAACTGGCACTATTATGGGCACGTCAATGTTTTTAAAAGAGAAAAATCCCAATATCCAAATGGTGGGTTGTCAACCAACCGAAAATTCGTCTATTCCTGGTATTAGACGTTGGCCAATAGCATATTTGCCAAAAATATTTGATGCTAGCCGAGTTGATAGAACGATGGACGTGTCGCAAGAAGAAGCCACTTTTATGGCTCGTCGATTAGCAAAAGAAGAAGGCATTTTTGGCGGTATGAGTAGTGGTGGCGCAGCTAGTGCTGCCATAAAACTAGCTCAAGAACTTGACCATGGTATCATCGTTTTTATTTGCTGCGACCGTGGCGATAGGTATTTAAGCAGCGAATTGTTTGGGTAGAGATGTTTTGGTAAATCACATTAAGTTTTTTAATATTCGGCATACCAATAAAGTTTAATTTATAATTATCCCCAGTCATTAATTGTCTCAAATGATACCAATTAAAACTTACTACAAATATGCAATCTTAGTACATTTATCCCGTCATTTTGAAGACATTTTTTTCTTTTTAAAAGTTAGTCTTGGTTGCGGGAGTGGTTTTTACCACAACCAATTTTATTTAATACAATAGCCTTATTACCTAGCAGAAAAAAGCCGTAGCCGTTTCTAAATAGTAATATTTGTAAGGTATTTGAGAAATCATTCTGCCCATTTATAGTTACCACTTTCTCAAAATATATTTACTGATAATCAAACTATTTTTCGCAAGCAAGTACTACTTATTTAGTAGTAAATTATCAAGCTATTACTTATTACTTAAACTCAGCTTTTATTTACTTACAGTCATTATTATTATAATCTACTCTAGTTACTTACTGATTTAAATACATATTGTTTAAGTATATTCAATTTTTTATTAGAAATGTTAAACTTTTCACAAATACTTAAACAAAAAAAAGGAGCGGCTGTTTATTGGTTCTAAATTTATGCTGCTTGTAAATATTATTTTGTCAAAGGATTGTATTTAACTACAGAACTAAAAACCCCACATATGAGTCCTTTTTTATTAGATGCGTCATTTAAAGTTATTGACAGCACCAATTACGTAGCCTTCACGTTTTTCGTAGGCACAATGGCTATGATGGCAGCATCAGCATTTTTCTTTTTTGAACTAAACAATACTAGTAAAGAGTGGCGTACCTCAGTTTTGGTATCTGGTCTTATTACTTTTATTGCAGCAGTTCACTATTACTACATGCGTAGTTACAATTTAGAAACAGGTCAATCTCCAATTTTCTTCCGTTATGTTGACTGGATTTTGACAGTGCCTTTAATGTGTGTTGAATTTTACTTGATTACAAAAAAAGCAGGCGGAAAATCATCTTTACTTTGGAAGTTGATTCTTGCATCTGTTGTAATGCTTGTAACAGGTTATTTTGGTGAAGCAGTTTATCCTCAAAGTAGTGTTCTATGGGGTGTTTTTTCGGGTTTAGCTTATTTCTACATTGCATACCTTGTTTGGTTTGGTGATGTTGCTAAATTAGCACAATCTGCAAGCCCAGCTGTAGCTGCTGCAAACAAAAGTTTAGCTTGGTTTGTGTTAGCAGGATGGGCTATTTATCCATTGGGTTATATTATAGGCACACCAGGTGGTTTATTTGGTATGCAAATTAATATCGGTCTAAATATGGATATTATTTATAATATTGGTGATGCCGTTAATAAAATTGGTTTTGGCTTAGTTATCTACTCTTTAAGTAGAAATGAATCAACTAACTTGGCTACGGCTTAGGTTTTAATTCTTTAATAGAAAGAGAATTATTAGTCTATAAAAATAATAATTTTAAAAAATTTCACAATGGGTGCATCTAAGCACCCATTGTTGTTTTATTTATGGTAACACAGTTTCAATATATTATTATTGGTGCAGGCTGTGCAGGCTTGCAATTGGCAAAAGCCTTGTTGCAATTACCCACAACACAAATTCAATCTATTTTGCTAATAGATGCAAACCCGCAGCATGAAGAAAAGTCTTGGTGCTTTTGGTACGAAGCCAACCACCCAAATAGGCATTTGGTACAAAAAGAGTGGAGCAATATTGAGTTTATTACAGATGGCTTATCTATCACTCAAAACATACAACCAAAAACTTACCAATACATTAATAGCTTAGCGTTTTATAATGACCATATTGCCTATTTTAGGACACAAAGCCGTATAACCATTATTACGGATTTTGTTACATCAATAGACCCACAAGGCAACCAAGTTTTAGTAACTACTCTACAACAACAATTTACCGGTAATTATGTGTTTTATACCAATCCAATATTAGGTATTAGAAATTTTATTATGCCAACTATTTGGCAACATTTTTTAGGTTGGATGATAGAAACAAATACCCCAATATTTGATGTAGACAAAGCTAGATTGATGGATTTTTCTGTTGATAATACGACAGATACTCAATTTGTTTATGTACTGCCTTTTAGTAACAATAAGGCCTTGGTAGAATGCACTATTTTTTCAAGTGAGGTAGCATTAGATGCAAACTACGAGCTTACTTTGCAGAATTATATGCAAAAAAAGTTTAACTGCACCTACCAAATTACAGCTAAGGAAAAGGGCAAAATACCCATGCAACTACTCCAAAAGCCAACACTACAACATCCCAATATTATCCCAATAGGTACAGCAGCGGGTTGTATAAAGCCATCAACAGGCTATTCGTTTGCAAGGGCTATGCAGCACACGCAACAAATTGTTGCTGCCATACAGTTACAACAACCCATTAGTAGACGCCTTTTTAAGCCACGCTTTATATTTTACGATAGCTTATTTTTAACAATTATAAAGGATAAGCCACAAGTAATGAAGCGCATTTTTACACAATTGTTTAAGTACAATAATATAAAAAATATTCTTCATTTTATGGATGAAAAAACAAGTTTAATACAAGATATACGCATATTTACTTGGCTACCTAAACTACCATTTTTAAAAGCGTTGCTAAAAAATAATAGCTAATAAGTATGGAAAAAATACGACAATATATATTGCTACTAGGCGTGTTGTTGGCGTTAATAACCTTAGTTGCCCCCATAAACCAAAACAGCCAATTGGTATTTTTTATCGTAATAATTCTGCTTACGGGTGTACCACACGGCTCGCTTGATTTTTTTGTAGAAAAGCAGATACAGCAACAAGCATCCCAGAAAATAGTATTTGCCAAGTTTTTAATAAAGTATCTTTTAAACATGCTGCTATATGGCATTGTTTGGTGGCTATTACCTACCGTAGCGTTGGTATTATTTATTGGCCTAACAGCTTATCATTTTGGTGAAATAGATTGGCCCATGCGCAAGCACCCGCAACTAGATGCAGTATTGTACACCCTTTATGGCTTTCAATTAATTGTGTTTATTATTACCAGCCATATTGCTGCTGCGGCACCTATATTACAGCAAATTGTACAGCAACAAATATCCACCACGGTGTGGCTACAATGGGGTAATAGTGGTTGTATGTATAGTGGTGGTGGCTTAGTCATTCAGCTATTATTATTGACTGTTTTTTATAAAAAAATTGGGTGGACTATGCAGGTGCTACAGCAGTTTTTGCTACAATCAATTGTACTAATTGCGATTATTTATATATTACCCTTATACCTAAGTTTTGGTTTTTATTTTGGCATTTGGCATTCGTTATTATCGTTTCAATTGATACGACAGCAAATGCAACTACCCAACAATGCCGCAGGATGGGCAACACTTATTAAAAAGGCATTACCATTTACCATTATTGCTTGGGTTGGTATAGCAGCCTTAATAGTGCTACAAACCCAAACACCCACCCAGTGGTTGGCTATTTCTAACTTATTTGTAGGTATTGCTATATTAACACTACCACACTTACAAGTATTTACAAAAATTAAGCTGCGCTAATGCTGTTGATGTATTAGTATCTATCGGTTCTCTGTGCGATTTTATGACTTTTTGAGTGTGGTTTATCCATTTTCGGATGTGGTTATATGATTATCAGGTACAGTATATTTATTTTAGATTGCTGTACAATAATCTTACATTGAAGTTTGGCAATTTTCGGGTTTGGTTTTACAATTTTTGGTTACAATTGTATGGTTTTTCATTCTTGTTAGTATGTCCTTCCTTGCACGGTTTTCCTGTTTTGTCTATTGTTCAACAAATTACAATTTCGCTGTTGACGAAAGCCACAAAAGCGACGAAAATTAACCTGCTGTTGGTATATTCTCAAATCCTGTTGTTTCTTGTCCCATTGCTTCTAACTTCATTTTTTGTGCTACATCGTGGCCAACATATTTGGCAATGCCTTTTTCGGCATACACAATAACAGGGCTAAGTACAATGGCCATCGTAAATTTGTAAAAATAGTTCATCATACCAAAAGCTAAAATTTGCTGCCAAGTAAACACACCCCAAAATGCAATAAATAATACAATGTAACTATCTATCAATTGACTTACCAAGGTTGAGCCTGTGGCACGTAGCCAAATACGCTTATCCCCAGTAACTTGCTTTATTTTATGAAATACATACACATCTACAATTTGGCTTACTAAAAAGGCTGCCAAACTACCTACAATAATACGCATGCCTTGCCCGAAAATGCCATTGAATGCTACTTGCATATCTGCAATACCATTTTTTACACCACTTCCTATCCAAAAATCAGCAGGCGGCACACCAATAGCCATAAAATACATAAGGAAAGCATAAGAAATTAAGCCAACAGCAGTAAAAGAAATTCTGCGTACGGCTTTAGGGCCGTAAAATTCATTCACAATATCGGTTACAAGAAACTCAAGTGGCCAAAGCAATACACCGCAAGTCAAGTTAAAACCTAACCCGCTTTGCCCAAACATTGTAAAATTGGCGAGGTGAATACCTAGTAATTTTTCTAAAGAGAATATTTTAGTACCAATGCTTTCGGCAATTAATGCATTAGCCACAAAAAAAGTAGCAATAGTAATAAAAAGCTTAGTGGGCTTGTCTTTAAGAATATTTGTTATCACAGATTTTTGATGATTTTTATTTTAGTTATTAATTTCCATTTACGAAGTACGTACGATTGACAATCAACTATCGTCTACCAATTATCAACCATCAGCTTACGCCATTATTAATACCAAAACTTGAAAGATAAATAGCGTTAAATTGGTGCGTAACAACCAAGTTGGTGCCAATGGCTGTTGCTTTTTACTTAACAAAATCAACCACCAAATGTTAAGAGCCATATTTAAAAAAGGTGACGTTAAATAGCCTAAAATTAGAATAATAGCATTAATATCTTTACTGCTAATAATACTAACCGTTGTTTTTTGCATTAGCCAACAATATACAAACAACACATTACATAATAAGGCAACACGAGACAAAAAAGAATGCAGTTTCATTTGGTTAATAATTATTTATGATTTCTATTACACACTTTATTCTAGCAAATAGATGATTTTTTTTGATTAATCTCATTTTAAAAAGCCAATCATTCCTTTTCATTTTCAATACATCAATCATAACGACATTAGGATTGAAAAATAGTATTATTTTGCCGAACTCTTAAAATAGAATCATGAAGAAATTTAGTTGGAAACCTTTACTGCCTCATCTATTAGCAATCGCCATTTTTTTAGTAGTATCCGTTATTTATTGTTTGCCAGCTTTAAAAGGCATGATGGTGAATATGCACGATTTGTTGGGTGCAAAAGGTATGGCTCAACAGAGTTGGGAATTTAAAGAAAAATATGGTTATATACCAAACTGGACCAATAGCATGTTTAGCGGTATGCCTGCCTATCAAATTTTATTTGAGCAAACCACTAAAATAACCCTGCTTTATTTTCATCAAATTTTTACACTAGGCTTACCCGATCCCGCAAACTTATTCTTCTTGGCTTGCATTGGTTTTTACATTTTGTGTGTTACCTTAAACATCAAACCTTGGATAGGTACCATGGCATCTTTGGGATATGCGTTTGCATCGTATAGTGCGGTTATTGTTACGGTTGGTCACGTTACCAAATTTGCCGCTATGGGTTATGCACCTGCGGTAATTGCTGGGCTTATTTTATTAACCCAACGCAAGTATATTTTGGGCTTTATGGCTACTCTATTATTTGCAACCTTGCAGGTTTATCAAAATCACTTACAAATAACTTATTACACGTTATTAATTGCCATTTGCTTGGGCGTATCATTTGCCATTTATACCATTAAACAAAAAGATTTTAAACATTTATTTACCACGGCTGGCTTGGCTTTGGTGGCTGGTGTAATGGGTATTGCATCTTTTGGTGTAATGATTTTGCCTACCAATGAATATACCAAGGAAAGTATGCGTGGCGGCAGAAGTGAGCTCACTTCTTCGGCAGGAAAAGCCAATAAAACAAAGGGCGGTTTAGATAAAGATTATGCCTTTACTTGGAGCTATGGTATTGATGAAACCTTAACGTTTGTGTTGCCAGCATTTAAAGGTGGTAGCAGCGGTTCGGCCGAATTAGGTGGCGAAAATAGTAACGTTGTAAAAGCCATGCAAGACAATAATTTACCAGCCGATGCAGTGAATTATTTTTACCAATATATGAGTGCTTATTGGGGGCCACAACCACAAGGCACATCGGGTACGGTTTATTTCGGAGCAATCATTTGCTTATTGTTTATTGCTGGTTTATTTGTGGTAAAATGGATTGATAAAGGCTGGATAGTTGCGGCAACTATCATTGGTATTATTTTAGCTTGGGGTAACAATTTCCCTACCGTCAATTATTTTTTATTCGATCATTTACCGCTATACAATAAGTTCAGAGCCCCAACCATGAGTTTGGTAATACCACAATTAACTTTCCCATTATTAGCAGCCCTGGCATTGCAGATTTTGTTTTATGGTAACTACGATTTAACGGCCATGAAAAAGCAGTTAAAATATAGTGGCATTGCTGCTGGTGCATTGGTGGCGATACTAATTTTTGTATATGTGGATGGTAGTTTTAAAAGTAAAAACGATGCACAAACCAAAGAAGGTATTACTGGGTCAATTACACAAATGATGGCACAGCAACCCAATGGTAAAGAGCAAGCAGTAACGGTTAGCAATGCCATTATGAATGGTTTGGTTGCTGATAGAAAAAGTTTGTACGGTGGGGATTTATTAAGAGTAATTTTATTAATGGCTTTTGCTGGTACAATAGTTTGGTTTACGGTAAATAAAAAGCTGAAACCAGAACTAGCACTCATTATTTTAACAGCAGCTACATTTATAGATTTAATTACTGTTGATTTACGTTATTTAAAAAGCGATAACTATATTGATAAAGAAGCTTTTGTTGAACCTTTTTTACCAAACAAAGCCGACCTTCAAATTAAACAGGATACCAGCTATTACAGGGTTTTCGACCAAACCACCGACCCTTGGAACAGCAGCAGATGTGCCTTTAACCACAATTCAATTGGTGGTTACCATCCTGCAAAATTAGCCTTGTACCAAGACCTTATTGAGAACCAATTGGGTAAAGGAAATATGGAAGTGTTCAATATGCTGAATACCAAATATTTTATTGTACAAGGGCAGGGCAAAAGCCAAGAACCAACGGTTCAACAAAACCCTAATGCTTATGGCAATGCTTGGTTGGTAAAAAATATCATTACTGTTGCTAATGCAGATGCTGAAATGAAAGCGTTAGATAGTATTAATAAATCGGTGGCCATTATTGATAAAAGAGAAGCAAGTAAAATAGCTGTTCAGCCACAATTTGACAGTACGGCAAGCATCACATTTGTACAAAACAGAAACGATTATTTAAAGTACGATTTTACTGCTGCTACCAATCAATTTGCCGTGTTCAGCGAAATATATTATCCGTATGGTTGGTTAGCTTTTATTGATGGCAAAGAGACACCTATTGTAAAAACAAACTACTTATTACGTGGCATTTCTATACCCGCAGGCAAGCATACCATTGAATTTAAATTTAAGCCTCACAGTGTTGAAATAGGTAATTTAATGGGCTTGGTATTAGGCATTTTGAGCTATCTTATTTTAATTGGTGGCTGTTTTTTATTGTGGAAAGATTATAAAAAGAAGACTGCATAGGGCAGGAAATTTAAGCTTACCAAAAGGCACAATAGCTACATAGAAAATCTAAGCATTAACTGATTAAAATCTAGGTGTATTTGTGACTATGCTATGAAAAGAGATTTAGATAATTACCCGATATAACTATCATTTAAACATGCAGAAAAATACAGCCAGAAAAATAATTCCAGATTTTGTTGTAAATGCTGCAAAGCAAGTGGCGTATGCTTTGTACAAAGGCTCGGAAAAGTTATTTGTTGGTGCTTTTGATAAATACGATTTTCAAACTTTTGAAGTATTTAAACGGGTGCTAAACCCAACATCAAATTGTATAGATGTTGGTGCACACAAGGGTTTTATATTAGAGAAAATATTGCAAAACTCGCCGAAAGGCAAAGTGTATGCCTTTGAGCCGATACCGGCATTATATAATAAATTAAAAACAAAATTTAGCGATAAAGCCGAAGTGCTAAACATTGCCCTATCTGATAAAATGGGGGTTGCAGAATTTGCTTATTATGTAGATAGACCAGCCATTAGCGGCTTTAAACAACGTGAAGACCATGCGCAAGATGGCGTAGTAGAACATTTAAAAGTACCATTAAATACTATCGACAATTTGATACCAGAATTTATGAAAATAGATCTGATAAAGATTGATGTGGAGGGTGCTGAATTATCGGTTTTAAAAGGTGCAGAACGGACACTAAAAAACAGCAAACCCTTTGTATTATTTGAGTTTGGGCTTGGTGGTGCAGATTATTATGAAACCACGCCACAACTAATATTTGATTATTTAACAGATTGTGGTTTGGTAATATCAACGTTAGAGTATTTTTTAAAAAAAATGCAGCCATTTAGCAGAGAAGAATTT
>JBBQLL010000016.1:0-74299 GCA_038327865.1 Chitinophagales bacterium | reverse complement strand
GTAGGTACCATAAGCTGCATAACTGTGGTTGAAAGGATTACCATTGGTGGTGTCTATTACCCTGCCATCGCCCATCTGCCAATACCATTTGTTTAAATTGCCCGCACCGGCTTTGCTCGTATCGGTAAACGTGACTGGTCTGGTTTCGCAGTAAAAATTAGCGGCATATTTAAAACCAGTACTTGGTAAGGGGTTCACAACCGTGGATTTTGTCACCGTATCGCTATAGCAACCTTTATTGGTTATTACAAATAATTTTACACCATTTGTACCAGCAACTGCATAGCGGTGTTTGGTATTTTGTAATGTATCGGTAGTGCCATCACCAAAACTCCAGTTCCATTTTACCACAGCACTTCCTTTACCATCGCTAGCATCGGTATAAATAGTGGTATCTCTTAAACAAACCTCATTACTTACTGTAAAATTAGCTTTCGCTTGGGGATAAATAGTAGTTAATACCTTAGTTGTATCTTTTATACACCCAAATATTGAAGTAGTTTTTAAGTTAATATTAAAAGGACCAACTGCACTAAAATTATGTGAAGGATTTTTTACGCTATCAATACCACCATCCCCAAAATTCCATAGATATTTAAAAATTGTTGATGTATCGCTTATAGACGTTATATTGGTAAATGCTGCGGCACCACTAGGCAAACAAACAACATTTGGCATAGTAAAATTTGGCATTGGTAAAGGATGAACTTCTAAAGATTTAGAAATCGTATCGCTTTTGCAACCCTTATTTGTTCCTACCATTAATTTTACTACATAATTACCATAACTATTATAAATATGATTAAATGAATTACCATTTGCTGTATCAATAACCCTACCGTCACCCATTAACCAATACCATCTAGTTAAATTACCTGCATTTGCTTTTGAGCTATCAATAAATGCGATGCTTGTTTTCTCGCAATAAGCATTTGCGGCGTAACTAAAATTAGCTATAGGTAAAGGATTTACTATTGTTGACTTTGTTGCCGTATCACTATAACAACCTTTATCAGTAATTACAAATAGTTTAACAGTATCAGTACCAGCAGCTAGATATTTGTGCTTGGTATTTTGTAAAGTATCGGTGTTACCATCACCAAAATTCCAATTCCATTTTGCAATAACACTACCTTTTCCGTCGCTAGCATCTGTATAAATTGTAGTATCACGTAAACAAACTTCATTACTAATTGTGAAATTAGCCTTAGGCTGTGGAAAAACTGACGACAATACTTTCGTAGTATCTTTCACACATCCAAAAACAGAAGTTGCTGTTAATTTAATATTAAAAGGTCCAACCGAATTATAATAATGTATAGGACTTGTAACACTATCAATGTTACCATCACCAAAATTCCAGAGATATTTAAAAGTTGTTGATGTATCGCTACTAGTTGTGGCATTACTAAATTGGCTTTTACCAACAGGCAAGCATACCCCAGTAGGCAATAAAAAATTGGTTATAGGTAATGGATGTACAACTAGGGATTTTGAAAATGCATTGCTTTTACATCCAGTATTATTTTCTACAATTAAATTAACGGTATAAGTACCAACAACAGCGTATAACTGTGTTCTTGTGGCATTAGTTGTCAATGTGTCTTTTTTACCATTACCATAATCCCAGTACCATTTTACAATTGTTCCAACAGAAATAGTAGAAGAATCTGTAAATAAAATAGTGTTTCCTAAACAAGTATTACTGCTTATTCCAAAATTTGCAATTGGTGCTGCCGCCAAATCAAATGCAATAGTTGTATCGCCAATGCAACCAAAATCGGTAATTGGTCTGTAACGAACATTATAAGTTTTTGGCAATAAAAACTTATGCTTAGGTGCTTTTAGACTGTCAGTTTTACCATCTCCCCAATACCACAAGCCATTAACCACATTGCTGTTACCTAAACCAGTTGAGGCATCTGCAAAAGGAATCGAATCGGATATACACCTTACAGCACTAACGCTAAAATTCGCGATAGGAGTATTATTTATCATAACAGGAATATCATATTCTGCATTGCTTGTGCCACAACCATCAGGTGTAGGATTGGTAGCATATAGTTTAATGGTATCTGTACCTGCCCTGTTATATATGAATGTTTTACCAGCAGGGTCCCCATTTGCTGGGCTATAATAATATAATTTTTGGCCTCCAATCGTTGGTGTACTGTCTGTCAAAGGCGTTACTGGAGAAATGGTTGTATTAGGTGAAAGATTTGTATTAGTGGCACCACCAAAATCCCATGTAACTGCTGTTGGCTGATAAGACAATGGTACTGAAAATTGAAAAGGTGTGCCTACACAAGTGGCAGCAAAATTTAAACGAGCATATGGATTTTGAAATACGGGTGTATATAGATCTTTAATATTGGTACCAGCATTGTAACCGTAGCTTTCCGCTTGACCAAAACCATAAGCAATGGCATTAAACCCTGTATCAGAGTATAAATTGTGAGCCCCAGAAGACACAGGTAAAATTGCGTAAGAATAGTTAGCATCGCTAGGATGTGTAGTAAAACTGTTAGATATATTTACACCATCTAGTTTAAAGCTACTGACACCCCCACTTCTTATTACCACATTAATACCATGAACCGTAATGGCATTATGAAAAGTAGAATTTAAAGTTATATTATTAATTGTTTGTTCAACTGGGCTTAAGTAAATCATTTCAGGATCGCCAGGTGTGCCATTTCCATCCTGTCCCTGTGTAGTGCAAAATTGAGCCACATTAATAGGCTTATCAGCTTCAATCAAATTCCAAACACCATTAGATGTATTTGAAACAGAAAGCCCATTACCTGGTAAATTTAGCACAGTAGCGTTTTTTAACTCATAAAAAAAGTTTCGCTGTAACAAAGTATTTGAGATAATACTACCATTTAATTTGACTACAGTGGTAGGATCTGTTACACATATTCTAAAATAATTATTAGGTTGTGTACCAGTTGGTGCTGTTAAATATTTTAATCCCCAAGCGCTTGCAGGTAATGATTGAGCGAATAAGTTATCTGCACTGCCACTTTGAGTGCCCCCAATACTTATTTTACCCGCCCCGCAAAAAACTGCAATTTTTTTACATATTCCATTTGTACTTATTGTTCTAATTCTTGTTCCCGTTAAATCAGTACCACTTTTGCCAGAAGTAGTGCCAAATAGGCTATAAATCTGCCCTTTATTAAGATTTACTGTAAACGCCGTTCCTGCAGTTTTAGCATTGTTGTTGGCTACCGAAGGGGTTATTTCAACTGTAGTGTTATCTTCTACAGCTACTACAAATGCAAAGGAGTTGGAATAATTTTGATTGGTAGCTTGATTATAACTAATAACATAATAGTCTTTACCTAAAGTATTGGTAGGAAATAATAACGAAGCACCAGAAATAGCCCCATTATAAATATGTGCATAGGCTACAATATCATTATCACTGTAGATATGTATGCCTCTATCAAAATAACCAGTATCAGATATTCGAGCATCTTGAGTACCAGTTTTGGGTAATGCAGATGTTTCGGTAATTTGATTAGCAAATACTGAATACGTTTGCTTGTAGCCATTTGCAGGTATTTCAACAGTAACAGTTGCATTTCTATCTGAAGTAAAATACAAAACCATATTCTGTGTTCCGCCCGAAGCAATAACAGTTCCACTAGTATTCATTTGACAATGATAGCCGTAACCTAACCAAAAGTCCTTTCCCTTATTAGAGAAGTTTTGAGAAATAGCAGTAAATAACACAAATAAATAACCTACAAAAAGTAATAATTTCTTCATCATTGTTTGGGGTAGCAACTCAAATAGATATAAAAAGCCAAATTAGGTTTAATCTTCTAAAGATTATTCATTAATTAAATGAATTTCTAGTTTTTGTAAGATGCACAAAAATTAAAATACGTTGCTTTTTAATAAATTTTTTGCATTTGACCCTTCACAAAATAATAAATCTATAATACTCACATTTTTTTGAAATCCAATTTTATCCTCAAACACTTGTTGATATTTTATAACATCCTCATCTATAATAAATTTATTAGGCAACCATTTATTACGATTATCAACTATATTTTTTGAGTTATACTCAGCTATAAAATTTTCGGTAAATGATATTTCTGTAGGAATTTGAATTATTCTTTTTAACCATAACATTATTTCCCAATTAAAATCGACCAAAAAAATTGACTGACATTTTATCAGTTTTTCTATATCATTTATATAATATTCATAAAATGGTGCCTTACCATAACAACTAGTAATTGTTTTAATATGTTGGCGTTGCCAAGCCTGAGAATAATCAATTTTTACATCCCGCATTAATTGCTTCTTATTTCTACCACCAACCACTGGTATACTCAAATGTACCAACCCATTACTGCCTACAACTATACATCGGTTTCGAAAACTCATTTTTTGATAGTTATCAAATAATTCTATTTCAGTATTTAAAAATTTAAATAAAGTACTATAGTAGTTAATACTACCAAAATATTGATTATCAATTATTTGCGTTATTTTTTTATTAATAAAATTGTTATTCAACATAATTTTAAAATTACTTAATTTTAATTGTTTTTAGTAGCATTATTGCTTAACTTTTATTTTATTTGAATTATTATAATCGATTGATAATCAATATATAATTGCAATTATTTTTAACTAAAATAATGTGCATAAATTTTATAGTAATCATAATAATAATTTTTAAAATAATGCTAATTTTATTAGCATATAAAGTAAAAATAAAGATAGTCCCTAAAATTGATTTACGGCACTTCTATCCTACTTTGCACTAAATATTATTGCAGTGAAAAAAATCGGCTTATTTGCCCTATTATTTGGTATTTTAACAATATACAGTTGCCAAAAACCACAAGGTTTCGAGTATCGAGATTTAAAAAATGTGAAGGTGCAACAGGCTGGATTTGATAAAACAAACCTGTCAATTGATCTGGTTTATTTTAATCCTAATAATTTTGGGGTTGATTTAAAAAAGGTAGAATGCGATGTTTACATTAATAATAATTTTTTAGGAAATTACAAATTAGACACAACTATGCACATTGATAAGCGGAGTGAGTTTACCTTACCAAGTACAATGGCGGTAAATATGCAAGGCGTTTTTAAAAACGCATTAACAGTTTTACTCAGTAATGAGGTGCTTGTAACTGTAAAAGGAACGACCAGAGTTGGGAAAGCTGGCATTTTTATAACCGTACCTTTTAACTATGAAGGGCGGCATAAAATGAAGTTTTTTTAATATAATATATCTGACCGTAAATTGACGAAAGATGCCAATGTATAATTAATAATTCATTGGTGTTCTAAATATTAGTGATTTTTGTAAATGAGATTTGTAAAATGATCATAATAAAAAAAGGGATTATCATGTAGATAATCCCTTTTTTTGAGGCTCCGAGCGGATTCGAACCGCTGTAGAAGCTTTTGCAGAGCTTTGCCTAGCCACTCGGCCACAGAGCCTTTTTTGTTCTTGCTGCGAAAATAATGCTTCAAATTGAAATACGAAACTCTAAATTTGAAATCTAAAAAAATAATATGCAGCGTATTGAAGAAAGTGAGTTAATAATTAATAGCAGAGGGGCGATTTATCATTTAAATATGTTGCCAGAAGATGTGGCAGATACTGTAATTTTTGTTGGCGATCCTAGTCGTGTTAAGGAGGTAAGTAAGCATTTTGACACTATTGACATAAAAAACGAACACAGAGAATTTATATCTCACACTGGCAAAATTGGTGCTAAAAGATTAACCGTTATTTCTACAGGTATTGGGCCCGATAATATTGATATTGTTTTAAATGAACTAGATGCCTTAGTAAATATTGATTTTAAAACCAGAACTATTAACCCCGTTTTAAGGCATCTTAATATTATACGTATTGGCACTTCTGGCTCTTTACAAAAAGATATACCTGTAGATAGTTTTGTGGTTAGTTCACATGGTTTGGGTATAGATAATTTATTAAATTTTTATACGCATACTAATAACGATGAAGAACAACAGATTATTCAACAATTTATTAATCATACGCAAATAGATGCAGCTATCTCGCAGCCATACGTTACGGGTGCAAGTAGTGCTTTATTAAGGCATTTTGTAGATGGGTTTCATCATGGTATTACCGTTACATGCCCAGGTTTTTTTGGGCCACAAGGCAGGGTATTACGTTTGCCTTTAACCAACCCCAATTTAATAGACCGCTTACCAGCATTTGCTTTTGGGCAACATCGTATTACTAATTTTGAAATGGAAACAAGTGCTATTTATGGTTTAGGTCGCTTATTAGGGCATCATTGCTTAAGCCTTAACGCTATTGTAGCCAACAGGGTAGACAAACAATTTACTAAAGATGGCCAATTAGCCGTTGAAAATTTAATTATAAAAGCGTTGGAAATAATTAGCAATTTATAATCTGGAATTTGATATTTAGGACTTGGAATTTGAGGCTGAGGTTTTGATATTAAACCGAAATACCTTCTCGCCAAAACCCACTTACTACTAACCTCTAACCAATCACCAATTATGACATTCTACAAATATCAAGGTACTGGCAACGACTTTATCATTTTTGATAATAGAAACAATACGATTCAATTAACCACTAAACAAGTACATCATTTATGCGACCGTAAGTTTGGTATTGGTGCAGATGGCTTAATGCTTTTAAACCTAAAAGATGGCTACGACTTTGAAATGATTTACTACAATGCAGATGGTAAAGAAAGTAGTATGTGTGGTAATGGTGGTAGATGTTTAACGCAGTTTGCATTTGATAGAGGTATACAAAAATTAACGTATAAATTTTTGGCTATTGATGGTGAACACGAAGCCATTTTTAGCAAAGACGGTTGGGTAAACTTAAAAATGACAAACGTAAATAGCGTAACACAACATCATGGTGACTTTATATTAAATACAGGTAGCCCACATTTGGTACACCCTACCAGTGATGTAATGTCGTATGATGTTTTTAAAAATGGGCACGAGATCCGCAACAGTTGCGACTTTAAAGAAGAAGGTATCAATGTAAATTTTGTAGAAAGTGTAGATGAAGATAAAATAATTGTACGCACTTTCGAGCGTGGTGTTGAAGATGAAACCCTAAGTTGTGGTACTGGTGTTACAGCCGCAGCATTAATGTTTGCCCACAACGAAAATGGTTTTAACCGCATAGATGTCACCACACTAGGGGGTAATTTGGCAGTAGAGTTTGATAAAATTACCGACAAGCAATTTGAAAATATCTGGTTATGCGGCCCAGCAACTTTTGTGTTTAAAGGAGAGATAGAGTTATAAGTTATGGGTTATAGGTTGTGAGTTATAAAACTTACTTGCGATTATCAACTAACCATTCACCCTTTTACCGCTCACAACTCATCACTCACCCACTCACCACTTATAACTCACTACTTACAACTTAAAAATGATTCAATATTTTAAAATAATAGACCGGAAAACCATAGAAATAGATAAACCAGAAAATGGTACTTGGGTAAATTTGGTACCGCCTTTTAAAGATGAAGAATTTATTGATATAAGCGAAAAACTAGCCATTCCTATTGAGTTTTTACGAGATTCGCTAGATATTGATGAACGACCACGTTACGAACTAGATGACAGTACTAAGTTTATTGTTATTAAAACCCCTACAGAAAATAATTCGTTTAACTATAGCGATGCCTTTTACATTACCATACCCATTTGTATTATTTTAACCGACCATCAAATTGTAACCGTAAACAGTTTTGACAATGGTGCTATTAAAAAATTTCTCAACTCGTTTCAGCGGCGCAACCCAGATAAACGCAGCATGATGGTGCTTAAAATATTTGAGAAAGTGGTACAGAATTTTATGGAATTTTTAAAAGAAATCAATCAACGGCGCAACAAATACGAAACCAGCTTATACGAAAGCAATAGCAACGAAGATTTATTAAACCTAATGCGTATTCAAAAAAGTTTGGTGTACTTTATTACAGCGCTACGTACCAACGAAATGCTATTAATGAAGCTAGAACGCACAAATTTTCTCGGCCTTACCGACGATGAAAAAGAGTTTATGCAAGATTTAATTGTAGATACTAGCCAAGCCCTAGAAATGGCCAATATTTACACCAATATTTTAACTAGCACTATGGATGCGTTTGCCAGCATCATAAGCAATAATTTAAACACCGTTATGAAACGGTTAACATCTATCACCATCATCTTATCCCTGCCAGCACTGGTTGCCAGCGTTTACGGCATGAACGTTGATATTCCTGGTCAGCACTCACCTCACTCGTTTTATATACCCATTTTAATTTCTTTGGGCGTTTCAATTGTTATTAGTGCCTATTTTATGAAGAAGAAGTGGTTTTAGTATTTCACGCCAAGAAGCAAAGAAAGTAAAGTCCGTAAAAATTTAGTAGATTTTTTGGAGTAACCAGCTTTTTGTTTTTCAATGCAGCATCGTTGCGTCGCACACTGCAACATTTAGATATGTACTTCAACTTTTATTTAAGCGTCTATTTTTTAGCCACAAAAGCATTAAGCCACAAAACATTCAAAACAAAAATGACCGCCCTTTCACAAGGCGACCATTTTAAAATATTCTAAAAAAATTGTTTGAATTCATATAAATCTGTTTTATCCATATTCCTATCTTAAGCAGCCAAAGCAGGTTTTACTTCAACTTTTTTAACCACATTATAAGCACCAAACAACACAGCGGCAAATACTGCTGTACCAGCTAAACTACCTTGGTAAAAAGGTAAAGCATCTGTATAACAAGCCAGCATACCTGCAAATGTTTTTGGATGATGATACCCACCGCCATTAGCCCAAACCAAAAAATTTGACACTAAAAAGTAAGCTGTTGGTGCAGCAATAACGCCACCAATAATGCTCATTATTTTATTTATTTTAACTGTAAAGCCAATAACTGTTAAGCCAGCAAACAATAAGTAATTTACCCACTGACCACTATAAAACCCACGAATACTAGTTAAATTATTTACATATAGTACATGATACAATATATCACTAATAAACATTGATAATAGCGGCAAAGCAAAAGCCCATTTTTTATCTTTTACAAATAAAGCACCACCAAATAAAGCCATGGCAATTTGTGGGGCAAAGCCCAAAGGGCGATTTGGTATAATGCGATAAATAGCTGAAATGATAATCAACAATACAAGTGAGATAATAATGTTTTTTTGCAACTTCATAGTTATAATTTAATACGCAAAAATAGGTTGAAAATATTAAGGGACAAATGCAATTTTCCGCTTTACGTTGATAAGGTTTTCAGAGCCTGAACAAACTTATCAAAGAGGCACAATAGACATGTAAAAATTATAAAATTATAAAAAATATATGCTAAAAAAAGAACTTCATGGTATACTAAAAATTTTCCAAAAAAACTATGTGCCTATCTGCCTTTACGATAAAAATTAATTATGGTACAAACGCTTTGTACAACACACATTTACCCGATGATTCTATTTTATACGCTTCATTGGGTAAAATGGCCACCGCTTCGCCTTGTTTTAGTACAATATTCCTACTGCTATTTATTACCGCACCGCCTTCTACAGCAATAATTATTTCTAAAGATATGGCAGTTGCTTGGTGACTATTCCCGTTTAGCTCAATTTTATGAATACCAAAATCTGCAACAGGGCAAGGATAATTAACGGCATTATTACCAATATCATTCCCCTTCATAATATTTGGTACAATACCTTCAAACAAGGTATGCTTTAGTAGTTCGGGCACATCAATATGTTTTGGTGTTAACCCGCCACGCAATACATTATCGCTATTGGCCATCAACTCAACATTCTGCCCTTCTAAATAAGCATGTGGCACCCCTGCACGTTGAAAAACCGCCTCGCCTACTGCCACTTCTACTATATTAAAAAAGTAAATAGAAAAAATACCTTTATCTATATTGCTAATGTTGTCTTCTTTCCCATCAAACAATTTGGCAACCCACCAACCTGGATCTTTTTTGGTTAGTTGGTTGTTGGCCTTACGGCGAAGTTCCCTTTTTACCAAGGGTTTCATCATAGAGTCAATATATTGTTGTTCCATTTCCATCACCATTTGGTACAAGCCTTTGTAGCCTGCGGTTTTAAACAATGGTTGCAACACATTAAACTCTTGAACTTCTATAAGGGTTTGCATTAATGCATCCTTTTCTTTAAACCCATGTAACAGCCAAAACTCGCTTAAGGCTACCATTACCTCGGGTTTGTGGTTACTATCTTTATAGTTGCGATGTGGTGCAGAAATGGGTATGCCTGCCAACTCTTCTGCATCAAAGCCTTTTTTAGCTTCGGTTTTAGTAGGATGCACTTGTATAGACAACATATCTTTTACATCTAAAATTTTAAGCAAATACGGCAACTCGCCAAACTGCTCAAAAACCCTATTGGTAAGTGTTACAGTGGTATTATCAGTTATAAAATCGTTTAACGACACAGATGACATATCATCGCTAATAATAGACGATGCAGATGGATGTGCACCCATCCAATACTCGGCACATGGTGCGTGGTCACTATTGTTAAACCCTAATAAATTGGGAATAAAAGTATAGCCGCCCCAAGCATAATTTTGTACTTTGCCTTTTAGATGAAATGTTTTACCGTTTAATGTCATGTTACAATTTTAAGCAACGAAAATAAGTATGACCCATCATAAACTAACAGGAAATAAAGGGGAAATAATTGCTACCAATTATTTACAAGAAAAAGGCTATGCAATAATAGAAAATAATTGGCGACACAAACATTTGGAAGTAGATATTATAGCCAGCCACAATAGCCGCCTACACTTTGTAGAAGTTAAAACGAGAACCAATACCAAGTTTGGATTGCCCGAAGACAGCATTGGCCAAGCGAAAATGAACCACCTAAAAAAAGCAGCCGAAGAATACCTATATCAACATCCTGACTGGTTAAAAATTCAGTTTGATGTGATTGCCATTACGCTAAAAAAAGACGTGGTAGTTGAAATATTTTTAATTGAAGATGTGTTTTTTTAGTATGTCACGCAAAGAAATTGAGAAGGCGGGGTCACAAAGTGATACAGCCATTACTGTATATTTGACCAACAACGATTAATAAAAGCTGTTGGTGAAAGCAACAAAAGCGGAATACCTCCGAAGCCCTGTTTCGTGTCTTCACGAAACACATATTATGAATGGTACGTGAGGACACGTACCAAGGCTGAATGTTGCCTGCTGGCCTTTTACTTAGAGCTTTCGATACTTATCTCTAGTAATTTAAACTTGTCACCAACACGTTTTGCCTTTGCCTTCACATCAATCCATTGGTTTAAGTACAAACTTTCAGTATATTTTGTATGGTCTAAACCATCGTCGCCATTGATTATAATTTTAGGTTTAGACATTTCATTAGTTTTTTCTAAGTTCCTAATATATGCGTTCCCAATTCTCGAATCAGTGTTTAAATGATAAATACAAATGTTATAATCTTTAAAATCTTCGTCTCTAATCATATTAGATTTTGAAACCTCGATTTTCTCAATACTATTTTGAAATTTAGAGGAAAAATCTGCGTCTATAAATGCCAAAGGATAATCGTCTTTATCAATATTGTTTGAAATGGATATACTGTCAAAATTGTCTCCAATTTGTTCTGTAATTTGTTCAAATTTATTAGCTGATTTTAAAATATCTTCTCTTAGTATTTTTTTTAAATCATTTGGTTTTGCTACTGCACCTTTTTCATAAACTTCATTTAGTTTTATTTCTAGTGATTTTAATTTTTCTGAAAAATCAACATTATCGTCAAGAAATATTGAATTATCATTACTAAAATTTTCTGATAAATAATTTATATATTCTGCAATATAGCTGTCAATTGGGGCAGCTTCAATAAAGAAATTAGAATTTTTATTGTTTTTTTGATTATAACTTAATTCAAAATTAATTTTAAAACTTCCATCGGCATATGGTTGCAATAATGCTTTAGGAAATAAGTTAAATCCTTTTAGACTCCTAATACGGTCTTCTAAAAAATCTGTAAATAAGTTTTGTATTTTAGAAACATCTTCAGCTACAGCTTTGCTGATATCTGCAAGTTTTCCTTTTAAAATTACAGAGAAATTAAACGAACTCTCTCTAATTAATGTTGGACAGAATGAATTTTCAGTTGGTAAATATTCAACTGGAATACTTGCAAATTCAAATTCATAAGCTTTTAGGTCAATATTGTTGTAATCATTTTCGACAATAAAAATGCTTGTAGATGTTTTTAAAAGTTCCAAATATGAAACTTTATTTTGCATAAAATTATAAAACTCTTTGTTTGAGAGAATGGTATGAATATTAATGCTTTTTTGGATGTCGTCATCATCTTCTAGATGTGAACCAATAATTTTATTTCCAAATTTATTTGTACCTACATATAAAATTGGTAATTCATCAAAATGAAGAATTTTATAATTATCAATAATTTTAACAAAGTCAAGTTTTGCTAAATTATTTCCTTGTAAATTAAAGTTATTCATTTAAGCAAATTTAACTATTTCAAGAACGGTAATATTTTCTAATTTAAAATCATCACTTTTAAAAAAATCATGATGACTTGTATCATTTTCCTCTGGTGTATGTTTTACATTTCCTGCACCTTGCAATAATTTAAACTTTAAGTAATGACTACCTTTTTTTGGATTAATATTCATAGTAGTTTTATACTTGTTTAAAATTTGCTCTTCGTACTCATTTTTATAGAGATTCATAGAGATTCCTTTAAATGAACAGATGTTTTTACAATCGTCAATTAAGGGACGTTTATTTCTTTCCCAATAACTAACAAAGTCTTTATCTTCCAATAAAGGTTTCCCTAGTTTTCTTATAAACTCATTAGTTGTGTTTTCCGATGATTTATTCAAACAATCACATTCTGAATCATTAGTAATTTTTTCGAAGGTCATATTTGTACTTAAGTTTTATTATTAGTTTCTTTTAAAATGTAGTGACTACGTAGGCTTGCAGGCAACTCAAATATATACGAATGTTTTAACTCCATCAATACAAAATCCGTTACTTTTTTTAATTGATTATCAACAACAATACAAAATGCGCTACTTTCAAAAACATACGTCAATACAGATTTTAACCCCTCCGTTTTGGCAAGGCACGAAACTATCTTTCTTTTGCATGTAGGCTGCTTCTTACTTCGCAGAGACAGCAGAGACATAGACGATTACATCTTCCCAACCCTCGCCCACTAAATCACAGGCGCAACCGCCACTTCATCCTTTGCCCCACCACCACCTTGTGGTATAATATTTCTCGCATCAATATATTGGCTATAAAAATCTGCGTTGGTGGGTTTTAGCACCAACATTAGTTTATCTAATTGCTTATCTAGTAGGGTTTCGGCTTCTTTAAAATGGGTTTCTAAATTACCACGGGTGGTTTTGGTATTTATTACGTGCTGGCGTGGTGTACCAATTTTTGTAGTAAAGTTGGTGATGGTCGTTTCTAAAGCAGTAAGGGTGGCTTGGGTAATGCCATAGTCGGCAAGCTGTGCCAAGTTAGCCATGCCAAGGTCATGTATATGTAAGCAAATATCGTCTGAATCGGTTTCTTTACTTTGCAATATATCGGTTTCAACCACGTTGGCATCTGCTGCTAGTGTGTGGTTATTAACTTCGTTAGCGTAGGCTTGCAAGGCACCACTTACTACCAAAGTGGCCGTAGCCATTGCCTGGCGCTGGGCATATTTATCTTCAGTAATACCCGTTCTATCGCCCTGTAAATTTTTATTGTCCGCATTAATAGCTTCTACCAAAGCAGTAAATTTTGTATAGGCTTTGCCAAAAGCAGGTAGGGTACCAAAGGCAGTAGCATTGGCAGTACAAATTTTAATTACAGCCAAAAACATTTTTAAAATAGGTGCGTTTTTGTTAGTCATAGCAGTAAGTTTTTTAATTATCAATTTTCTATGCTATGAAATAACGATTTATATTCTGAATAACAAAAATATTAGGTACTTATTTTATAATTTTATAACACAACACCCTAATATTACTATCAAATTGGATAATTAAACCCATTAAGTGCCTAATACGAGTTACTAGATGTGTAATCAGCTTACTCGGTGCCTAATGCAACTTGCTAGATGTATAATTTTGATTTTTAAATGCCTAATAAAGCATAATAGGTGTATAATTTTGGTTACGAACTACCTAATGCAACTTGTTGGGTATATAATTTTGGTAACCAAGTACCTAATGTGTGTTGGTGCTATTACCTACTAATTATTCGTTTTTCACTTTTAACCACTCACTACTTATATTTCACCCCAAGCGATAAGCACAGCCAACCTACAATAAAAAATAACCCGCCAATTGGCGTTATGGCACCAATCCAGTCTAGGCCAACAATATTATTAGCAATAATATAGGTAAGTAGGTATAATGAGCCGCTAAAAAACAAAATACCTAGCATAAATAAAATACCAGATGCTGAGATTAATTTATTGGGATAATCTTTATACATCACTGCTGTTAGTGCCAATGCGAATACATGGTAAAATTGATAGCGCACGGCAGTTTCAAATATCGCAACAGCTTGCTCGCTTACTATTTGCTTTAGTTTATGCGCTGCAAATGCCCCTAACATTACCGATATCGCTCCTAAAAAAGCAGCTGTTTTTATGTAGCCTTTATGCATGTAAAATGAAGATTAAAATAATTTAAATGAATTTAATGATAGACCAAGGCAGATAAATTTGGATGATTATTATCCTTTTATCAAGCCTAAAAAATCTGTAAGTGTTACTGTTGAACCTGTAACACTATGTTTTGCTTGCTGATACCATGGCAGTCTTTCTGCTAATTTATTGTCTAATAATACTTGTAATGCTTCATTTGATGACTGACTAATTAATGGTCGTTGTGCTTTTTCATTTTGCAGCCTTTGTACCAAAATGCTTACTGGCTCGTTTATAAAAATAGTGGTGCCGTGTGCGTTCATCCAGTTCATATTATCAAAAAAGCAAGGGGTACCACCACCTGTTGCAATAATAATGTTGGTATAATCAGCTAATTTGTACAATGCCTTTTTCTCCTTTAATCTAAAGGCAGCCTCCCCTTCACTCTCAAATATTTCGTTGATGGTCATGCTATTTTCTTTTTCAATTTCAGCATCCAAGTCCATCCAATGTAAGTTGGCAGTAGCAGCAATTTGTTGTGCCCAATAGCTTTTACCACTACCCATCATACCGATTAGGAAAATAATACCGCTCGCCCCCAGAGAGGCGTTTTGCTTTATATTTTTATTCCGCTCGTCTTTCATATTTGCAACCCATTTTTTTACCACTAATTTATTACCACTTTAGGAGTTGGGGTACTATTTAAACGCATTTATACCAGTTATATCCATCCCTGTTATTAGTAAATGCACATCGTGGGTGCCTTCATAAGTTAATACGCTTTCTATATTCATCATGTGGCGCATAATAGAATATTCGCCTGTAATGCCCATGCCACCGAGTATTTGCCTAGCTTCTCTTGCAATGTTGGCAGCTATTTCGCAACTATTACGTTTTGCCATACTTACTTGTGCTGGTGTGGCTTTTCCATTGTTCATTAAAACCGCCAACCGCCAAACAAGTAACTGTGCTTTGGTTATTTCAGTTATCATTTCGGCCAGCTTTTTTTGCTGTAGTTGAAAGCTAGCAATGGGTTTGCCAAACTGTACACGCTCCTTACTGTAACGCAAAGCTGTATCGTAACAATCCATCGCTACACCAATTGCGCCCCAAGCAATACCAAATCGGGCTTTTGTTAGGCAACTCAGCGGCCCTTTTAATCCCTTTACATTGGGTAAAATATTGGTTTTTGGTACACGCACATCATTAAACACCAGTTCGCCAGTGGCACTAGCACGCAAGCTCCATTTATTGTGTGTGGTTGGTGTGGTAAACCCAGGCATATCTCTTTCTACAATAATACCTCTAATTTCCCCTTGTCCATCTTTTGCCCACACAACAGCTACTTGTGCAAAGGGGGCATTGCTAATCCACATTTTTGCTCCATTTAAAATTACATCATCACCATCTTCTACAAAATTGGTAAGCATTCCACTTGGATCGCTACCATGATTTGGCTCTGTAAGTCCAAAACAACCCAACCATTCGCCAGATGCTAGTTTCGGTAAATATTTATTGCGTTGCTCCTCACTACCAAAAGCATAAATAGGATACATCACCAAACTACCTTGCACACTAGCAGTACTTCTTACACCACTATCGCCTCGTTCTAACTCCTGCATCATTAAGCCATAACTGATATAATCTAACCCACCACCACCATACTGCTCAGGCACTGTTGGCCCAAAACAGCCTAGACTACCTAATTGCTTTACAATTTGTTGTGGAAATTCTGCCCGTTGGGCATAATCTTCTATTATTGGTGAAATTTCTTTTTTTACATAATTGCGTACTGTTTCTCTAATGAGTTTGTGCTCATCTGTCAATAAATCGTCTAATAAATAATAATCTGGAGATTGAAATGTATCTGCTTTAATGGCCATAATAACTTTTATTAATAGGTAAAACAACAAACAAAAAATAGTTAAGTTGCTATAAGTACATTTAATTTTTGCCAAATAATAAATAGGTACAAAGTACCACAAATGTCTGCAAAAACTGTTTTCTCATCAATGATACGTCTTGTACCAATAAATTGTGCATTGCTAAAAATGTTACCTGTAACACCAAGAAAAATTAGCAAGCAAAAAGGCTTAATAACAGCTATTAAAGAATAAAAATACAGGTAATTAATGGCAAAAAAAAGACCCATATTTCAGGGCCTTAAATGGGATAATATTTATGCTGCGAGCTTTTCTTTTTTTCGTTTTATTTGATTAGCAATAGATTCTAATGCATTGTCAAACGATTCTTCAAATGATTTAGAGGATGATTTTACAAAAAATTCGTGACGAGGTATGTGTACTTTAATTTCTGCAACCTTGTCTTTAATATTGTGTACTACATTGTCTAACTTCAAAAACACGTCAACTTTCGTTATTCGGTCGTGAAAAGTGTTTAGCTTTTGTAGCTTTTTAGACACATAATCTACTAGTTTGTCATCGGCACTAAAGTGTACTGTTTGAATGTTTACGTTCATAACATCTCACGTTTTTAAAATGAATAAATAATTGTGAAAGAACTTCAGGTAATAATTATCCCATACGCATTTATTATTTATTTGTTAGCACTAAAATAATTTCTTTTTATGTACAAATTGCTTTTTGTACAACTTTTTTTAAACTTTATGCTTTTGGATGTGCATTTTTATAGACATCCTTTAATTTTTCTATGGTATTGTGCGTGTAAACTTGTGTTGCTGCCAAACTACTATGACCAAGTAGCTCTTTTACTGCATTTAAATCTGCACCATTGTTCATTAAATGCGTGGCAAAACTATGCCGTAAAATATGTGGACTTTTTTTCTTAATAGTAGTTACCAAGCTTAAATTTTGTTTTACAAATTCGTATACAACCCTTGCCTGTAATGGTTTACCCTTAACAGTTGTAAATAAATTAAGTATACCTAACAGTTGCATGGGTTTATCTGCAATATAGCTTGTCAACTCATCTATTAAGGCTTTAGAAATAGGAATAATACGCTCTTTATTACCTTTACCTAATACTTTTACTTGGCTTTGAGCAACGTCTAATTGATGAATTTGTAGGTTTATCAACTCACTTAAGCGCATTCCAGATGCATAAAACAGTTGCAATACCAGTCGTTTAGTTCTACCATCCCAATCATCAGAAAATTCGACATGGTTAAAGAGTGTTTCTAAGTGGTTCTGTTGCACAAATTCTGGTAACCGCTTACTAGTTTTAAGGGCAACAATAGTAGCCATAGGGGTTGTAGTTAACATCCCAGTTTTTAATTGATACTTAAAAAAAGATTTTAAAGAAGACGACTTGCGGTTGATAGATTTTGCTTCTAACTTATTGGCTTTTAATGCTGCCAACCAGCTTCTTACCAATACAGGTTTTATTTCTTGTAAAAGTGGAGCTTCGTATTCTTTTATTAGATAACTGAAAAATTGATTTAAATCGTTTTGGTATGATATAATAGTGTGTTGAGAATATCGCTTCTCGAATGTGAGATAATCTATAAAAGATTGTACTTGTGGATAATTTGATTGTAGTAGTAGCATAAAAAAGTAGCCTAAAGTTATACACTATAGGCTACTTAAATATGTTTTGGGCATAAATTTAAGACTAATCTTCAAATTTTCCACTTGCCAACTGCTGCTTGTAAATAGCTTTAAGCACTTGGCCACGACGAACAACACTAGGTTTAGTGAACGTTTGACGTTCTCTTAACTGTAACAAGGTTTTACTTTTTTCAAATTTCTTCTTGTACTTTTTTAAAGCCTTGTCAATGTTTTCGCAATCTTTTGAATCGATAATAAGCATGATTAATATACCTCCTTTGGTGAAAATTAGGACTGCAAAAATAGACGAAATACCGACATTGCCAAATAGAATTTTATTTTAGTTTTATTGTTCTTATTATTGTGATTATGGTTCAGTATTGAGAGAAAAAAATACCTCAAACTATCTGTTAACCAAATACCAAGTTATTATAAGTAACCCAACACACTTTTGCGCTTGTAAGAACATTGACAATAATGTTAGTTATAAAAAATATTCTATTAAAAACAGAAACATTCATTTAGTTTGCATTATGTTTATTTCGGCTCTCCCTAAAAGCTTCAAACAATTTACAAAAACCAAACTTTTTATAATATTAAACAATTCTATAATTTTAAAAATTTGCTTTACATGAAATCAAAATTCTGCTTTAAGTACCAACTTGTTTTCTTTTCGTTCCTTTTTTGTGTTTCTTATGCAAATGCACAGAAAAGTTTTTTTGTTAAATCACCTGAATTAAAAGACCGTTTTAAAATTGAAAAAAATATCACTAGTTCTAATATTTACAAGATTAATCAATTGGGCATGAAACAATATCTTGCCAATGCACCACTTGAATTTACCAACAGCAATAAGCCGCTTTTAATTGCTATTCCACTGCCAGACGGCACTACAGAGAATTTCGAAATATTTGAATCACCAGTTCTTTCCCCAGAAATTGCGGCCAAGTTCCCTGACATAAAAACATATACCGGTAAAAGTCAGAATAATAGTGGCAGAAACGTAAGAATCAGTTTTACTGCAAATGGGTTTGATGCCATTATTACTGGTGCAGGTAAAGATGCTGTGTATTTTCAAAAACTAAGTAACAATGTAAAGGATAATAGTTTTATTAGCTACTTTGGTAGTAAAGCTATTCACCCTGGCAAGCCTACAAGTAATAATAAATGTGGTGCACTCTTAGAAAAAAAAACTGACCTTACTACTTTTGGTGAAACAAACACCACTTTTGGCACACAAAATTTAACCACCTCTGGCGGCACTTTAAAAACTTTTAGGTTAGCTGTAGCAGCTGACGCTGAATTTACCACACTCAAAGGCTCTGGCAATGCTAATTCATCTTACGCAGCTTTGGTGGCTTATGTTAATAGACTAATTGCAGTGTACAGAGCAGAATTATCTGTGTCATTTACGTTAGTAAGTACTACCAATTTGGTATATGCTACTGTTGGCGTACCTTACAACAATAGCAATCAATCATTAATGTTAACTCAAAACCAAACAAATGTTGATAATGTAATTGGTACTGCAAATTATGATTTAGCATTTGTATTAGGTACGGCTGGTGGTTCTGGTGGAGGTGTGGCTGTTACCCCTAGCGTTGGCGATGCTACCGCTAAAGCACAAGATGTATCTGGTGTTGGTGATGGTACTTTTGCAGCCGTATTTGATGACCAACTAATTGCCCATGAAGTAGGTCATCAGTTTTCGATGACGCACACATTTAATAGTTCTATACCTGTTTGTACTACTAGAGAACCCACTACATCGGTAGAAGTTGGCTCTGGTACAACCATCATGAGTTATGGCTATACTTGTAACGATAATACTGGTAATGATGATTATGAAAATACTTATTTACCGTTATTAAATTTTCATGCAGTAAGCTATAGCCAAGCAGTTACATTTTTAGCTACTATACCTGCAGTTGGTACAACATCAGGCAGTACTGGTAATACCCCACCAGTCATTACAGGTATTACAACTGATAAAACAATACCAAAATCAACACCTTTCTTTCTTACTGGTACTGCTACAGACGTAAATGCTGGTGATGTATTATCCTATTCTTGGGAAGGAACAAATGTGGGTACAAGCACACCCGTACCAGCCACTTTTTTAGATAACGCTGCACCACCGTTTTTTAGAAGTTACCCACCTGTAACTACTAACACAAGATATTATCCAAGATTATCTGCCATTTTAGATGGTACAAATACAGCTAGAGGCGATAAATTACCATCTGTTGGTATTGTAACCACACACCGCTTTACAGTTAAAGATAATGTAGATGGTGTAAATACTGGTACCGTATCAGTAACTATTGATGCCAATTCTGGCCCATTTTTAGAAACCACTAACCTTGCTGGCAGTTATGCATCTAGCAGCACACAAACCATTACTTGGAGCGTTAATAATACTACTGCTGCACCTGTAAGCTGTGCCAATGTTGACATTTTATTATCGGTAGATGGTGGTCAAACTTTTCCATATACACTAGTGGCTAGCACACCAAATACTGGTACGCAAGTTGTTACATTGCCATCTTTAACCACAGCCACAACTACTGCCAGAATTAAAGTACAAGCTAGCAACAATATTTTCTTTGATATTTCTAATAATAATTTTTCTATTACTTCGGCTCCATTACCAGTATCATTAGTTAGCCTTAATGCCTACCAAAAAAATAGTAATATAATTGTAGAATGGAACGTTGCTAATGAAGTAAATTTAAACAGATATGAAGTTGAAAAAGCCGATGATGGTAGCAATTTTACTAAAGTAGGCACATTAGCTGCAAATAACCAAAGCAAATACGCTTGGATAGATGTAAATGCAAAAACTGGCTCTAATTATTACCGGTTAAAAATGATAGACAATGATGGTACTACTAAATACAGTGCTGTTGTAAGCGTTAAAATAGATTCAGAAATTAATACATTTACCATACTTAATAATCCAGTAATTGGCAATCAATTATCAGTTCAGTTTGGTGGTGCAAATAAGGGAACATATTATATTAAAATATATAGCCAAATTGGGCAATTAATTTTCAGCAAGTCAATTAACCATATTGGTGGTTCTGCCACGTATAATGTTGGTATTAACAATGTTGCAAAAGGTATTTACCAAGTATCAATCATAAATGCTACTAACACATTGATGAACAAAACAATTTTGGTAAACTAATTTAAAAGAAAAATTATAATACAAAAATGGACTCAAAATTTCGAGTCCATTTTTGTTTATTTTAATGCCTAACACATTGCGTTAATCAATTATAGCAGGTACTAATTTTTTAGCCATTAACCGTTGCAATACACTAGCAGCTATTATTATAAATACAAGTGCTACCAATGCTTCTACTATTAGCATGGCTTTACTGCCATATTTATCATGTACCCAACCATCTGTATCTATCATATATACCACAGGAATATTAGCTAATGAAGAAATCATGGCATATTTTGTAGCAGCTAATCTTGTACCTGTACCATATAAGGCCAATGCAGAAAAAGCTGCATTTACTAACCCGTACACAAATGCATAAACTAATACACCCACGACATATACAGACGGCACGTAAGGAAACGCAGCCATAGTAATAGAGATAATTACAAACGAACCACCAGCACCCAAATAAGCCCACCAAACACCTTTTTTATCGGCCCACCAGCCACCTACTACACAGCCTACCGCACTTAACACACCACTTAACACGCCTGTAACCAAGGCAATAGTGTTTGGGCTTACATGCCAGTCGCTAGCTATTGCAGACCATAAGTTGGAAATACCTGCTGTACCAATGGGCATACATACCAATAATAATACAAATAGCAAAATAGGAATCTTAATCATCAATACTAACTCTTTGCCCATAATACCTATCTCGGTAAGTAAAGTGGTATTTTTTTTACTGGCTACATCCTTTATTTGTGTAATTACCAATGCTACAATTACGCACAAAGCACACAACACAATACCCACTATTGTAAGGTTATAATTATTTGCCAGCCACAAACCCACACCACCACCAAGCCCTACACCACCTAAATTTCCCGCTTGATACCAACCACCTACACTACCTTTTTTACTTGGGTGAATGCGTATGGCCATTAAACCACCTATAGGCAATACTACAAAAGTGGCTGCCACTTGCGAGAGAAAAACAACGCTGGTTAATAACCCAATTTGTTTGGTACTATAAGGCATTAAACACAGTATTAGCAAGGTAGCTGTGCACGCAATTACACCTATCCAATACCACTTTTTAAGGCTTAGTGTAATATCTGCAATGGGACCAAATAAAAAACGCCACACATTTGATGATACGCCTACAGCCACAATTGATGCTGCCTGCCCTACCGTAAACCCTTTTTGAACCAATAAATAAGGCAATACTACCGTAGCAAAACCAATGCTGATGCCATAAGGTAGTACTAGAAAAAAGAAATAGTAAGGCTTGGTGTACAATTGTTGTTCCATTGATTGTAGTTAAAGCAACAATTTAGTAACTATCATGCACAAATAAAATAGATTGATAAATAATTAGCATACAATTGTTGGGATGCTAATTTAAAATCTAAAAATTTCCCAAGGTAGAAATTTGAGACTTATTAGCCATTGGCTATCCTTTTAAAAGCTAGATGCTATTTTTTATTACCATTTTCATGATACTATTAATATTGTTTAATACTCATTTTACAAAAGCGCCTTACTCTTTTTACTTGGGTTATTACATTTTCTCAACAGTAAAGATTTATAGCAAATGGTACGTTTAATACAATAACTAAGCATAGACTGATGACAAGACGATGTGGTACAAACTGTATCTAGTTACATTCTATATTGAGACTTAATGCTTGTTTTTGCATATTCGTATTTTCAAACTTATCTTGCATCCATGTTTACAGGTATTATTGAATGTATTGGAACAGTTAAAGACATCATTACAAATGGCACTAATCAAACTTTTTGGGTAAGTTCTCCGCTATCGTATCAATTTAAAATTGATCAAAGTGTTAGCCATAATGGTGTCTGCCTTACTGTGGAAGCAGTAATGGACAACCAACACAAAGTGACTGCCATTGAAGAGACCTTGCGAAAAACCACACTTGAAAATTGGGAAATTGGTACAGAAATTAATATAGAACAATGTATGCCTATGAATGGTCGTTTAGATGGTCATATTGTGCAGGGCCATGTAGATGCTACTGCAGTTTGTACCCAAGTAACAACTTTAGATGGCAGTTGGGAATATGTTTTTATGTTTAACGACGATTTTGCCCATTTGGTAATAGAAAAAGGATCAATCTCAGTAAATGGTACAAGCCTAACTTGCTTTAATGTAGCCAATAATACATTTAAAGTAGCCATAATACCTTACACCTATAACCATACAAGCATTAAACAAATACAAGCTGGCAGCGAAGTAAATATTGAATTTGATATTATTGGCAAATATGTGAGCCGTATGGCACAATTGAAAGCTAATGGTTTAAATTTTTGAATCCATTCACTACTTACAATTTTTTAACCTCACCACTACCTGCAATTTTTTGTGTTACAGCAGCATTACCTTTATAATACACAGTGCCACTACCAGCAATATGAACATCTAATTTTGCAGCCGCAAAAACTCTTATATCACCACTACCTGCAATATGTGCCTCAGCATTTTCTGCTTTTAAATTTTCTCCATTAAAATTGCCACTACCTGCAATATGTACTACCATATCTTGCGTTTCACCTACAACTTTAATATTACCACTACCTGCAATACTAGCTTCTACTTTTGGGGTATTTACTTCTAAATCTGCATCGCCACTGCCAGATAAACTTACTTTTAATTGATCGCTACCAGAAAACTTGCCTTTGGTACTTATATTGCCACTACCAGCAACACTAATTGATTGTATATGTGGGGTTGTTATATGCACAACCAATTTATTATCGGTAGAATAATTGATATGATCTTCCATTTTAATGACTAAAAAGCCATCTCTATTTTCGGTTATAATATGTTTTATTAAATTATCATCCCCTTCAATTTTTAAGGATGTTTCTGTGCCAGGGGTTATTTCTACATCAAAACTACCTTGTGATTTAATTTTTTCAGCACCATTAATAGTTCTAGTTTCAGTAGCTAAAACGCCACTGCCTTTAACGTGTTTAAAATTACAATTTGCAAAAAGTGTTGCAATAATAATTACAGATACTATTTTTTTCATGCCAGATGTTTTTATGGAACGAAAGATAAGAAAAAATTAGTTTTAAGTTTAAAGTTTTAGTACTAGACTCATTTTTAAAATAAGTTTATTGTGCGTTTTACTAATTACCTATTACTTACTTCGAAATACGTACAATTTATAACTGATAACTTTTTCTTCTTTCTTGCTTTCAGCGTTTCATTTACCTTCGCGGCATGTCTGAAAAAATACTCATTCTCGATTTTGGAAGTCAATTTACTCAATTAATTGCCCGTTGTGTTAGAGAGGCAAATGTATATTGCGAAATTATACCTTATAACAAGACCTTTGTTATAGACGATACATTAAAAGGTATTATTTTAAGCGGCTCGCCATTTAGTGTAAACGATGCCAATTATCCTACGGTAGACATCGCTACGTTTATACAAAAAGTACCAGTTTTAGGTGTGTGTTATGGGGCACAACTAACCGCCAAAGTATTTGGTGGCACTGTTGACAAAAGCAATAAACGAGAATATGGCAGAGCGATATTGCAAACAAGAAACGGTGAGGATGTGTTGCTAAAAGATATGAGTCCCAACTCTCAAGTGTGGATGAGTCATAGCGATAGTATTGTTACTTTACCTGCAGATTTTGCAATTCTAGCAACTACAGAAAGCATACCAGTAGCGGCTTTTAAAAAAACTAGCAGCAATTCGTTGCCGTTATATGGTTTACAATTTCACCCAGAAGTTTACCACTCTACAGAAGGCAAAACATTAATAAAAAATTTTTTGGTAAATATCTGTGGCTGTACTCAAGATTGGACGCCAGCATCGTTTGTGAACGAAACAATAGAAAAACTTAAAGCACAAATTGGCGATAGTAAAGTAATTATGGCGTTAAGTGGTGGTGTTGATAGCACTGTTGCCGCAACCTTGGTTAACCGTGCCGTTGGTAAAAATTTATTTGGTATTTTTGTAGATAACGGCGTGTTACGTAAAGATGAATTTAAGCAAGTATTAGACATTTACAAACAGTTAGACTTAAATGTAACTGGTATAGATGCTAAGCAACTATTTTATGATGGGCTAAAAAATAAAACTGACCCAGAAGAAAAGCGCAAAGTAATAGGCAAGTTATTTATTGATGTGTTTCATACAGAGGCTTTAAAAATAGATGGCGCAAGATTTTTAGGGCAAGGCACTATTTATCCTGATGTGATAGAAAGCTTAAGCGTTCATGGGCCCTCTGCTACCATTAAATCGCACCACAATGTGGGTGGTTTACCAGAAAAAATGAACCTTAGTTTGGTTGAACCGCTTCGCTCATTGTTTAAAGATGAAGTAAGAAAAGTGGGACTAGAATTGGGCATACCTTACGATTTGTTGTACCGACATCCGTTTCCTGGTCCAGGTTTGGCCATACGCATTTTAGGCGAGGTAACCGAGGAAAAAGTAAGCTTACTACAAGCTGCAGATGCTTTATATACAAAGGGTTTAAAGGATGCTGGCTTATACAATAAAGTATGGCAAGCCGGCACTATATTACTGCCTGTAAAAACCGTTGGTGTTATGGGAGATGAAAGAACTTATGAATTTACAGTGGCATTACGTGCTGTAACAAGTGTAGATGGCATGACGGCAGATTGGGCACATTTACCGTACGAATTTTTAGCAAATATCAGTAACGAGATTATTAATAATGTACGCGGTATTAATCGTGTGGTTTATGATATTAGCAGCAAGCCACCCGCAACTATTGAGTGGGAATAAAAATAATTGACAATATATATTTTAGTTTAAATAATAATACTATATTTTAACCATATAAAGTTTAATAAACTTGGAATAATATTTGCACAATCCGTTTGATTAAAAAATTGATATGAAACCGTTCTATGCCTTTTTTGTGACTTTGGTCTTGTCATTCTTCACTCATCATCTTGCTGCGCAACAACCAATTAAGGTAGCTGTGTTTGCGCCAATATATATTGATAGCGCCTTCGATTACGGTGATTACAAGTTTGGTAATAAAAATTTACCCAAATACATGTTACCTGGTCTTGATTTTTATAATGGCGTTATGATGGCTATTGATAGTTTAAAAACAGAAGGTAAAGACTTAGAAGTATTGTTTTATGATAGTAAGGGCAGCGAAAGCATTTATACCATTATTCGTAAGCCAGAGTTTGAAAATATTTCAATGATTATTGCTTGTTTTAATAACAGAAACGATGTAAAACCCTTGGCAGATATAGCGTTGCACCGCAATATTCCACTTATATCATCAACCTATCCAAACGATGGTGGCGTAACAGACAATCCTTTTTTTGTATTGCTAAATACCTCGTTAACCACACATATTCAAGAAATTTATAAGTACATACAACGCAATCACCCCACAACAAATATTATATATGCAAAACGTAATGGTGCTTTAGAAGATATGTTGTTTAGTATTTTTAGCAATGCGAATAAAACAACCGCAGCTTTACCTTTAAAATTTAAAACAATTGATTTAAACGATGATTTTATAGCAAGCAATTTAGTGTTGCAGTTAGATAGCAATAAGCAAAATCTTGTTATTTGTGGCAGCCTTGATGAATCTTTTGGAGTAAATATTGTAAAAGCATTAAGAGCCAATAAAAATTATCTAACTACTGTTGTTGGAATGCCTACTTGGGATGGCTTAAAAGAACTTGACAGAAACGATTGTTCAGGTATTAATTTGGTATATTCAACCTCTTACAATTTTCCTAGAAATTTACCGATTATTAAAAGTATTACACAAACTTATACCAACAAATTAAATGCCCGACCTAGCGATATGTTTTTTAAAGGTTATGAAAGTATGTATCACTTTACAAGTTTATTACTGGCACATCCAATTAACGTAGTAAACTATTTATCAGACAAGGCTTTTAAAGTTTCTAACGATTTTGTAATAGAGCCTTTTAAAAGCAAAACAGAACCCAATAAAGTTGATTATTTAGAAAACAAAAAAATATACTTTATCAGAAAAATAGATGGTATTTATAAATAAATATCGTTACTAAATAATTGATATTTTTTTTGTATTAAACCAAAAATAAAAATGCTATAAGCCGTAAAAGCTTATAGCATTTTTATTAATTATTCAAAATCTGCGCCTGCAGATAAAGCTTCCCAAGCGGTTAAATCTTTAGTCAATAACGCAATTTTACCTTGAATAGCGCCAATAGCTATTTTACCAAGTGCCAAACGTAATGGTGGATTTTCGGTTTCGGCTATTTGAATAATTGCCAAAGCAGCTTTTACAGGGTCGCCTGGTTGCACGCCATTTCTAGCTTCCATTAAACCTTTGGTTTTGCCAACACGTGTTTTACGATAGGCTTCAATTTCTCGTTGTGTATATTTCATAGAAGCCCCAGCCCATAAGGTTCTAAAAGGGCCAGGCTCTACCAAAGTAACTTTAATATTTAATGCTTCCAATTCGTAATACAAAGCTTCTGTAAAGCCTTCCATGGCATGTTTACTGGCATTGTAAAGACCTAAACCTGGCGTACCAGTTAAACCTGCAATTGACGAAATTTGAATAATATGACCACTTTGTTGCTGCCGCATAATTGGTAAAACAGCTTGGGTAACTGCCAATGCCCCAAAGAAATTGGTTTCCATTTGGTCGCGGGCTTCCTGCATTGAGGTCTCTTCAATACCACCAAATAAGCCATAACCTGCATTGTTTACCAATACATCTATTTTTCCAAATTTTTTAGCTACGTCATTAATCACCTCTGTAACTTTTACGTGGTCATTTACATCTAACAAATAACCAAATGTTTTACCACTTACTAAGTTATTAATCTCTTCAATTTGGTTTTGCTTGCGAACTGTACCAATCACGGTGTTACCAGCTAATGCTGCTTGTTCAGCCAAATGTTTGCCAATACCTGTAGATACGCCTGTAATAAACCATACTTTGTTTGACATAATTATTTGAGATTTATGATTTGAGATTTATGATTTTTTAAAATGATGTAATTGAAAATGAATTGTAGTAATAATGATATTGGTAACCCAAAGAATAAGTTAGCTAGTACGAAAATAGCTTCTGGCGTTGCACAAATACTATCTGACGAAGCTAGACTAAAATGATTTATTATAGAAACTAACACAAAAGGATAGAAGAAAAGAATGAAGGTCGTTAGCACAAAAGACCTTTTTCTACTGAATTTATTGTAATGTTTAAATAGAAACGTTACACCAAGTGGTATTAAGATGTATGGTGAAAATATCAGTAATAAGTCCATCTATTTTTATAATTACATTGATTTGAATAAAAAAAATAATTAATTAATCGGTGCTAATCTATTCAATCCGTGTCATCAGCGTTCCTATAAAACTGCTGGTTCTTGTTGACTTAAACAATGCCAACTACCCAAACCCCAAATTACATCTGTACTATCTATACCAATTACTTTTCTATCGGTAAATAATGATGATAGAATTGCTAGAGCCTTATTATCGTTTTTATCTCTGTATGTTGGTACAATAACCGCAGCATTGGCAATATAAAAATTTGCATAAGATGCTGGAAGTCTTTGCCCATCGTACGTTACAGCACTTGGCATAGGTAGTTCAATTACGTTTAATGGTTTGCCATTCAGCAAATGCATAGTTTTTAATTGAGTCAAATTTTCTTGCAATAAATGATAATTTTCATCGTCAATATTTTCTTCTACAACTGTTACAACAGTGTCTTCATTTACAAATCGTGTAATATCGTCAATATGCCCATCCGTATCATCGCCAACGATGCCATCACCAAGCCACAATACTTGTTGCACACCATAAAAATCTCGCAAATATTGCTCTATTTGTTCTTTTGTTAAATGTGGGTTTCTGTTGGGGTTTAATAAACATGCAGTTGTTGTAAGTACCGTACCTGCACCATTAAATTCTACAGAACCACCTTCCATAATTATGTTGGGATAAAAGACTGGTAAGCCTAATTTTTCGCCAATTAAAGTTGGAATAATATCATCTAAATCGTGTGGTGGATATTTGCCACCCCATGCATTATAATCCCAATCTACAATTACTTTTTTTTGTTCTTTTTGGTTAATGAGAAACGCTGGCCCATGATCTCTGCACCAAGCATCGTTAGTTGGGTGATGGTAGAATTGTATTTGGTTCATGTCAACATCTGCTTCTAGCAAATGCTTTATGGCAAAGGCTTGCATGGCTTGGTTATAAACATTAATGCACACTTTTTCACCTTCGCTTACGGCTTTTATAAACTGAGAATAAGGTTTATAAACGGTATCAATTTTGCCCGGCCAGCTTTCTTCTTTATGCGGCCAACTAAGCCATGTAGCCACATGAGGATGCCATTCAGCAGGAAAAGAAAAACCGAGAAGTCCGGGAGTCAAAAAGTCCGTGAGTTGGTTAGCGAGTAAATCTGATGAATTATTTATTATTTTGTGCATTTATTTTAGCATTGGTTAATGATTTCTTCAAACTATTTATCATAGCGAGAATCTCTTGGCAGGAATAATAAATTAAATCGAAGTCCTCATCATTTATAATATTTCTCTTTTTGGCTATGTAGATGCAACTTACAACTTCAATATTAGATCGTAATGCAAAAGTTAGAAACCTATTAAATTCAGGATTTGTTTGACCAGTTGATCCTTCTGCAATATTTAATGCAATAGAATCTGCTGCACGTTTAATTTGCGAAGATAAAATATACAATTCCTCTTTTGGAAATTTGAGAGTTACATTATTTACAACAGCTGTTAAATCAATTGCTTTTTGCCAAACAATTAGTCTTTCAAACTTAAATGCCATAATAAATATCCTTTAATAATTAATGAATTAACTCAAAGTCTTTTCTGACTTTTCAATCTTTCGGTCTCACCGACTTGCTGACTTTTCCGACTTCTTCTCTCTAATCAATAAATCTTTTTAAAATTGGCTCGTAACTATCTATTCTTCTGTCACGCAAAAACGGCCAGTGCGTACGGTAGTATTCACTTTTTTCAAGGTTCACTTCTGTAACCACAGTTTCTTCGGCATCGTGTGACGCTTTATAAAGCAATGTGCCAAAAGGATTGCAAATAAAACTGCCGCCCCAGAATTTCATATCGGCCTCAAAACCAACACGGTTTACGCTTACAACAGGTACCCCATTTGCCACCGCATGGCTACGCTGAATAGTTTGCCAAGCATTGTATTGTTCTACATTGGTGGCTTCTTCTTGCGTATTTGCCCAGCCAATTGCGGTAGGATAAAATAAAATTTCTGCACCCATTAAAGCTGTAATGCGTGCTGCTTCAGGGTACCATTGATCCCAACAAATCAGCACTCCAATTTTTGCAAATTTGGTTTCAAATATTCTATAGCCTGTATCGCCTGGTGTAAAGTAAAATTTCTCGTAAAACCCAGGATCATCTGGTATGTGCATTTTGCGGTACTTGCCCAAATACGCCCCATCAGCATCAATTACAGCAGTGGTATTGTGGTACAAACCTTGGGCTCTTTTTTCAAATAAAGAAGCAATAATTACCACACCTAATTCTTTAGCTATTGGGCTTAAAGCATCAGTTGAAGGCCCAGGAATGGCTTCTGCTAATGAAAAATTATCATGGTCTTCTACATCGCAGAAATATAATGAGGTAAATAACTCTTGCAAGCAAATTATTTGTGCACCTTTGGCAGCAGCTACCCTAATTTGCGTAATGGCTTTTGCCAAATTTTCGGCTTTATTAGCAGTACAAGTTGTTTGTACTGTACCAATTTTTGCTATGGACATAAATGGTGATTAAATGATATTCATTGATTATCAATGAACCGTAAATTATCAACTATTTTTTTAAATTTTCGCTACAAAAATACTGTTTATGTGGTGGATGTAAGATTACTATTTGAGGTAATTGTGGTTTGCCAGTAACCTATAATGCAGGTACTTTTGCCAAAAAGCAAATATGGCAATTGATGAATTAGTAAATCCTTGGCAAGTGTTAGATGCAAACGTTGTGTACGATAATCCATGGTTGCAAGTCATTCATCACAATGTGATTAATCCAATCGGTGGCAATGGCATTTATGGTAAAGTACACTTTAAAAACAAAGCCATAGGTGTGGTAGCACTAGATGCTGATAAAAATACCTATTTGGTAGGTCAATTTCGCTTTCCTATTAATGTATATAGTTGGGAAATTCCTGAGGGCGGCTGCCCAGAATATACCAATTCGCTAGAAACCGCTAAACGAGAATTGCTAGAAGAAACGGGTTTAAAAGCGGCTAATTGGTTGCAACTTGGTGGTAGTTTTTTATCAAATTCAGTAAGTGATGAATACGCTGAATATTTTTTAGCCACAGGTTTAACACAGCATCAAGCCGAGCCAGAAGAAACGGAACAATTAGCACTTAAAAAAGTACCGCTTGAAGCAGCATTTGCGATGATAGACAGTGGTGAAATAACCGATACGGTATCTATATTAGCTTTACAAAAATTACAATTACTACTATTGCAAGGAAAAGTTAATTTGTAGTTTATAGTTCAAATAAATGAATTTATATAATTATTTAAAATTAGTATAATAAGTTATGTCTAAACAAGAGTCCCTAATCATTGGTCGTCAACCTTTGATAGAAGCGTTGCAAAGTGGTCGTGTCATCGATAAAATTTTAGTTCAAAATAACGCCAATGGCGAAGTGCTTTCGCAAATAAGGGCATTAAGCAAAGAATTTAATATTCCCATGCAAATAGTGCCTGCCGAAAAACTAAATTATATGAGCAAAGCCAATCACCAAGGCGTAATTGCATTGGCGGCTTTGGTAGCCTATAAAGACTTGCAAACGATAATAAATGAAGTAGTAAAAAAAGGGGAAAAGCCATTATTTATCATGCTTGATGGCATTACCGATGTGCGAAATATTGGTGCCATTGTACGTAGTGCCCATTGTTGTGGTAGTCAAGCCATCATAATACCCGATAAGGGTGTGGGTGCATTAAATGAAGAAGCCATGAAAAGCAGTGCAGGCGCATTAGAGCACATGAATATTATTAGGGTAAATAGTTTAATTAAAGCAGTAGATACCTTACATGAAAATGGGATTTCAGTTTTTACTACTGATATGAAAGCCAGCAAAAAGGTATATGATTTAGATTTTCCAGAGCCAAGTTGTATTATTATGGGCAGTGAAGAAAAAGGTGTGCAACCTTATTTGGCAAAAGCGGCTGACGAATATTTTACAATACCAATGGCTACTAGTTTCGATTCGTTTAATGTATCCGTAGCAACAGGTATTATTTTATATGAAGCAATGAAACAGCGAATGGCAAAAATTAATAGTCAATAATTAATGGAAAAACTGTCTACAAACAATAAACAATCGTCAACTATTTTGGTTGAATGTCCACGTGACGCCATGCAAGGTTGGCATCGTTTTATCCCAACAAAAGATAAAATTCGTTATATTAATGCATTACTTAAAGTTGGGTTTAACACAATCGATTTTGGCAGTTTTGTATCCCCAAAAGCCATACCGCAAATGGCAGATACTAAAGAAGTCATTGCAAAGCTAGAACTACAAAATACGAGGTCTAAACTGCTTGCAATAGTAGCGAATACAAGGGGTGCAGCCGAAGCTGTTGTATTTGATGAGATTGCTTTTCTCGGCTTTCCTTTTTCAATTTCGCCCACATTTCAGCAACGGAATACCAATAGTACAATGGCAGAAAGTTTGGTACGTGTTGAGGAAATTCAAGCGTTGTGTTTGAAAAATAATAAGCAATTGGTATTATACTTAAGTATGGGCTTTGGCAACCCTTACAGCGATGTTTATAATCAAGAAATTTTATTGCAATGGGCTGCTGAAATGGCTGCAAGAGACATTACTATCATTTCATTAGCAGATACGATAGGTTTGGCAAATCCGAAACAAATTACTGATGCCTTACAGGTATTAATACCTACTTATAAAAATATTAATTTTGGTGTGCATTTACACAGTACACAAAGTAGCTTTCAACCGAAATTACAAGCTGCAATTGCAGCAGGTTGCCAACGTTTTGATGGTGCGTTAAAAGGTATTGGTGGCTGCCCTATGGCACAAGATGATTTGGTGGGTAATATGCCAACTGAGCTAATGATAAATTATTTAGAAACCCAAGGTTTGCTTACTGCATTAGATAAAAATGCGTTGCAAGAGAGCTTGCTAATTGCTACAGAAATTTTTTCATAATTGTGTTAAGTAATACTTACTTTTTATTATCCCATTTACAATAATTATATATATTGTTTTATTTTATAATTCATACTTACATAATAAATGGCTGTTTAAAACAACTGGATTAAATAATTGTATCCTATTACGTAACAACTATTTTTGCACCTCAAATATCAAATCACCACATTCATGCAAAGAGATACTTTGGTTTTCGACCTTATTAACCAAGAATTAGAACGTCAACGACATGGTATAGAATTAATTGCCAGCGAAAATTTCACATCGCTACAAGTTATGCAAGCAATGGGCAGTTGTTTAACCAATAAATACGCTGAAGGTTACCCAGGAAAACGCTACTATGCTGGCTGTGAAATTGTAGATCAAACAGAACAATTGGCTATCGATAGACTAAAGCAAATTTTTAATATAGACTATGCCAATGTGCAGCCACATAGTGGTGCACAAGCCAATGCAGCATTGGCATTGGCGGTATTGCAACCTGGCGATAGAACGTTGGGTTTAGACTTAAGTATGGGTGGCCATTTAACACACGGCAGCTCAGTAAATTATAGTGGTAAATTGTATGAAGCACATTTTTATGGTGTGATTAAAGAAACAGGCTTAGTTGATTATGAAATGCTTGAAAAACAAGCCCGTGAACTAAAACCAAAATTAATTATTTGTGGGGCAAGCGCCTACAGCCGCGATTGGGATTATGCTCGCATTCGTGCAGTAGCTGACGAGATTGGTGCATTGGTTTGGGCAGATATTGCGCACCCAGCAGGATTAATTGCTAAGGGTTTATTAAGTAGCCCATTTGCACATTGTCATTTTGTTACATCTACCACTCATAAAACCTTACGTGGCCCACGTGGTGGCGTAATTATGATGGGTAAAGACTTTGAAAACCCATTTGGTCAAAAAGATCCCAAAGGTAATATCCGAATGATGAGCAGCCTGTTAGATTTAGCAGTTTTTCCTGGTACACAAGGTGGCCCATTAGAACATGTTATTGCAGCCAAAGCAGTGGCTTTTGGTGAGATATTGACCGATGAATTTTTGGTGTACCAACAACAGGTTCAAAAAAACGCACAAGCTATGGCTAAAGCTTTTGTAGCAATGGATTATAACTTAATTAGCGGTGGTACAGATAACCATTTAATGCTGATAGATTTACGTAATAAAAATATTAGCGGTAAAAAAGCAGAACAAGCATTGGTTAAAGCTGATATTACTGCCAATAAAAACATGGTACCTTTTGATGATAAGAGTGCGTTTGTTACTAGCGGTATACGTTTTGGTGTGCCTGCCATTACCACACGTGGCATGATCGAAAGCCATATGCAGTTTGTAGTTGACTCAATTGACAAGGTATTAATGAATGCTGATAACGAAGGCGTGATTGTTGCTGTTAAAAAGCAAGTAAATGAGTTTATGAGTCAATTTATTTTATATCCAGAATTACCCTAACCCTAAAGGGAATAGAAGGCTATAGAAGTATTTAATAACACCATTTTGGGCAGGGGTAAACATTTATTTTATGATACAACGCATTCAATCAATATGGCTTTCATTAGCATCAATTTTTGCCTTTGCTACTTTAAAATTATCGTTCTATAGTGGCAATAAATTAGATGCCCTTACAAATGCAAAAGTATTTTTACCGCTAAATGCAACCACCAATACATTCTTATTTATTTTAACTGTAGCTGTGGCTGTGGCAGCATTGGTGGCTATATTTTTATATAAAGATAGAAAGCGCCAAATGCTTGTCAGCACTAGTATTCTAGCAGTTTCAATCCTAAATATTATCTTTTATTTTTCCGAGATAAAAAAATTTATAGAAGGACAAATGGACTTAACATCTATCATCAGTTTTGTAATACCAGTTTTTTTATTATTGGCTATCCGTAGTATTTTTAAAGATGAAAAACTGGTAAAAAGTACAGATAGGCTTCGTTAGTTATGAGTTACAAGTTATGAATGATGAGTGTCATAACTTCCAACTCATAAATCATCCTTCATCACTCATAATTCTGAAACAATGTTAGCAATAAGCAACCGTGGCAAACAAATGCCAGCATCCCCAATTCGTAAGTTGGTACCCTTTGCAGAAGCGGCTAAAAAACGTGGTATAAAAGTGTACCATCTCAATATTGGTCAACCCGATATTGAAACGCCCAAAATGGTGTTGGATGCTGTTCGCCATAGCGATTTTAAAGTACTAGAATACAGTCATAGTGCAGGTAACGAGAGCTATCGCAAAAAATTAGTTGGCTATTATCAAAGTGTGGGCATCAACGTAAATCACAACCAAATCATCATTACCACGGGTGGTAGCGAAGCTATTTTGTTTGGCTTTATGGCTTGTTTAGATGCTGGGGACGAAGTGATTATTCCAGAACCTTTTTATGCCAATTATAACGGCTTTGCTGTAGAAGCTGGTGTTACTGTTGTGCCTATTACTTCGCATATTGAAACTGGTTTTGCCTTGCCGCTTATTGAAGAATTTAAAAAGAAAATTACCGCCAAAACAAAAGCAATTGTTATCTGCAATCCCAACAACCCAACGGGCTATTTATATAGTGCCAATGAAATGGAACAACTCAAGCAAATAATACTAAAATACAACCTCTATCTCTTTAGTGACGAGGCTTACAGGGAATTTTGTTACGAAGGCACACAGACTTCTGCCATGCACTTACAAGGTGTAGATGATAATGTGATAATAATGGATACCATTAGTAAACGCTACAGTGCTTGCGGTGGTAGAATTGGTGCTTTGGTTACAAAAAATCAAGCTGTTTTAGATTCGGTAATGAAGTTTGCACAGGCACGTTTAAGTCCACCAAGTTTTGCCCAAATTGCTGGCGAAGCTGCTATTGATTTACCAGCTGATTATTTTGATACCACCAAGGCCGAATATAAAAGTAGAAGAGATTTGATTGTACAAAGATTGAACGCAATGGATGGTGTTTTTTGTCCTAATCCAGGTGGCGCTTTTTATGCTATGGCCAAGTTACCCATTGATGATGCCGATGTTTTTTGCCAATGGCTATTAGAAGATTTTAGCTATTGCAACGCCACTATCATGTTAGCACCAGCAACTGGTTTTTATGGCACAGAAGGCTTGGGTAAACAAGAAGTAAGGTTTGCTTATGTACTAAACTTAGATGCTATTAATGCTGCAATGGATTGTTTACAGGAAGCATTAAAAGTATATCCACACAAAACCAATTAAGGAGAATTACTTTTACCGCATTAAGCTTAAAAAGCAACTATACCCAATAAAAGACGACCAATCAAATTTTGATTGGTCGTCTTTTATCTAGATCGCACTTTGGACTTATTCCGCTTTAAAATCTAGGATTGTCACCTTTTGCCTTCTTTCCTTCAACTTTTTAGCACCATAACCTACACCACCTGCTACTAGTAAGCCAAGGCCGCCGTCTATTGGGGCTGAATCAGGATCACCACTACCTGAACCGTAGGGATTGCCTAAAGCTGTGCCATGAATAACATTGGTAGTAATAGAACTAGCAGCATAACCAGTATTTGTATTTGCTTTTTCATGCGTAGTTTTTAGTTAGTAATTATTGTTTGAGGTTTATAGTTTAAACCATAAACCCCAAACCCAATAACTATTTTTTTAATCTTATTTGGGGGTATTATATTATTTTTTTACAAACTGTTGTTGTTGTTGTTCGCCACTGCTATTGGTTATGACTAACACATAACTGCCTGCGGCTAAACTAGTTGCATCTACCGATAATGTAGTAATACCTGCATTTACGGCTGCTGTTTGTTGGCTTAATTGCTTACCTTGAAGATCCCTTATTACTACCATAACCTTACTCGCTTTACTTTCTGTTACTTGTGCAATCAAGGTAGCTTCTACTGGATTAGGATAAATAAATAATGCCTTACTACCATTTTGCAACTGACAGCTAACAACTTTACTGTAGCTAATGCTGCCATCTTTATCTACCATTTGTAAGCGGTAATAAATGGATGGTGGCAAGTTGTTAATACTTGATAAATAATCCAAATATGTATAAGTACTGGCACCTGTTGCAGCTACTTGGCCAATGCTGGTAAAGCTGTTGCCATTGATGCTGCGTTGCACTTGGTAGTAGTCTGCATTTACTTCGGTAACGGTCGTCCAGTTTACAGCCATATTATTACTGGCTTGTAATTGTGCAGTAAAGCTGGTAAGTGTGGTTGGCAATAGAGTTGTACCTAGCAACGCTATTTCAAAACGATTATCACCTTTTGTAGCTGCATCAGCAGTAATATCAAAACTATAACTATCACCTTCTTGGTTTAAAGGTGTTGTTACATTTAGCAGTTTATCTTTTAGCACCAATTTGGTATTTGGCAAATCTGTTAACTCACTTAAACTAATTGTATAGTGATTGGCAATACTGGTTTGAATGCCCAATGGTATAATATCGGTTGATGCTGTATTTCTATAATCTATCGCTAGAGCTTTATTATCGCTTGATAAACTGTAGAATGTAAAAAGGTTATTGCCCAATTTAGTAGCATCATAAAAATCAACAAAAGCACCTACTGAATTAGCTTCAAAACCAATGGTTGTTCTATCCATAAAGCCATCACCACTATTTACATTTAATACAATCTTAGGTTGTTTTACATTATTACCACCAAACAAAGCATAGCTAGAACCTGTAGTTGGTACTTTATCACTTTCATGAAAAGTAATAGAGGTTGGTGTACCTGATGTAGATTGTATATAGAAGCAACCCATACTTGGTATAACGATATTGTTATTGTTTGTAGCTTCAAAACCGCCTCTGACTATGGTTGTACCACTACCACTAAGTGTTGGGTTGAATATATATATTGTACCAAAACTTCCTATACCAATTACTCCACTTAAGTTAATAGCACATGGATAAGGATTACCTACTAAGGTAAAATTATCTTGTCCTACAGCATAAGGTATTAAACTTACTGTTATATCGCCTTGGTTAATACTTGCATTGGTTACATCTAACGTTACACTACTTATACCACTTGGCTTAGATACACCATTAGGATCAGTACCTGATGTATAAGTACCACCACTACCTTCATTACCATTACCTCTTACAAACACATATAAACCTTTACCTACTGCCCAATCTGTGCTTGTGCTGCTAGTAATTCGACCTAAAACAGATGTAGCACCTGCTGTTTTAGTACCATCGTAGTAAAGTGCAGATGGCGTACCTGTACTTACACCATAGCTACCAAGTGCACCACTGGCTAAACCTGTAATCTGAAAATTATCAGTTAACTGGCTGACAGATTGTGCGGTTGTATACGGGTGGGCAAATGTTCTATAACCACGTTGAGCTTGACTAAAACGCTCTACATCTACCGTACCACTTATATAGCCACCACTACTACTACCTATACCTATTGCAGCACTTGTACCAATTGCGCTAGATAGTAAACGTAAATTACCACCAGTAGTAAGTACACCCGCAGTGGGCGTTAATTCGCCTACAACACGTATGCCATTACCTAAGCTTACAGTACCGCTAGTTGTTCTATTAATTACTATGTTTTTAAGAGTTTTAGTGATATTACTAGTTTGATCTAAATACAACGTACCAAATACACCACTGCCACCAATAGTTAAATTTGAGGATGTAGAACCTATTAAGCTATTAGCTGCAGTACCACTAAACGTACCATTTAATGTTAGTATATTGCTGCCTATTGAAAGCTTACCAGAAGCTAGGGTAAGTGTCCCATTTACAATTTGGCTAGCATTTAAAGCCATTGCTTGATTAGCATTGCTGATAGTTAAATCGTTAACTACTATTGGAAATGCTGCACCAAATACTTGGATGGCAGTACCATTAAAGGTATAGTTAGCACTTGAGCTGTAGATAGAACTGCCCGATGTACCGTTAAAGCCATTTAAGCCGCCAATTGCACCTATAATTAGTGTTGCACCTGATTGAACAATGACGTTACCTGCACCACTTAAAGTTGTATTCGTAGCATCTAACGTTACCCCACTTAGAATAGTAAGCGTACCACTAAGTGTTACTACATTGGCTAATATTTTAATACCACTACCACCCAACGTAATATTACCATAGCTAGCAGATGCAGTAGCGGTTTGGTTACCAGCAAAATTATATACAACGGTACTATTAGCATTCACAGTACCTAAAGCAGGATTAATACCATTATTAATTACCAATGTACCAAACGCACCTACATCTATTGTACTTGTTACAGATACATTGTTAGATATTGTTAATTGTGCAGCAGAACTTTGTCCTACAATTAATTTTGAACCGTTACCAAGTGTCAAATCACTAGTTACAGCCGCATTTGCTATCCCATCAATTATTAAGTTTACATCAGAAACAGCAATGCTTGACAATACAGAACCGCTACCATTAGCAATAGCATTCCAGCTTGATGCTGTACCTACCATACTATTTTGTAAATAATAGTTAGTAGCTACCCCAGCAATAATAGTTTGTGTACCAGTTGCTGTAGTATTGCCAACTACTGTCCCTATACTTAAAGTAAGAGTAGGTGCATTTACGGTAATGGTTCTACCAGAAGTAGCTGTAGTTAGTATATCGCCAGTAATAAAGAAATAATAGGTATTTACAGGTAAGCTAGTAGTTAAGCCACTAAAGTTTACTGTTTCACCACCAAATATGTTGTTATTTACAGATGTTTGTGCAATACCTAATTGTGTAGCACCACTAAAAGTGTTGGTAGTATTGTACCACAATTTAAAATTATTAATATCTGTACCACCTACATAACTATTTGTGGTATTGCTATTGGGAGTTATAAAAGTTACACTACTTAAAGTGGCTGAAACGTTTGTAACAGCACCTGTAAATCTTGAAATAGGATTATTACTTGTATTTCTAGTTAAATTTTGTGTGGAAATTTGTGCTAAATTATTATTAGAAAGCGTTAAAGTAGCATCCAAAGTACTAAACGCTGCTGTACTTGTACTTACTGTAATAGGGCAGCCAGTTACACTACTAAACGCAATTGCTATAATATTTACCACGTTAGCTGAACCTGCAGTTGACAATGAACTTGTTATAAATGTTCCAGTACCTGAGCTACCTGCAGTAAAGCTCATACTAGCAGTTGTATTACTAACGATATTTGTACCACTCACATTATAAGTTACTATATAAGTACCAGTTGCTAAAGTGGTAGAACTAACCGTTACAGTTGCAGCGTTCCCAGCTATAGGATTTGATAAAACAGATGCTAACAAGTTAGAAGTGGCAGGTAATACAGAACATGCGTTTAAACTAAAATTATCAATACCAATACCTTGACTGTTTGAAGAACCGGCAAGGCCAGTATACGTCCACTTTAAGTAATAGGCACTATTGTTTAAAATATTTAAACCACTTATTGCAACAATTTTATTAGTAGTCAATGCTGGATTACTAATAACAGTATTTCCTGCATCTGCGGCATAAGATTGGTCACCACTTGTTGCAGATATTGTTGGATTTGTCGTGCTACCGTGGAAAAAAGTCCAATTATACTGCCTAGAACCTGATCTGTATTTTTCATAATCAAATCCAATATTTAGGGATGAAACGGTACTGCCTGTATTGTTATATATTTTTAAAATAATAGAATTCGGCGAAGTAAAACTACCAGTTGTTATGAAACCTAAACTGCGGTCAGTTGCAGAAACTGTTGCACCATCAGCCCAATTTATAACACCACCAGAAGATGTACTCGCTACAGCTCCCGTACCAGTATTGCCATAGGCAAGTGTTGTAGTACTTGAACCAGAAGTATAATCAGGACTTGAGGCAGAAACCTTAAAACCTTGAGGCAAGCTAGCAGTACCTGAGGTACTCATACTATTAAAATTTTCAGAAACTGCTATACCTAAATTAGTCAAATTAATATAATCTGTCCCATTAATATTAAATGTTCCCGAAGCTAACGTTCCTAATGAAGGTGATGAAGTATAAGTTAAAGTAGCACCAGTTACAGTAGCAGCACTTGTAGCAGTTAAGCCACTAAATATAGCAACCCCACTTGTAGCTGTTGCAGTTAATGTGCCGCCAAGCGTCCAAGTGCCTTGTGTAGCTGCAACAGTAACAACTGTGCTATTATCACTCGTTACAACATTCCCATACAAATCTGCAATATTAACTTTTGGTTGTGTAGCCAATACTGCACCATTACTTGCAGGCGCAATAGGTGCAGTATTATTTGTTAATTGTACAGCTGCACCAAAGCCCATACTTTGGGTAATAGTTGCATTGGCATAGCCTGTTGCAATAACCACTATACTTTTTGAGCCTGAGCTTTGTAATAAACTTGCTGGTGCAGAAGTAGCTGAATTAAAAGTAATTTTACCAGTACTTACCGTATAGCCAGTTGTTAATATCGTACCACCTACTGTAATACTTGTAATGGTAGATCGCCATGCACTATTATCGGTAAATGTTACATCAAATGCATTATCTACGGTAGCACCAAAGGCGGCAGTAAGTGTTGGTGTAACACCAAGAATGGTTTGTGCATTACCGCTTGCAGAACCTATTACTGTAACACTTGCTGTTGTATTTGCATTTGTTAACGATGCAGTAAATGTTCTTGTTGGTGTAGCACCACTTATTATGTCTGCAATTAATAAATATCTTTTTACTGAGGATAACCCTGTTTGTCCTGAAATAGAAGAAAATACCAAAGGATTAGACAATATGCTTACCGTAGCAATTGGCGCAGCAATTTCACCAGCATCTGCAACACCATCATTATTGACATCTACAATCAATCTAAAATTAGATAAATCAGTAGTTGTAACTGTACCCGAAGTGGTAACACTTGCTGCTGTAAAATCAAAACTATTGGTACAAGCCGTTGGCGTTAAGCCAAAACCAAACAAAGCAACATTGCTTGCTCCTACTATTCTGTTGGCAGCACTTGGTGTACCAGTATTAGCTAAGGTGAATTGTGGTGTTACTGAACTAGCAACAGATATAGTATAACTACCAGTTGCGCCATTAAAACCATAGAGCATTACTCTATAAGTTGTACCAGCAACAGCACTTATAGTAAGTGTTTCGGCAAAAGAAGCACCTATTCCAGTTGTATTAGCATCTATATAACTTATATATGTAGGATTAGGACAACTACCCCCACCAAATGCAGCAATTACAATATCTAAAGAAGTAGTTGGGGTTGCAGTTATGGTATAATTACCAGTACAAGAAGCCGTGAATATGTACCATACATCTGACTGACTGTTATTTGTATAACTACTTGAAGCGGTGAATGTAGTTGGCGAAGACTTAGTAGCACTAACATTAGTACCAGTAATTGCGGCCACATCTAAAGTGATGGCTATTGCGTTACTGCAATCATCATTAGCAGTTACTGGTGCTGGTATATTAAAAGTATTAGAAGTTGCACTAGTTAACCCTGAACTTGTAAAAGCAATAGTAGCACCAGTTATAGAAGCAGCACTAGTAGCAGTTAAGTCACTAAAAGTAGCTGTACCACTAATGCTAGATGGGTTGGTTGTACCACCAACTGTCCACGTGCCAGCACCAACCGCAGCACTTACATTAGCCGTACTTGTTGTAGCATTACTATATTGATCTTGAATAGCCACTACTGGTTGGGCTGCTAAAGAAGCACCGTTAATGGTGGGGGAATTAGGTTGTGTTGTAATAGTCAATTTATTAGCTGCACCTACACTTATTACTTGGTTTACAGGTGCTGATGTATAACCATTTGCATTTACTACTATACTTTTAGAACCTGCACTTTGTAATAAAGTAGAAAGTGATGGTGTAAATGTAACTTGCCCACTAGTAATAGAATAAGCAGTTGGAGATAAAGTTGAACCGTCAACAGTAATACCTGTAATACCTCCACGCCATAAGGCATCTTCAGTAAAAGTAACTACAAACGTACCGTCTACAGTTGCGCCAGAAGCTGCTATAAGTGTAGGTGATGTAGAACCACCAGAAGGAGTTGTTATTGTACCAGAAACTAAAGAAGTAGAATAATTAAATGCAAGGTCTACATGTATTATTGCATATTTATAAGATGTAGCTGGAGATACCGTTGCGTCAGTATATGAAGTACTTGATGATAATACAGATGTAGATAAGACTGTCCAGTCTGTTGTTACCGTATTTGGTCCACTAGTTCCGCCAGCAATAGAATAAATTCCTTGGTCATTCATTACTGGTGTAGCAGCAGCTAAATTTGTAGTTCTTAAAACTATTGAATTTTGAATACCTGTTGCAGCATCACTACCATTAGTCCAAGAAAATGAAACAAAACCAGATCCAGTTGTACCGTTGATAAATGATGAAGCAGCTGTTGGTTTTACAATATCTACAGCAGTTGTTGCATCAGTATACATAATAACATCATCAAAGTAAACTTGAGTGGCAGTGCCAGCTGATGAACGACTATTCACTCTGCAAGAAAAATTTTGTGTAATTCCTGATGTATTTTGCGCACTGTTGTAAGTAAGCTGTGTAAGTGTGGTGCCAATATTTGAAGTAACTGTGCTACTTGTTGATACGTTTAATGTGCCTCCAACTGAAGCATTTGAACTACTGTTTAATCCTTTGGCCCAGGCTATAACATGAGCATAACCATTATTTGCAACAGATATTGTTGAAGTATTTGTGTGTGCAACATTAGATATTGATTTAGATGAGTTAGAAATTAAAGCATAAATGCCTGTTCTAGGGTTTGTTGTAGTAGTAGTTCCCGTTACTGACCAAGATGTTGGTGTTGTCGTAATTGAACCGTTACTTTCAAAACCACCATTAGTCGGGCTCTGCCCCCAACCCTCACCTACCATACCACCAACAAATAGCAGTAATAATAAAAGTACTTGGGTGGTTTGGTGGCTTAGACATGCTGTAAAACGATTGTTATTGCTTAAAGGTTGTTGTAAATGAGGTAAATGTGCTGTGTGCATACGCTGCTAGTTTTTTATTTTTTTAACACTGTTTGCTTCTGTTTGCTTACTTTAATTACCAATTTTTTAAAAATAGGTAACCAAATATATTAAGCTCTTTTTTATACTATTGGTACTTATTAAGGTACAACGTCGCACCGTTATGTTACCCAAAAGTTAGTAAAATATTATTACTAGTGCATTTCTACAATTAGTAATTATAAATAATTTAGTAAACAAAAACACACACTTGCTTCATCCCACACAATACACATACACGCTTTTTAAACCCTATTAAGTTTACAAAAACTTAATAGGGCTAGCACGGTTAGCATAGCAACCATAGCATCAACACATAGTTTTTTCAGAGATGATAGGAAATAAAGGCGTTACACAATAGTAATAAGCGCTTTAAATATTGTGAGGCAAACTTTAAAAAATTTAGTAGTTAGCATTGGCTTTACTAGCGATAAAACGCATATAATTATGAAACAGACAAAAATTTGCCTTACAATTATCAAGCAATATACAGGAATAGTTACATAAATATTAATTTTTTATTCTTAAAACAGCTTAAAATTAAACAAGTACAGAAAATGTTAGGGGGAATCTTAATGATATATTAAAAAATTAAGTGTTTAATAAGTAGAGATAGAAAGACTACAAGTTTGAAGAAGATAAAAATAGTAGAGTTAGAAGTCAGAAGAAACGGAAAGTTCAAGAATAGGAAAGACTGAGATGAGTAAAAAATTCATATTAAAAAATAAATACAAATATATAATAATTAAATTTAATATTTATTTGCTTGCCTTATTACGGTCTTACCACTAATAGTCCCTATTCTCACCTTGAGACAAATCCCTTATTACCACACTTGCCACCATGCAACCAAATATGGCAGGCATATAACTTATAGTGCCAATGACTGATTTTTTGGGAAACGCTTTTTCTGTTACTATCACTCTAGTTGGGTCTATCGGTTCAGGGCTAAACACTACCGTAAGCCCTTCATAAATACCCACTTCGTGTAAGCGTTTACGCACATACTTAGCCAATGTACATTGGTAAGTTTTAGAAATATCAGTAATCTGGGCAAGCGATGGATTTACCTTACCGCCTGCACCAAGAGAGGTAACAATGGGTATATTTCTATCTTTGCAAGCCTTTATAAATTGTACTTTAGGGCCAAGTGTATCAATACAATCAACAGCATAATCAAATTTACCAGTATCAAGCAAGTTGTTAGTTACATCATCCTGTATAAAAATAGCTAGTACGGTAATATCTAAATCTGGGTTAATATCTTTTAATCGCTTTGCCATTACTTCTGCCTTTAGCTTACCCACTTCTGAATGTAATGCAGGTATTTGGCGGTTACAATTACTTACATCTACAACGTCATTATCTACAATCGTCATTTTACCTACACCACTACGGGCTATCATTTCGGCACAAATACCGCCCACACCACCTAGTCCTACCACCAATACATGTTTGCTCATTAAAGCAGCCACAGGTTCTTCTCCCAATAATAATTCTGTTCTACTAAGCCAATATGGTATCATAAATTATAGGTAATAGTTGATGGTTGCTTAAGCTGCGGCAAGATAAAAGATATTATAGCCCAAAATAGTCTATTGAGCATTAACTATTGACTACTCATGTACTTAGGTATCTTCCAATTCATTGTCTGATGGTCTCATCAATTTTCAAAATTTGAGGTATTAGCAGTTCCTGTTCATCGTTAGTAACAACATAATCACACAAACGCATTTTAATGGTTTCGCTTATTTGTTTGTCCATACGGGTTAAAACGGCTTCTTTAGTAATTCCATCTCGTTGCATCACACGTTGTATACGCAAGGCTTGTGGTGCGGTAACGCCAATAATCATTTCTAGGTCATTTGCGGTACCAGCTTCAAACAATAAAGCAGCTTCTTTAATGATATATGGGGCGGTTTGTTGTGTAGCCCAAACAGTGAATGCATAGATAGTTGCAGGGTGCGTAATAGCGTTTAACACCTGCAATTGGTATGAATTGTTGAACACAATATCGGCAATATACTGTCGGTTAAGTTTACCATTGGTATAAGCAGCAGCACCAAACTTTTCTGTTACCGCGAATACTACGGTTGCATCTTGTTCCATTATTTTTTTTGCCTCACTATCAGCATCAAACACAGGAATACCAAGGGTTTTAAATATATTAGCAACAGTACTTTTACCGCTACCAATACCACCTGTTAACCCTATTTTTTTTATTGAAGACATAAAAAGAAGTTTCAAGTATGCAAGATACAAGTTGAAAATATAGAATATAAAAATCCCAAATTCCTTTAAAAAGAATTTGGGATTATATATTTTGAATACAAATTATTTTGCAACAGTAACTGGCTTATTTAAAGCGGCAGTCCACTCCTGACTAATGGCACTTTTTTCAATTTTTAAATAACTACCTGGGTTTACTTCTACTTGTAATGTACCATCTTCATTTACCTTATTTACAGCAGCGTGAATACCAGCAATGGTTACTACTTTATCGCCTTTTTGTAAATTATCAATAAATTTCTTTTGTTCTTTTGCTTTTTTTGCTTGTGGTCGTATCATAAACAACCAAAAAACCAATACAATACCACCCATCATTACTAATTGTATGGTACCGCCACCACCTTGTTGTGGATTGCCCATTAACAGAATTGCATTAAAATTGAACATTTGTTTTTGTTTTATTATTTAAGAAATTAGCTTTTTTCAAGTGGTTTTGGCATATTAGGTTCGTGTGGTATGGCAATTTTATCATTGCTTGTGCCCCCTGTAACCTTACCCGTAAATAGTATATTGGTATCGGGAATTTTAGTATTGGTAGTAACAATAATATACTTTGTTACTTCTCCGCCGTGTGATTTATTGGTATCAAACTCAGCAGTAATTAAACCTTCATCGCCTACAGCAATTGGCTGTTTTGTATAGCTTGCTACGGTACAACCGCAACCTGGCCTTACACTTACAATAATTAACGGCTTTGAACCTACGTTTTGGCAGCGAAATTTAATTTGAATTTTCTCACCCATTGTAACTGTACCAAAGTTTACGGAACTATCAATCCATTTTACGCTTGTAAAATTGGCTGTATCACTTATTATTTTTTGCTCTGCTTTTAAATCGGCTTTTAGCCCGTCTTTACAAGCCATACAACCTGTAACAATAATAGCAAAAAGCCATACTAACTGTTTCATCTGGTATTTATTTGTATTAGAAAATTTGTTAATAAATTTTGATCCTTTGTGTAAAAATACGTAAGCCATTAGTTGTTTGTATTTTTAAATAGCAGAATTATATAACTTTTATTTACGTTGTTTAAAATCAATTTTATTAATCTTACCTTCTGATACCAGTTGTTTATGAATATTATCTAAAATGCCATTTACGAAATGCCCACTTTGTTCGGTACTATAATCTTTGGCCAAATCGATGTATTCGTTTATAGACACTTTGGTAGGTATGGTTTCAAAATACAGCAACTCACACAAGCCCATTTGCATTAATACCATATCTAAAGATGCAATACGATCGGCATCCCAATTTTGTAGTTTAGGTTTAATTGTATCTAACAAAAACTGACGCTTATTAAACGTACTGGTTAATAAAGTTTTAGCAAACTGCCATTTATCATCGCTTATTATTTGCGACAAATTGTAACCAGTTGGTTTACTTAAATAATTATTTACCAGTTGATCCATCATATCGGCGTCGTCATCCCAATTGTTAAACAACTCTTCTAAGTGCGAAGTAAAATGTTCGTTTGGCAATAATAAGTTGGTAAAAATAAAACGCAACATATCTTTCTCAAAACCTTTATTTCTACTCTGCTCAATAATATATGTTTGGTACTCGTTGGTTTCAACCAAATTGGTGTACACTTTTTTTAAAAGATTAGTATCAATTAAATGCTTTGGTTGTAAGGCCTCTACCTCTTTTACAAACGATGGATTTTCTAATATAATCCAAAGTAAGCCGTTGCCTGCTAGTTTTGTATTAATGTTTAGGTCAGCAGTAGTTGGTAAATGTTTGTTGGCCTTATTTTTGGCATCAGTTTCGGCATATCTAGCAACTTCTGTAATAAAGTAGAGGATATAAACCAATAATTCTTTACTCTTATCAAACTGCTTCTGCAACTCGTTTACCGGATTTTTAATAGCCCCATCTTCTAACGCTATTTCCATCATGTACAACACCTGCATCACTTTTACACGAATATTTCTTCTACTGATCATTCAAAAAAGAGCTTTTATTTTTTCGGTTGCGAAGATAGGGTTTGAAGGGATATGGGTGGTAAGAAGCTTTTGTAGGATTAACAAAGCTTACTTAATTGTTTCGTAAACACAATAAACAAATAAAAATTATTTGAACTGGAATCTATTTTAGCAATACATAACTTTTTATATCATCCACCGTAATATTTTTACCAGAAAGTATAATTAAACGTTCAATCACATTGCGTAATTCACGAATGTTTCCAGTCCAATTATATTGTTTTAAAGCTTCTAAAGCTGGTTTATCAATAGTTTTTACTGGTTGACCATATTCTGTCGCAATATCTTGTAAAAACTTATCTACCAATAAGGGTATATCATCTCGTCTATCGTTTAAAGATGGCACGTGAATTAAAATAACACCCAAACGATGGTACAAATCCAATCGAAAATTTTTGGCTTCTACCTCTTGCAATAAATCTTTATTGGTAGCGGCTACCACGCGTACATCTACATTAATTTCTTTCTCGCCACCAACACGGGTTATTTTCCCTTCCTGCAAGGCACGTAAGACTTTTGCTTGTGCAGATAGGCTCATATCGCCTATTTCATCTAAAAACAAAGTGCCACCATTAGCTTGCTCAAACTTACCAATACGTTGTTTTATGGCCGATGTAAACGAGCCCTTTTCGTGGCCAAATAATTCACTTTCAATCAATTCACTAGGTATGGCTGCACAGTTTACTTCAACAATTTGGTTACCATTTCGGCTACTTTTTTCGTGTAGCCAACGTGCAACCAACTCTTTACCACTACCATTTTCGCCAGTAATTAACACCCTAGTATCTATGGGTGCTACTTTATCTATGGTGTCTTTAATTTTTTTAATGGCGATGCTTTCGCCAATAATCTCTTGCACCTTACTTACTTTACGCTTTAATATTTTGGTTTCTTTTACCAAATTATTTTTATCCATTGCATTGCGAATGGTAATTAATAAGCGATTTAAATCTGGCGGTTTAGAAATGTAATCGAAGGCCCCTTTTTTTACTGCATCTACTGCTGTTTCAATATTGCCATGCCCACTAATCATGATCACGGGCACATCTGGATTGGCTTCTGTGGCTTTTTGTAAAAATTCAATACCATCAATTTTTGGCATTTTAATATCGCATAATACCAAGTCGAATGTGGTGGCTAAAAACTTTTTAAGTCCTTCTTCGCCATCAGCAGCTTCATCTACTTTATAGCCTTCATTACCCAAAATATCTTTTAAAACATTACGTATTGCTCGTTCATCATCTATAATTAAAATACTGGCCATTGTTTATTTTTTGCTAAGATAATAGAAAGCCTTTCACTTACTTTTATTAAAATATTTACCAACTCACCTTACAACCACCATAAAAATTAATAGCTGTTGCAGGATTATAAAAACGCTTACCTGCGGCATTAATATCGTTACCTAAACTATAGGTTTGGTTTAGTAAATTATCGCCACCAATATACAACTGCACATTAGCTTTATTAGCCTTGAAATTGAGCCCCAGTTTAACTTGTAGCAAATGATAAGCATCAGTAAAAACATCATTAGCATCGGTTAAAGGTAGACTTGACGTATAATTATGAGACATATTTACAAAGTACCCGTTCACTGTTTCAACAGCCAAACCAGACACTAAAATATGCGTTGGTACACCCGTTAATTTGTTACCAGAAAAACTAGTAGCACCTTGTTGATAATTGATAAAACGATACGGTTGATAGCTATAACTTTCTGTAAAATTGATGCTTTTAAAAGTGGCATTTGCTTGCTTTAATAAGTGGAATTGCAACCACACTTCGGCACCATCTTGCTTGGTATTACCAGCATTTACAAAGTATTGTGTACCATCTGCATTCGTGCGGGTTACGATGGCATTTTGCAAGCGAAAATTATAATAGTTGATATCAAATAACAAGCGATTATGCCACAAACCACCTTTTAAGCCCAACTCAAAGTTCCAGCCATATTCTGGTTGTAAAGCAGTATTAAATATTCTGTTTGATGGGCGAATTTCGGCTAAAGATGGTGGGCTAAACCCTTTTGTTATCAAGCCATACAAGGCTATTTGTTGGAATAGCTGATACAATGCTGAAACCCTAGGCATTAGTACAATATTGGTTGTTTTACTAGTAAAATCTTTACTACCATCAGTTAATCTTTTAAAACGATACTGCTGATTATTAGCACTTAAGCCCCCGCTAATTGTAAACCTATTGCCACTAATTTGTACTTGTGTAAATGCAAACCATTGATTTATAAAAACAGCATCTTTAAACTGCACAGTATCGGGCACACCCGCCTTATTACCATAGTTGTCAATGGCAGATTTATTAGCCAATATTTCGCCACCCGTAAGCAACTGTATTGTCGTATTTTTTACTTGTTTTTGATAAATTAATTTACCATTAAACCCCCAATTGGTTTCGTTGCGTTTTTCGTAATTGGTAATAAACGGATTTCTAAAATCTGTATGATGGAATACAACCCCTGCTTCTGTTGAAAATGCCTTGTTTATTGTATATGTGTGATGCACCCCAATAAAAAAAGTATTGTTGTAAATACCAGTATTTTGTTGCAATGCACTAGGTAATGTATTTGTTGCAAGCCTTGCTAGTGTTGGGTTTTGTTGCATTTGAGCCAAAGTAATACCACCTGGCGTATTGTAATGTTGCGCAGTATAAAAGGTCAATATATTAAATTGTTGTTTTTGTAATTTAAAAGCACCTTGCCAAGTAATATTATCTTTTATTGTGGCAGACTGTTGCCGATAACCATCACTTTGTTGGTGGCTTTGCACCAGTTTTGAACTAAATGTAGCCGATTGATATTGCCAACTACTAAGCTGTTGAAAAAGTCCATAACTACCCCCAACAACTGCTGCTTGATAGGTATTTTTTTTATTTACAGAGAAAGGATTATCAGATTTTAATAGCACGACACCGCCAGTATTGGCACCATACAAACTGGCCGCAGGGCCTTTAATAATTTCAAGCGATGATAACTGTGTGGCATCTACCAAGTTAAAATAGGTATTGCCACCACCATCTGTAAGTGGCAGTCCGTTCCAATACACTTTTATATTTCTAACTCCAAAAGGCGATCGTAATAAACTGCCTCTAATACTTAACCGATAACTGCTAGGGCTACGTTCTTCCATCCTTACACCAGGAATACTATTTATAGATGGCAACAGTGTTGATGTACCAATATATTGCATTTCTTTTGTACCAATAACGCCTATTGCAACAGGCACTTCTCGCCATTTTTTGTTATAATTAAATGCATTAATGGTTACTTCTTGCAAGCTATCTGTATTAGTATAAGCACTATCATTTTGCTGTGCAGATAGGTTTGTAACAATAAAAAAAGCTATCAATAGTAGGCACTTTTTCACGTAGTAAATATCATTAAACATTAAAATAATTTAATTATAAATAGAATTTATATTATACCTCTTATTGCTAAAAATAAAAAATAATTTTAAAAATAGACATCAAGACCCTTTTTTTGAAAATTTAAGGAAAAATTAATGTTGAAAAATTCAACAATTAATAAATGTTCAACTAAATTGCCGCTACCAAAATACAAATACCCCAATAATTGATTTATGACTGCCTTACCGAAATCTAACATTTCTATTACAGAAATAGTTTACGATATGATGATGGTGAATGTAAACTGTGCCTCTTTAATAAAAAACCGAATAAGCTATATTATTCGTAATAAAGCAAACAAATTAATACGCAAGGGAAATTTTACAGGTTATAATGTACAATTACGAATGACCAACTTAGAAGATGGAAAATATGATGTTGATTTGTTTGTAGAAGATAAATTGTACCTGAACATTTCTTTTGAAAAGCGTTCAATTCTTGCTAGCAGTATAACATTAGCATACCACTAAACTTCCACTAGTATTTTCTATTTAAAATTATTTTAAATGCGTGTCTACACAATTACACGAACATCATTTATTTACATAGGTTTTGCACGTTCATATTGAGCCGGCCAATTAATAGTATCTCCTAATTCCGCAGCGGCAGTTAAAGCAAAATAAGGGTTGCGCAACGATTCTCTTGCAATAAAAATTAAATCAGCCCTATTTGTAGCCAATATCTCTTCGGCTTGTGCTGCCTTACTAATTAAGCCAACAGCACCAGTTAAAATGCCCGTTGATTGTTTAATTTTTTCAGCAAATTGTACTTGGTAGCCAGGTATCAGTGGTATTTTTACCCCAGGTATATTACCTCCTGTAGAGCAATCAATTACATCAACACCTTTTGTTTTTAAAATAGCGGCTAATTGTACACTCTGATTGTCATCCCAAGCATCCGCCACCCAATCTGTAACAGACAGTCTAACAAATAATGGCAATTCAGTAGGCCAAACAACTTGTACAGCAGCAACAATTTCAAGCAGAAATCTTATCCTATTCTCAAAACTACCACCATAGTCGTCTGTGCGTTTATTACTATACGGTGATAAAAACTGATGAATTAAATAGCCATGTGCTCCATGAATTTCAATTACTTCATAGCCTGCTTTTACAGCTCGTTCTGCCGCTTTTTTAAAATTATCAATTACAATTTTTATATCAGCAATGGTTAAAGCTATTGGGGCTTCATCTGTGGGATAAAATGGTAATGCAGATGCTGAAACCGTTTGCCAAGCATTTGCAGCCTTTGTAATTTGTTTACCGCCTAGCCAAGGTGTATTGCAACTTGCTTTTCTGCCAGCATGTGCTAGTTGAATACCTGCTACTGCACCTTGTTGTTTAATAAATGTAGTTATTGCAGTTAGTTTTTCAATGTGCGCATCCATCCACAAACCAAGGTCACCATTACTAATACGGCCATCTGGAGAAATCGCAGTTGCCTCTTGTATTATTAATGCGACACCACCAACAGCACGACTACCTAAATGCACCAAATGCCAATCATTGGCAAACCCATCTACCGCTGAATATTGGCACATTGGCGAAATAACAATACGATTTTTTAATATGATACTTTTTATGGTAAGTGGCGATAATAAAACAGACATATTTTTTAATATAATTAAGATGAATAACGAAGTTAATAGCTGCTTGTTGTAGCATTTAAAGATATTGTTACAATTAAAGTAATTTTTTATGTACACAACTCAGGCATTTACAATTACCGTTGGCTATGTTTTGGGTCAAAAAAAACCACTTTTAGCTGTAGCAACTATTTAAAAACAGGCATCCTGTAGTACTTAGGATGCCTGTTTTTTTATACCTATGATACCCAAATAGTAAATTAAAAAAAACAGTGGCAAGATTTTTATATGCCATTATCTTAAACATCAGGATTTTTGTAAAAAATAGTTTTGACTTAAAAAGAAAAAAAACAGCTATTTATTGTGAAATTATAACCCTAAAAAAACAACATACTATCTGCATCTTAAAAACGTTATTAACACGTATCATTTGCACAAGGGTTTGTATATGATAAATCAACAATTATGAAAATAAGAAAAATTGTTTATAGTTTTTGCTTTTGCTGGCTTGCAGTTGGTGCCACTTTTGCACAAGGAAATGCCATCGGTTTACATGCTACCACTACCGAATACATTGGCGATTTAAATAATAATCAATTTGATATTTATAAGTTTAACCCCATTAATTTAGGTGGTGCTATTTCTTTGCAACAACGTTTAAGTCCCTCATTTAATGTTGTAGAAAAAGCGTCGTACAATAAAGTACAATATGTATCACCTGATAAAAGCGTTGGCGTAGATGGTGATTTTTTTACACTTAATTTTAAACTTCGGTACAAATTTAACAATGGTTATATACTAAGCGAGAGAGCTTTCCTAGCGCCTTTTCTTACCGCAGGTTTGGGTGGCACTTATTTACAAACGCAAAGTTTAGGTACACTACAAACACCATTTTTTATTAAAGAATTTAAAACAAATGTTGCAGCGGGTGGTGGTGTAGTTATCCGACTTAACGAAAAAGTATATTTGGAATTAGCTAGTACTTTTCAAATACCGTTGTATAATGGTTGGGATGGCGTTACAAATGGAACTAATGCTATATACCTGCAACATAGTGCTGGCTTTTTATTTACTTTAAATAAAAAAGAAAAATTAGATGCAGATAAAGATGGTGTTAAAGACAGCAAGGATGAATGCCCTGACACACCTTTAGGTACAAGGGTTGACTATAAAGGCTGCCCTGTGGTTGACTATGTTAAAAGATCTAACGATGACGATAATGATGGCGTAAGAAACCGATACGATGAATGCCCTAACACACCAATTGGCACCAAGGTAAACGATAAAGGTTGCCCTGTGGTTGACTATGTAAAAAAATCTAACGATGATGATAATGATGGCGTAAGAAACCGATACGATGAATGCCCTAACACACCGCCTGGCACTAAGGTAAATGATAAAGGTTGCCCTGTGGTAGACTATGTGCAGCCGTCTGACGATGATGATAATGATGGTGTGAAAAACAGATACGATGAGTGCCCTAATACGCCCGCTGGTACTAGGGTAAATGAGAAAGGCTGCCCTGTGGTTGATTACGTAAATGCTTCAAACGATAATGATGGTGATGGTGTGCCAAATAATATAGATAGATGCCCTAACACTTATGGCCCAGCATCTAACTCGGGCTGCCCAGAAGTAAGAGCAGAATCAAAAAAGCGTTTAGATTATGCTGTTCATGGTATTTATTTTGAAACCGATAAGGCCATTATTAAGCCACTATCATACGGTGTTCTAAATGATATTGTAAGTATTTTGCAAGAGTATAAAGATTATGATGTACGCTTAGGTGGCCATACAGATGCTATAGGCAGCGATGGCTATAATTTGCAATTATCGGAAGCCCGTATTGCATCGGTTAAAAATTATTTTATTAGTAAAGGGGTTGCCAGCAGCCGTTTTGATACAAGAGGTTTTGGTGAAAGGAGACCAGCAGCCACCAACCAAACCGTAGAAGGCAGGGCCGAAAATAGGCGTGTTGAAATTCAGTTGTATTTAAAGTAAGGGGAGGTTTGTTAATGTTTCTCTATTATTAGGAATTGGTGGATGTTTAGGATGGCTTTATTGTTAAAGATGCATTGCAGTATGTGCAAGAGAGCTGGTTTATGAGATTATAATTGATTTTTATTGTACAAAGCGATTCCAATGAGAATACTTATTATACCCATAAAAAGATTCCAAAATCAAGCATAATTTTTTCCTAAAGATTTTTTAGAGCCGTCATATAATGACTACCAAAGTGCATTACCTCTGTTCAAAATGCCCATTATCAATGAATATGTGCCAAACAATAAAAATATAACATAATCAAAACTCATATATATTTTGATTGAAATTTTTGTTGAAATTACTTCAGCCACAAAAAGATAGCAACCAGTAATCGGTAAACTTTACACAGCTGCGATACAGCTTACAAACAAGGAAAAAAGCATAAAATAGAACACTGATTATCAAGCTTTGCAAGATAAAAATCATGATAGACCATCACCATCTTGATAATCTGTATGCCATTACATTTACACCAACACAATACCACCTAATGCTGGTAAATTAAGCGTTAGCTTATAACATTTGGTGTCTTTATCTACTAATTCGGCACTGATGGCAGGGTTAAAAATATCGCCTGTACCCCAAAAGCTTTTAGCATCGCTATTAAATACTTCTTGCCAAATTTTTTTATCGTGTACATATATTTCCCAATTCATACGCACCACAGGAGTCATATTTAATATAATAATGGTATCATCCTTAGGTTTATTACCCTTGCGTTTATATACCATTACACACTCGTCGCGGTGGTTTAAGTCTACCCATTCAAAGCCGTCGATATCAAACTGCTTCTCGTACAAGGCTGGTTGGCTTCTGTACAATGCATTTAGTTGTTGTACACAATGTTTCATACCAGCATGGCTTAGATGCTCCAATAAATCCCATTGTAATTCGCTCTTATAATTCCATTCGCTTGTTTGTGCAAATTCATCACCCATAAATAACAATTTGGCCCCAGGATGCGTAAACATATATGTGTAAAGCAAACGTAAGTTGGCAAACTTCTGCCATTCATCGCCTGGCATTTTGTATATCATGGGGCTTTTGCCATGCACCACCTCATCGTGACTAAGGGGTAGCATAAAGTTTTCGTCTTGAAAATAAGCCATACTAAATGTGAACTTATCTTGTGAGCCTTTGCGAAGCAAGGGATCTATTTTAAAATAGTCCAATGTATCGTGCATCCAACCCATCATCCATTTCATGCCAAAACCAAGACCGCCTGCACTTGTCGGCCTGCTAACACCTGGCCAATCTGACGACTCTTCTGCAATGGTTTGAATATCTGGAAAATCACGGTACAAGGTCTCGTTTAAATCTTTAATAAACGCAATGGCTTCAATATTACCATTACCACCGTATTCGTTTGGCTCCCACTCGCCTTCTTTTCGGCTGTAATCTAGTGTTAGCATACTACTCACTGCATCTACACGAATCCCATCTATATGAAATTGATCGCACCAAAACCGAGCACTACTAATTAAAAAACTTTTTATTTCGCCCCGTTTATAATTAAAAATATAACTATTCCAGTCTGGGTGAAAACCTTTACGCATATCGGCGTATTCGTAGGTATGTGTACCATCAAATAAGTACAAACCATGTGCATCGTAAGGAAAATGCGATGGCACCCAATCTAATAACACACCAATACCAGCTTGGTGCAACACATCTACCAAATAGGCAAAATCTTGCGGATTGCCAAAGCGACTAGTTGGTGCAAAAAAGCCAGTACCTTGATAGCCCCAACTACCATCAAACGGATGTTCCATCACTGGCATAAACTCTACGTGCGTAAAGCCCATTTCTTTTAAATAAGGTACTAGTAATGCAGCTATTTCACCATAAGTATTATAACTTTCTTCATCGTTTTTATCGGGCCGCATCCAACTGGCTAGGTGCATTTCGTACACTGAATAAGGTGCGTTTAGGGCATTGTGCTTTTTACGAACTTTCATCCATTGTTTATCTTGCCAATTATAGTCTATTTGCCAAGTGATAGATGCAGTAAAGGGTCTTTTTTCCGAATAATGTGCAAAGGGATCCGCCTTATCTAACCTAGCCCCTTCGTAGCCGTGAATGTGGTATTTATACGCTTCGCCTTGCAATACATTGGGTATAAACCCTTCCCAAATACCCGAATTGTCTAACCGAACTTTTAATGGATGCGCTGCTTTATCCCATTTATTAAAATAACCTGTAACGCTTATATAGGTTGCATTTGGCGCCCAAACCGCAAAATACGTACCCTCGGTTTCTAGCAATGTTATTTGTTTGTTGCCAAATAAATTATATAGGCTATAGTGTGTCCCGTTTTGAAAATTGGTTACATCTTCATCAGTAAATAATGAGTAGTTCCAAACGGGTTGTTGCGTTTCTACAAAATGTATGTCTTCGTACTTTTTTTGCATGGATATTTTTTGCATTGCATAATCAATGTTAGTAATGAATTATTAATTTGCAATTTATACATTTGGGTTGGGTATAACTATTTCTTTCTTTCTGTAAGTTGCATAACAAAAAAGGTAATAATCCTAATTTTAAGATAATTACCTTTTAAAATGACTACTTGGAAGTTCTATTTACTATTTCCTTCTTTAAATCATTTTTTTTGTACCGTAACCTACTGCACCTTAATGTTAATAAACAAGGGTAATATTTATATTTACAATATCGGCACTTTAATGCAACACCCATCTAGTGGTTATAAAAAAAACTTTGACATAAGTGCCAATGGCTTTAAATAAAATATCCCTATGCACCTACCCTCATAAAAGTTATACCGCAAGTGCACGGGATTTTAAAAATAGTTTTTACTCTTTTACAAACCGTTTTTGCAGCTTAGTGTCACCATTTATGAGTAACACATATGTACCATTTGTTAAGTTACCAGCGTTTATGTTGATGGTGTTATTGCCAACCTGCAATTGCGTTAGCTGCTGTTGCAATAGCTTGCCCTGCATATCTGTAATCTGTACCACTACCTTTTCGGTTGTTGTAGTTGTTACTTGGGCAGATAAGGTTGCTTTTACGGGGTTGGGGAAAATTGTTAGTGTGTGTAATGTCGTGTTCAAATTAACAGTTACTACCTTGCTGTATTGTTTGCTACCATCTTTATCTACACTTTCTAAACGGTAGTATAATTTGGTAATGGCTGTTGGTAAGTTCGCATCTACAAAACTATAATCCCCTCCACCTTTTGCTCCTACTGAACCAATGGTAGTAAAGCTGTTACCATCTATACTGCGTTGTACGTTAATATGGCTGACGTTTACCTCATTGGTTGTGTGCCATTGGGTGAGTATGGTATTGTTTTGTGGGGTGGCGGTAAAGGAAAGGATAGAGATTGGTAATATACCAGTTAATGTAGCCGTCCCTTTAGTATAGGTAACACCACTTACAGCCGTAAATGACGCACTAGATAGTAGCAATGGTGTTGGCGTATTTGTAAAAGTAATATCCGTACTACCAACTGCCAAAGGAACTACATTAAATGTGATATTGAACAAAACGGTATTGTCTGGGATTGTTTGGGGGTTGCCACCATTATCTGCCCAAACAAAAGATAAACGACCAGTTGTATTACTAACTGTTGCATTGTAAGATATGTTAGAAAATTGAGAGGCAACCGCTGCAAAACTAGCGTAAGTAAGCTTTGTATTATCCCAATTGATTGAACCCTGCCACCCAGGATACTGTATAAAATTTTTACAGGTTACTGGTACCACAATTGTTGCTGAAGTAATATTAGCTGTTGAGCCAATTGTAAATTCTTGGGCAACACCTTTAGTAGTCTGTAATGTAAAAGCCATTACAATAACGGCAATAAGAAGGAAATTTTTTTTCATGATGATGGTGTTTAGTTTCTAATAAAATTGTTTGAAAAATATAAGGATAGAGCTACCCTGATACAGTAGCCCTATCCATTAATAGGTTATCATTTTTGTACCAATATTTGTTTTACAAAAACCTTTTCTAGCCCCTCTACTTTTAAGTAGTAAACACCTGATAGGATGGTGCCATTTACTTCTAGATTTAATGGCAGGTCATTTAACCCAGCAGCTACCGTCATTTGCTTTTTAACGATAGTTCTGCCTAGCACATCTGTAATATTGATAGTAATACTTTGTGATTGCTTGGCTGTAATGCGTAACTGGATAACCCCTTTACTTGGGTTGGGTGCTACCAATACCTGTTCTACATAAATACTGTTATCGGCTACTGTAACAAGACTATTGCTAATTGCTATGCTACCCATCACCACACCCAGCGGCTCATAATTTGTACCATAAGCAAGGGCTGGCGTATAATTAGGATTGATTGACAAGCTATCGCTTGTAAAGCCACCTTGCTTTTGTAACACAATATCAAACAAAGCAGTCCCATCCGCTAAACTATTAGTTAAATTCTTGGCATCTGCCCAGATAAACGGCACCACACCTTTTGTTGCTAATAATGCATTGTATTCCCATGGTAAGCCAAGGTTGTCTATACCTACCAATTGTAGGTCAGTAGCCTTAAAACCAAGTGTAAACTGCATACCCATGACGTCCTTAAAGCCTTTTACCCTTACCCTTAAACGTAACACATTATTATCGCCAGTATTAATAGTATCATAATACAATTGGATGTTCTTGAATGGCTTTATGCCATTAACCCCAATTACTGGCGCCCAATCTTGGTTCACATCACCCAGTTTCATGCCTATAAAACTTTGATTAGTTAATGGCAATGATAGGTTATTGAACGTTTTGCTACTACTAAAAGGGAATGGATTGGTTGGGTCTGCAAATACTTGGGCAGAGTCTACAAAGGCCCACAGCTTATTACCAGAAAAAGTAGTATCCTTACCTAGTATCAAACGCTTTATCAACAGTACGTCCAGTACATTAATATTGGCATCGCTATTTACATCGGCAGCAATTATTTTATACGGTGTCCCTAATAAAACCTTGCTAAGAATATGCGATTGTGTTTGCAGTACATCTAGCACATTAATACCCGATGCTTTTACCACATCGTTGTTTTTATATGGTGTAATGGTGTAATTCTTAAACGCTTGAAAATTGTAGTTGTATCTACCATTGCCATCGGTAACCACACTATCAGTTATATCACCACTTATGCGTAGGGTAATACTTGGTATTGTTTTACCAGTTGCATTAAGTGAACCGCCACTTAATGGTAAGATCACTATTCCCGTAACACTCATGCCAATACTATTTGAGCTAGCGGTAGGTGTGGTGGCACAAGTAGCATTACTTGTCATAATGCAGGTAACTGTAGCCCCATTTACCAGTGTACTGGTGGTAAATGTATTGGAACTACCACTTTGCATAACAGTACCATTTACCTTAAACACATAGCTTGGTGCTGTACCGCCCAAGTTGGGTGCTGCCGTAAACGTAACTGGCATATTCGCCGCTATGGATGTAGCACTCGCTGTAAGAGAAACAGAAGGGGCAGCACTAAATGTTAAGGTAATAATACTTGTTGCAGAAGTGGCTATGCACCCTGAGCCATTACTTACCCGAACACTATAACCGCCAGGTGATTGGGTAGTAAAAGTTGCTCCAGTTTCGCCAGCAATTGGGCTACCATTTAATAACCATTGGTTACCAGTTGTAGAACTGGACGTAAACACCAAATTATCGCCAAAACAAACCGCTGTTGTACCAGGTGTAATGGTTGGCGTAGTTGGCGTATTGGGATTAATGCTTAAATTAATAGGTGTTGATGTAACACTACAAGCACTATTATTATAACTGCTTACTTTAACACTGTAAGCCCCAGCAACACTAGTAGTGTAAGTACTACCCGTACCACTAGCCACCACATTGCTACTATTTACCAACCATTGGTAGTTACCGCTAGTGTTTGTTGCAGTGAATGCAGCCGATGCCCCTTGGCAAATAGAGGTATCTTTTGTTGGTGTAATGGTTGGTATGGTTGGTAGCGGTATTAGCGTGAGACCACTGCCATTATCTGCCCCTAAAATAGTTTGGCTAGTGGTAAAGGTTCTTATTTTATAGCTACTGCCATATGGTATATTGGCAGGTATGGTAGCACTAATAGCATTAAAGCCACTTGTAGACGCTTTTTTGCCAATTTCTGTTGGGTTGGTAAAACTGCCCGATGCATCGCTTAACTGCACCACAAAAACATTATCGGCATTAAAAGTTACCCCTGATACAGCAGCACCAACTGTTATAGTTGTATTACCACAAATATTATTGGCAGATACGGTGGTAGTCATTGCTGGTGGCGTACCAGGTATGGTAAATGGCAAGTTATTTAAATGGCTCCAAGTACCATTGGCATCTTTGGCCCTTACTATCGCATAATGGGTACCAGAAACTATGCCTGTAATATCTACATTAAAAGTAAGGTTACTTAAATCTGTACCAGCAGTTATGGCTATAGGTTTGCCCTTACCATAGCCAGGATCATAATCCAAATAATATTCAACAGCCGTTATATTTGGTACTGCACCTGGTGCAAGGCTTGGGAATGCTTTTGCAAATACAAAAGCATTATTGTTGCTCCAAGTACCATTGGCATCTAATGAACGAACGATTAATTTATGAATACCAGTATTTAACAAAGCCGGGTCTAAATTAATGGGAAGATTGGCTAAGTCAGTACCACCACTAGCACCATTAACAACGGTTGCGTTGCCTAAGCCTGGGTCTATATCAATATAGTACTCAACTTTTGTAATATTGGGTACAGCACCAGGGGCTAGGCTTGGGAAGGCTTTGGCAAATACCCAAGTGTTATTATTACTCCATGTGCCATTGGCATCTTTAGCTCTTAATATTAGTTTATGAATGCCCGTTACCAGTGAACTAATATCTAAATTCAAGGCTGTATTGGCTATATCTGTGCCAGTTGCTACAGAAACTACAGTAGCATTGCCAAAACCCGGGTCGGTATCTACATAATATTCTACATTGGTAATATTATTTAAAGCACCGGGTGCCAAACTAGGAAATGCTTTTACAAACAACCAAGCATTGTTATGGCTCCACAAGCCATTGGCATCTTTTGCTCGCAATATTAGTTTGTGAATGCCTGAGTTAAGTGTAGATAAATCTAGGTTTAGGGTTTGGTTGGTCAAATCAATATTAGGTGAAATACCAATATTAGTACCGCTTCCCAAACCTGGGTCAGTATCTATATAATACTCTACTTTAGTGATGTTTGGCTGAGCTGTTGTGTACAAGCTATAACAACTGCACAACAACAGCAACAGCCAATAATATGTTTTGGTACGCATACAATTACGTTTTTAAAAATGATTAAATATGGTAACTGTTGCTAATTAATTGTTGCTGCGTACACTAAACGTAATGGTATAGGGGCCTACACCGGTGGTATTACTTGGGGCGGTTAATTTATAAAAAGCAGGCGCGGTAGGTATGCCAGCTAGTTTGTACTTATTAGGGCCCCCAAATGCACCACAATCGCCACCTGTGGTATTGGCACCGCTTGCTGCTGAACTTGCTTTTAATTGCCATTTTGCATCCTCTGAAAAAACCGTATTATTACTATTATCTACATTATAAGGATACCCAACAAACACTGTATTAAAGTTGTTAGTATTACCACCTGTTGTGTTAAAAATAACACCGTATTTATTTCCAGAGCTAGAAGCAATATTCATTGTGTTTCCAGATTGTAGACTTGCTGTTATATTATTTTGAAAAATGCAATTGCTTGTACCAACATCATTATTACCATTTACATAAATATTATTCTGAATTAAAAAGGATGCGTTATTAAAATTGCTATGGTAAATAGGATCAGATCTATAAAAAATACAATTTACAATTTGGCCAGTATTACCAGTATTTGCAGCATTACTTAAATTAACTCGTTGTGTATTATCTGTAAAAAGACAATTTTCCACTCTTAAGTTTGTTACCGCGTTGCCGCCAACAGTTGGAATATTGGGATTTATCAAGTAGCAACTAATATCATCATAATTATTATTGGGAGGATGAAACCTACACTGAGAAAAAGTCCAACTATCATTTGGGGCGTAATTTGCTAAAGTAACAGAATTAACTATGCAACGTTTAATGATAATATTATTAACAGATGAAAATTGTACAATGCCAATAGTTAACCCATCAACTGTAAATTGAGCATTCTCAGTCATTTTTGCAGTGCCAATTCCTGTAAATAAAGAGCCACTTGCCCCAGCATCTAATGTTAGGTTAACACTGCATTGCCCAGTAATATTTTGTAGCCCTGTATTAGCGTTGTAACCACCATCAGTTAAATAACCCGTACCAAATAAGTTTAACCGTTTGGTCATAGTACACGTCCAAGTAGTACCCGGGTTGGTAGGGTAAATTTGAATGGTGTCGCCAATAGCAGCGGCATCATGTGCTGCTTGGAGGGAGGTATAATCTACCCCACTTACAGGGTTGGTGGCAGTGAAGCCAACTCGGCGTATGGCAGCATTAGCAGTTGTAATGGTTAATACGGCAAAAAGAGCGATTGTAAAGGTTTTGCGTAACATGGTTGTTGTGTTTTTTAGTTAAAAGATTATTTTTTATTGTTTATTATTTCCCGTGGTAGTGCTAGTATTATTAGTTAGTTTAAATATGCTGATACCCGCTGATAAAGAAATCCAAGGCATATTTCTATATACCCAACTTTTTTGTAGATTTCTAGTAGGGAAATCCATACCTATTAAAAAACCTATTTGTATACCCTTTTTCTCCCAATATAAGCCTAGAGCAGGGCTAAAAACTGTTGTATTTTGTGCCTGCCTATAGTTTTTAGCAGTGCTATCTGTAACTAATGCAGAGTCAATTTTTGTTGAGGATATGCCTGTATAAAGCACAATATTGGTAGTATAGTCTTTTTTAATATTGTGCCAAGCTGTAAAGGATATGCCAGTACCTAAATTTAGTTCGGACGTGAAATCAAAATTTCCGTTGCCGTTAGTTGAGAACGGCCTAAGCTTAATTGGTAAAAACATTATTCCTACATTTAATGTACCTTGTTTATACTCAAATTCTTCAGATTTAGATAGCAGTTCATCTGTTTTTACTAAATAAAAATCTTTGGTAGGATCTACCTTAGTTTCTGCTATACCATTTTTTTTAAGAGTATTGGTATTAGCTCTATCATCAACATTTCTTTTACCGTTTATTTTTATGGGTATAAATACTTTCGAGTTTGCATTTAATGTGTTTTTTATTTTGTCGTAGTAGCTATATTCTGAGATATTTTTATTATTTTGTTTACTATAATCCCAAATTTTTATAATGCTAAAAGAACCTACTTGTTGCTCAACAGAAAAAACCAAACCGACTTGGGATAGAACATAGTATTTATAAGTCGTATCAACTGTTTTAATACTATCCTTATTCTCGGTAATAAAACCTTTTGCTTCCACTCTATCACCTACTTTTAATAGAACTGTTTTGGATTCTATTTTTATGGTGCTTTGTTCTTCCAAGGTTTGGGTAGATATTTTGCTAATATCTATTGGGCACAGGGCAATTGTTTTAACAAATTTTCTGGGCTTATCTTGTGCTTTAGCTATTATTGCAAAGCAAACAAATAAAATAAGTGTACCCTTTTTCATAATCACTCAGTTTTAGTTTTTAGCCTACTCTATAATCTCGTTTCGGCTACTCGGGTGTTTTTTAGTTATAAATGATGCGTTATAAGTTATGAATTATCCCCCCACCATAGCTATACTTGCTTCATCGCTCATACTGCCAGTTTCTGCATCGTGGTATAGATAAATAAGTTTGTATTTCCAAATGGCCGATTTACCCGCAGCGGGTAAAGCTGATTTATCGATATATACAGCATAAAAAGCTTTATCTATAAAGTGGTAACCATCCCCAGCATCTTTATAGATAGCTACACCATTGTATTTACCCTTTATAAAGTGTATTTCAGGGTGGTTGGCATTTAGATTTAGGGTAAATGTGGGCTTGCCAGCAGTGGGGTTAAAGGTGGTGGCGGCGGCTTCTATGTCTAAATCTTTACCAATAGCCTCGGTATAGTTAGGACTAGTTTTTGCTTTGGCTGCCTTTTGGCTAAACCTACTTTGTATATTGCCCCCTACGGTTGTAGGCGGTGCTACAAAAGCCGTTAGTGTTGGCAATGCCCCAAGCGTAGTGGTATTTTTGCTACCGTAACGAGCTGTATTTTTATAATTTTTGTAATTATGTGCAAAGGTTTCTACTTCCATGTCGGTTTGCAATACATAATCGTAAAACAGGGCATCGGCGGCGGCTTCTACCAGTTCTGCATCGGTAATGCCAAGTACAGTTTTGTAGGTAACTAACTTGCTGGCAAAGTTTTTAAGTTGCTTACTAAAAGCTAGGTCGTTGTTATCGATGAATGTGCCCATATAGTGGTTGTTTTTGGTGAAGAATTACTACTTTAATTGACGTTTTGACTATCCCACAACCTTTTTTAATTTACCTGATTTGCTTTTGTACTAGTCTAAAACCTTTTTTTGACCTGCCTGATTTGCGTGTGTACCAGTCTAAAACGTTTTTTACCCGCCCGATTTGTATTTGTACCAGTCTAAACCCTTTTTTGACATGCCTAATTTGTGTTTTAACTCGTTTGATTTGAGTATTAACTTGCCTGATTTACGTTTTTACTAGTCTAAAACTTTTTAGCCATTGATAGCCTTTTATTTTCAACAGCCCAAACGTACTATTTGTATATATGCCTAAATGGGGTACTTTCCCCATTTAGCATGGGAAATTTCCCGTAACAAAATGGGGAAAATACTTTTTTGTATTGCGAAAAAATTGTGCAATATTGTAACTTAAACAAAACTAAAAATTATGAAAATTTTAAACCATGTTGCGATTAAAATGGGTATAATTTGTACTGTAGTAATTAGTATTATAAATATTGGTTGTAAAGAAAAAGGGACACACATACTAACAACTGCAGATTCTATTAGCATCTACAATGCCATTGCAGCAACGAAAACATTTACTTTTGGTAAACCAGGCGTAGATAAAAATGGAGGCGAAAGAATTGACCCAGATACTGCAAAAATTATGATTACTGAATTTGAAAAAGAAGAATCAGATCCTCAAATTTTTCCACTAAAAACTTTAAATGGCGAAAACTTGCGTGGATTTTATATTAAAAAAGAAATTTTTGATACGCTAATTAATAGGAAACATGCAGAGGGCATACGCTTATTGTTTGCAAAGCTTCCCAATGGAGGCCCAAAAGCTTATACCTTAGTTATTTATGGCACCCAAAGAGATAAAGATAAAAATTTGACTGATACTACCCAATATAATGTCCCTTCAATGGGGGTGTATGAATATATAGACCCCTGCCCTGACAATTGTGGTACCCGTAAAAATTAAATAAAGTATTTTATATGAGTGTACGGGTAATTGTATATTTAATAGTATTACTATTGGTAAGCATAAAAGGTATTGTAAGCTATAAAAAGCTGACTGCACCTTTTAAATATCTTACTGTATATATATTACTTACATTGGTAAGTGAGTGCATTAGCAGGTATTTAGCGGTTACTATAAAAAACAGTAGCCCACCATACCATGTTTTTGTTATGATAGAATATGCCATTCTTGCAAGTATTTATAAATTGCTAATTGATAATACTAGCGTAAAAAAATACATTACCATTTCTATTTATGTTTTTTGTATCACGTCTATTTTAAACAGCATTTTTTTACAAAAACTAATGGTATACCCTACCAATATGCTGCTAATAAGCTATACTTTATTACTAATAGATGCTTTTATATTATTTTTTCAAATGTTAAATCATCCTATAGAACAGCAACTTAGTAAGCAAGCCGTTTTTTGGTTTAACACTGGGTTGCTGCTATTTTGTGCATCTGTTTTTTTTACCATTGGTTCATATAATTTTCATATAAGGCATGGCATTAGTAATATACTAATAAATAATATTAACTATTACATTAACTTACTATTTTATATTTTAATAGGTGTTGCAATATGGGTGAACGGTAAAAGGGAGTAAATGGATCAAATAGACATAAACATATTTATTGTAATTGGGGTAATATTTTCATCATCTATTGTTGTATTTTTTATTTATTTTATTTTTTCGTATAGAAAAAAACAATTTGAATATCATTTAAAAGAGGTAGCACTAACTAACCAACTTGAACAAGCAATTATTAATACAAAGCTAGAAACGCAGGAAGAAACGCTGTCAATACTAAGTAAAGAGCTACACGACAATGTAGCCCAGTTATTGAGTACTACTAAAATGTTGCTTGGTGTTACCGAAAGAAATTTAGAAAACCCACCCGATACATTGATTGTTGCAGAAGATACTTTAAGCAGAGCCATAAGCGAATTACGATCGCTTGCAAAATCGCTTGATAAAGACTGGCTAGCGCAATTTAATTGTATAGACAACCTAACAGCTGAAGTAGCACGCATTAATGCCTCTAAAAAGTTAACCATAGGATTTAAGCATCCTATAAAATTATATATAGATGCAGATAAACAAATTGTATTGTTTCGTATCATACAAGAAGCAATACAGAATACCTTAAAACATGCTAATGCAAATATTATAGCAATTGTTATAACCGAAAACGACCAACTACTTACCATTGCCATTAATGACGATGGTTTAGGATTTAATGTTGATACTATAAAAAAAGGAATGGGTATTTTAAATATCGAACATCGTACAAGGGTGCTTGGTGGCACTGTACAATTTGTATCTAACACCAATGGTACCAAAATTTATTTAGAATTGCCAGTAGAGGGCGTTTAATACAAAGAGATATGTAGTAAGTAGTAGGTTTTAGGTATCATTTGAACTGGCATTATAAAAAATGCGTTAAGAAAAATAAATTGCTTGTTGTTAAGAAATGAAATTAAAGTTACAAAAGCCAAATGATGTTGTAAGCTGGTAAGTATTGTATAGATTGGATTTGTACAAAAGATTGAACTAATTTCATTTTAAAAAAGCATTTTATTTTTTAGCATTTTTTATTAAGCCTTGAATTTTTTGTTACTTTTTTGTTTCAAGACAAAAAAGTAAATAATAAGCCTAAAAATATAAAACACTTTCCACTAGATACTTAATTTTAAATACATTTCAAAAATTAACTCATGAAAATAACCATAGGGTTGGTAGATGACCATCAATTATTTTTAAAGTCGCTAGAACTAATGTTGGAAAGTTTTAAAAATTATACTGTTGTAGTTGAAGCTTCTAACGGCAAAGAACTACAAGCTAAGCTGGCAAATGCTGCTAATATTCCAGATATTATGTTTATTGATGTGACTATGCCAGTAATGGATGGCGTAGAAACGGCAACTTGGCTAACAAAAAATTACCCAGCCATAAAAATAGTAGCCTTATCTATGAACGATAATGATAATTCTATAATTGGTATGATTAAAGCAGGTTGCTGCGCCTATTTGTTAAAAGATACACACCCTACCGAACTCGAAAAAGCTCTAGAAGAAATTGTAAAAAAAGGCTATTACAATGGCGATATGAGTAACCTACATTTTAGACGGTTGTTATTAACAGATACAAAAAAAGATGCTTTGACTATTACCGAACGGGAGATAGAATTTTTAAAATTAGCTTGTAGCGATTTAACCTATAAGCAAATTGCATCTATTATGAAAGTAGGTGAAAGATCTGTTGATAGTTATAGAGAAATATTATTTCAAAAATTAAAAGTGCAAAGTAGAGTAGGCATGGCATTGGAAGCAATAAAAAAAAGATTAGTAAGTTTATAATTGGTCCTTTAAAATTATCTTATAAAATAATAATAGTGAGTAGATAAATAATATTGCGTATTTGTTGTCCTGATGCGAATCCTCACTTGCCAATATATTTTGGTATCTGTATCTAGTGCAAACCAGTTAAAATTTATCTTACTTCGAAGCGTAAGGTACGCAATGAGACGAAAATTTAATGATGGTATTAGTGAATAGTATGAGTAATCGGCATTATTATTTGTCTTACTTGTAAACAATTAACTATCACTTTTAAAAAACGTATTTCGTAATACTTTACGCTAACCATTCCAACTATTTATTGGTTTTGGACTCATGTATTTATGGAATTATTATTAATGTGCATCAATGTATTTTTCAACATAACAACCATTCCTAATAATTAACAATTTATTATAACTATTTTCTTAGTTTATGTTATGCACTTAATACATTTTACAACGAATTGGCAACAAAACTAATACATGAAAAAACTAACACTTCTTTTCGCAATTTTTGTACTACTATCAGTTGTCTCGTGGGGGCAACAAACAAGTTTAAAAGGCAGTTTAAAGGATACTAGTAGTAACGAAAACTTACAACATGCCGTGGTGTCTATCATTAGGCAAAAAGATAGTATTTTAGTAAAGTACACCCGTGCAGATGCTAAAGGAAATTTTGAAATAAATAACATTATCGAAGGAAAATATTACTTACAAATTACCTATCCACAATATGCCGACTATGTAGATAAAATTGAGCTAAAAGCCAATACTACAAAAGATTTAGGCATTATTACATTAACGCAAAAAGCTAAGTTGCTAGAAGAGGTTATTGTGAAACAAAAAATATCTGCCATACGTATTAAAGGCGATACCACAGAATATAAAGCTGATAGTTTTAAGGTTGGGGCGAATGCCAATGTGCAAGATTTACTAAAGAAAATGCCAGGTATACAAGTAAATAGCAAGGGTGAAATAACTACGCAAGGTCAAAAAGTAGAGAAGATTTTGGTAGATGGAGAAGAATTTTTTAGTGATGACCCTGCAGTGGTTTCGCAAACCATGCGTGCCGATGCTGTAAACACGGTGCAAGTATTTGATAAAAAAAGCGACCAAGCAACCTTTAGCGGTATTGATGATGGTGTAAAAACGAAAACTATTAACCTACAATTAAAAGACGATAAAAAGAAAGGCTATTTTGGTAAAGCAGAGGCTGGTAGCGACTTTAACCGATATAAAATAGGCAAACTATTGGCCAACTCATTTAAAGGCAAACGTAAACTTGCAGGTTATGTAACCTATGATAATACCAAGTTTGAAAGCCTTAATTGGCAGGATAGAAATAACTATGGGGGCGACTTAAATTCAAGTACCGAATTTGGTGATGATGGCAGTATTTATTTCTATAACAAAGGGGATGATTTTAGTAATAGCCAAGGTTTGCCAAGTGCTGTAACGGCTGGTTTGTTGTTTAGCAAAAAATGGAATAGTGACAAACAAAATAGTAACAACAATTACCAGTACAATAATTTACAAGTAACTGGCATTAATAAAACCATTACACAAAACATTTTAGGCGGCGATTCTAGCTTTACCAATACCCAAGAACAAAACTTTATCAGTAACAAAAACCGTAACCGTATTAAAAGTATTTATGACTGGACGATTGACACTACCAGCTCGTTAAAAGTTACCTTAAACGGAGGAATTACGCACATGGATAATAGCGGAACAACAATAGGAAAGTCTATCCGTGAAGATGGTTCGCAAATAAACCAAAGCAACAGAACATCTACCAGTATTAGCGATGAAAAAACGGTAAGTACCAATCTATTTTATAGAAAACGATTTCAGAAAAAAGGTAGAACCATTTCGCTAACAACAGACTTTAGTTTGGGCGATAATGAGAACAAAGGCTTTTTATTATCAGCTAATGCCTACTATAACAAAATCGGGGTGCCAACTACTCAAGATAATATAGACCAATACAAACCAAATGAGGATATTACCAAATCTTTTGCAACAAAAATTGCCTATACCGAGCCTTTGTGGAAGAATACTTTTTTAGAGTTGAACTATAAATATGCTTTAAACAAAAACGATGCGAAAAGGACCACTTTTTCCAAATCTGCCAATGGCAATTACGACAATGTAGTAGATAGTTTAAGCAATCATTATCTGTACAACAACAATGCAAATACAGGTGGTTTTAATGTGCGGTACAATGGTAAAAAAATCAACTTTTCGTTAGGTACTGGTATTGGTACCGTTACTTATAAACAAACTGATGTTACTACCAAATTACCACGAGACATTAATTTTACAAACTTTTTACCAAGTGTAACTATTGGTTATAATCCTGCTAAACAAACACGTTTAAATGTCAGCTACAACGGCACTACCAGAAACCCTACGTTACAGCAAATACAGCCATTACGAGACAATTCAGATCCATTGAACGTATCAATTGGTAATCCAAGTTTGCAACAAGAGTTTAGAAATAATTTCAACCTAAACTTTAATGATTATAAGGTCTTAAAAGGTAGAAGCATTTACATAAGTGCTGATTTTTCAACGGTAAATAAGGCTATTAGTAGCGCCAGTTCTGTTGATACTTTGGGCAAACGTATAAACCAAGCAATTAATGTTGATGGCAATTATAATAGTAGTGCTTATACAAGCATAAACTTTACAATTTTTAAATCTATAAACCTTGGCTTTAATGCTAACCCTAACATAAATAGAAGTGTAAGTTATGTAAATAATAAAAAAAATATAAGTGATAATATTGGTGTTAATTATGGCATTAGACTAAGCTATTACGCCGATAAATGGATAAACTTTTATTTTGGTATAAATGGTGGTCCTAACCGTAGCACATCAAGTATAAATAGCGGTATTATTACAAAATATTGGACATATGGATCTTATGGAAATATTGAAATGAAGCTCCCAAACAAATGGTATATTGATATTGATGAAAATATAAACGTGTACCAAAAAACGGCTGCATTTGTTAACCAAAAAGATATTTATATTATAAATGCTTCGGTAAAAAAATCAATTACAAAAGATGAAAATTGGCAAATAAAATTATCTGTTAATGACATATTGAACCAAAATCAAGGCGTTAGAAGAAATATCAGTAGCAACTTTATTACCGAGACCACCAATCAAACTATTCAACGTTTCTTTTTGCTAAGCCTTATCTATAATTTTAGTAAAAATGGCAAACCTCAAAACTAAAAACAGCATGAAAATATTATTGGCAATACTACTTATAACACTTACTACCACTGCATTTACACAATCGCAATTTATAACTGCTGGCAGGGTAGAATACGAAAAAACATACAACCAATTCAGTGCGATAGATGATGAAAACCAAGATGAAGACTGGATGCAGCAACTAAAGAAAAACTATCCAAAATTTGTGAAGGATGTCTATGAATTACAGTTCAGCAATAATAAATCTACCTTTAAATTAGCAAGAGAAAATGCTGACAATAAATACTTGTGGCGAGATAAGCCATCAGCAACAGATATTACTGCCAAAGATTTAAATAACAATAAAATAACTGTTCAAAAAGAGGTATTTGAAAACGTGTATTTGGTGCAAGATTATATGCAAAATTACCAATGGAAAATAACGGATGAGACACGGACCATTGCGGGGTTTGACTGTAAAAAAGCCATTACCAAAATTTGTGATAGTGTATATGTGGTTGCTTTTTATACCGATCAAATTATGGTAAGTAGTGGTCCTGAAAGTTTTGGCGGTTTACCGGGCTTAATTTTAGGTTTGGCAGTGCCACGTTTGCACACTACTTGGTTTGCCACAAAACTAGAATTAGTTACACCAACTACCGCCCAAATAGCCCCACCACAAAAAGGTAAAAAAGCCAACTGGCAATTATTAGAAGCCGACCTTACCAAACTAAAAGCTAGATGGGGGAATTATGGTACCAAATATTTATGGAATTTTATGTTGTAATTTCTTTTAAATCTATCAGCTAAATACAAACTAAATTGAAATAAAGTAGCACCAAAAAGAAAGCCGCCTCATATTATGTATGAGACGGCTTCTTTTTGATATAGTTTTCAGTACTATTTTATTGCTTTAACAATTTACTACTTACTACTTTATTACCAAGATTATCCAGTACGACTATTTGATAAATACCAGAATTTAAACTAGCAACATCTATTCTTGTAGAAATAGGCTTGTTGGTATAGGTACTAACAGTTACCGTTTTTACAATTCTACCAGTCATATCAATCAGTTCAATAATTGACAAATCAGATTTTGCAACAAAACCAACTGTAATAGCATTTGTACTCGGGTTAGGGTAAATTCTCATCACTTGCTTGTCTAATTGTATGGAAGAAGCAATATTAGACCTACCCGGTGTTGTAGCTTTAAATGCTGTGTAATTATTAGCAGGTTTACCATCTTCATAAACCGCAATAATACTATCAACAACACTTAAATCGCTTACTACCGTTAAATGCGCTGTAATAATATAGTTGCTTACAGTTGAACTATTAAAACTGACATTGCTAGCATTAGACGTAGCAT
>JBBQLL010000015.1:0-76018 GCA_038327865.1 Chitinophagales bacterium | reverse complement strand
AAAAAAACGGCTACAAAAATGCAACCGTTACAAAAAGCTATTAATACAAAGTTTGATTAAGATGCTTTTATTGCTACTACTTCTGCTTTTTTAGCAGCTGCTTTCTTCAAAGCATTTGCAGGACGGCTATTGCCAAAAGATCCTTTAAAGCGTTTGCCTTTTGCAGTTTTTTTGTCACCTCTACCCATGATAATTGTGTTTTAAATTTTTGTCGTGAGCTGTAAAAGTAAAAAATCCTGCAATACCGCAGGACTTTTAAATTTTTTTGTTGCAAATTAACACTTAAATCTTAGCGCTCAACTCTTTACCAGCCTTAAACTTAGCTACTTTTTTAGCTTTAATTTTAATGGCAGCACCAGTTTGTGGGTTACGGCCAATTCTTGCAGCACGTTTAGAAACAGAGAAAGTACCAAAACCAACCAAAGTTACTTTATCGCCTTTTTTTAAGGTTTTAGTAACGGTAGTTGTAAAAGAATTTAATACATCGTTTGCTTGTGTTTTTGTAATACCAGCATCTTCAGATAATTGTGCAATTAATTCAGCTTTGTTCATTGTATAGAATTTTTAGTAATTGTAATTAAACAAATTTATTGGCTTTTGCGTATCAGCAAAATATTATTATGGTAATCTTTATTTTTTATTTTCGGTTTAAACCCTTATCCACAAAGGGTTTTAAAAATTTACTGGCAACTGTTTAGCTATTTTTACTCCCTAATTTAACCATAACAGGTTGAAACAAAAGCGTTTATGATTTTTTACAGTATTACTAATCATAAAAATGGCCTCAATAAAAAATAATAATTGTACGTGTAAATTGCTTTTGTATTAGCATTATTACTGCACCACTTGCATTAAGCTTCTAAAACCAATCGCATGGTTGCCCCAAGATTTTAAAGCGTCTTCTCGTAAGGCACTTGCGTAAAGTTCAATATATCTATTATAATCGGCTTTGCTTGCTGCATAATATTGTGAAGCATAGGTTACACTTTCGCTGTCATCAACCTCTAACAAACGCACAAATTGAAACCTAGTAAAACAACCTGTTGCCATTACTTCTGGTATATGCTTTTTTTGCATCCAAGAAAGCCAAGCATCGTGTACTTGGTGAGAAATTTGGGTGGTTACGTTATAGATGAACATTGTAAAAGTATTTTTTGGGCAAAATAATTAATCCTTCAAAGCTAAATAAATGGGGCAATGATCGCTGTGCTTTACATTTGGATAAATGTCAGCATCTACAATCTTGTCTTTTAAATTGGCGGTAACGCTAATATAGTCAATACGCCAACCTTTGTTTTGTAAGCGTACCGATGGAAAACGCTGGCTCCACCAGGTATAGCAATTTGGCTTGTCGGGATGAATAACTCTAAAAGAATCAACCCAATCTTTAGCCAACAAACTATCCATCCAGGCACGTTCTTCTGGTAAAAACCCAGATGAGTTTTTGTTGCCTTTTGGGTCGTGAATATCTATGGCATTATGTGCAATGTTATAATCCCCGGTTACAATTAGTTTTGATCTTTTTTTTCGTAAATGTGCTAAATGTTCATCAAACTCTTGCAGCCATTGGTACTTATAGGTTTGTCTTTCATCGCCACTGGTACCGCTGGGGAAATATGCGTTTACCAACGTAATATCACCAAAGTCTGCACGAATAACTCTACCTTCAAAATCGCTTTGATCTATAGCACTACCATACACAATATTATCAGGTATTACTTTGGTTAAAATGGCAACACCACTATATCCTTTTTTTTGTGCCGAAAATGTGTACGAATGGTAACCCATTGCTTCAAATTGTGCCACATCAATATCTTCCTTATTGGCCTTGGTTTCTTGTAAGCAAATAACATCGGCTGGGTTGGTTGCCAACCAATCTATAAAGCCTTTTTTTATGGCAGCACGTATGCCATTTACGTTGTAAGAAATGATACGCATACTGGTTAAAATTATTGGTGATAATTGAGAGGTTTAATTACACTACGATAAAAGTTGAATAAAGTTTTAAACGTAAAAGTGTGCGACGCAACACAAGCTGATAAAGGGTTTAAAGCTGGTAACATTATCTTTTTATTTCTTTTCTACATGCTTACCCATTGGGATTGTTACACCTAAATTAAGTATCCATTCGTAGGCGCCAAAACTATGCCTTGCAGTGCCTTCGTAAATTCTTAAGCCACTATAACTAGCATAATCTAACTTATTGCAATACTCTAAAAAAACAGTATTAAAAAAGGTAGTTTTTATAGTGCCTTCTGCACCAATATTAAAGCCACCAAGTTGAAAATGAGGATCGTTTTTTTTGCTACCCCCTAAGCCTCCAAAAGCATTTTCTACGTGAGGAATTACGGGGCCAATACCAGCTTTACCCAACGCATCTAATTTAAAATTTCCGTTTTTAGATTGGTACAAATGCCAACGTTTTACAATGTTGAATAATAGAAAATTAGCCCCATTATTTAGGTAATAAAAATACCCATTTGCCTCGTTAAAAGCAACGGTGCTATCTACTTGGCGATTGTTTATTTTGCCAACAATTCGAGCATTTTGATCGGCGAAAATAAATTTTGTATGGTCAAAATTTATCTCGAAACCTAAACCTTTTTTCTTGTTAAAAAAATAACCCAAACGATAGTTATATTGGGGGATTGAAATAGGAATTTTTAGCAAGTTTCCTTCGTCCCAACCTGGGTGATCGTGACCATTGATATTTACAAATTTATAATCATTGCCAAGAGTTGGTTGTATAACTCTAACATTACTTTTGGTATACCATTCTTTATTGTAACCCCAACTAAAATAAAACTCGCCATTACGTTCTTTTTTTTTGCTTTGCCCTTGTAAGTTACTTGCCAAAAAAAGCATTATTATAATGCTTAACACTATCCTCATTATTATAAAAATTATCTTTAAAAATATATTTTTTGCAAAGATAGTAGCTTGATTGTTTGTTAGACTTATAGAACCAGTAAGGAATTTATTATAATACTGTTATGTTTTAAAATTCTAATTTTTTAATATGCATTTAAAAACATTTTTATTAGGCAGCGTTTTTTAGATTATAAAAGTCTAAGAAATATCTTTTAGTAGGGGTATTAAAAGGATGTAATAATGAAGCACACTTCTCAGGTGTGCTTCTGTTGTTAAATACTATTAAGCTATATCAAAAGCGTTTATTGATTAGAAAAGGCTATCAACTTTTTGAAAAATACGCAGTAATATTATTTTAGTGGGCTGATTAGTCATTTTTTCCACATTTTATAATTTCAATACATTTATTATCTAAAAAAAGTTATTTTTAAGCGGCTAATATTTTTTAAGGAATTTAAACCGTACCTTATGAGAGGCATAAATAAAGTAACATTGATTGGCAACTTGGGTAAAGACCCAGAAATGACGTATCTGGAAGGCAATATTGGTGTCGCAAAATTTCCATTAGCAACTACCGAAACTTATAAAGACCGTGTAGGAAAATCTATATCTCAAACAGAGTGGCATACGATAGTTTTATGGCGTGGCTTAGCAGAGTTAGCTCAAAAATATTTACACAAAGGCAGTTTAATTTTTATAGAAGGTAGATTGCGTACACGCAGTTGGGAAGATAAAGAAGGCAATAAAAAATTTGCAACTGAAATTGTTGGCGACAACTTAATTATGCTTGATAAAAAAGGAGATGGAGGGTCGCATGGCGAAGCGTCAGAGCATTTTGGTAATGATGATATACATCCACTTACTGACCCAGCCGATAATTTGCCTTTTTAGAAAATTAGTATATCAATTTTATGAATAGTTTTGTTACAAACATCACTTACTTCGTATTAATAAAAATGATGTTGATTATGTTATTTTCTAATTAAACCAAAGGCTTTGGACCATCACTCGGTTTTGTATTTTCTCAATTCGCACATTTTTTTACTTGCAAATATTAACATGCAAGGCACTACTGTATTACTTATTATATTACTAACGCTATTGTTTTTTTCGTTTGTATTAAGCGGCTCAGAGGTAGCCTTTTTTTCGCTTACATATAAGGATATTAATTTGTTAAAAACCAAACAGCAAGAGGCATACAAACGAATTATTGATTTACTAGAAGAACCTAAAATTCTACTTGGAGCATTATTAATAGCCAATAGCTTTATTAATATTGCTATTATTATAATCTCTAATATTTTAATTGGTAATGTTTTTGATTTCGCAAATGCAAATACATTTTGGTTAGAGTTTGCCATTAAAGTTGTTTCTGTAACATTTTTATTGCTATTATTTGGCGAAGTGATGCCGAAGGTACTAGCAACACAAAACAATATACGCTTTGCAAAAGAGGCAGGTCCACTGATAGAATTGGTTTTTTATACTTGTAAAAGAATGAGTACTTGGTTGGTAAACTATAGTGATATTATAGAAAAAAAGTTATCAAATAAAAATAATCCTTATAGCTTAGAAGAACTAGATCATGCTATTGATTTAACATCAAGTACCGATGCGTCTGTAAAAGAAAAAAATATTTTAAAAGGTATTATAAAGTTTGGCAATATTACTGTAAAACAGATAATGAAAACAAGGGTTGATGTTAATGGTATTGATAAAGAAACTACTTTTCCTGATTTACTGAAACTAGTTAGCGACCTGCACTACAGCCGATTGCCTGTGTATGATGAAGATTTGGATAAGGTTGTAGGAATGATACATACAAAAGATTTAATTCCGCACTTAGAGCAGCCAGATAATTTTGATTGGCACACATTAATTCGTCAAGCATTTTTTGTACACGAGCAAAAAATGATAGAAGATTTACTGAAAGAATTTCAAACAAAACGTACCCATTTTGCCGTAGTAGTTGATGAGTTTGGTGGCACTAGTGGCATTGTAACATTAGAAGATATTTTAGAAGAAGTGATTGGGGATATTAAAGATGAATTTGATGACGAAGAGGTAGATTTTAAAAAAATTGACGATAATAATTATTTATTTGAAGGTCGTACAATGCTGAATGATGTTTGTAAGGCTATGGATTTGGTGGTTAATTCATTTGATGCTGTAAAAGGCGAGAGCGATTCGTTAGCTGGCTTGGTTTTAGAATTAGCTGGTGAAATACCTGTTGCCATGCAAGTAGTGCCCTGTGGCGATTTTGAGTTTACTGTTTTAGAGGTTGTTAAAAATCGTATACAAAAAATTAAAGTAAATATTAAGCCTCAAGTTAGTAAGTAAGAGATTGGGTATAAATTATTAAATCATGCGTTTAAAAACGAAAAATTATTTCTCTTCTTTCCAGTTACCTATCACCTATCAAATAGCAATCATTTTAATAATTGTCTTAATTTCTACCTCGTGTAACAGCAATTATGTACCAAAACCAAGAGGTTATTTTAAGATAAATTTTCCTGAAAAAAAGTACCAATTTTTTGATAAACCCGGGTATCCTTATACTTTTGAATATCCTTTGTATGCCAATGTGGTTAAGGATTCTACGTTTTTTGGCGCAGCAACGGAAAACCCTTGGTGGATAAATATTGACTTTCCGCAGTTTGAAGGCAGACTGTATATTAGTTACAAACAAATTGGCAAAAATAAGTTTGATACATTGTTGAACGATGCTTTTAAAATGACGAGTAAGCATAGTACTAAAGCAGCATCTATTGATGACTCGCTAATGGTAACGCCAAATAATATTCACGGTATGTTTTTTAATGTTGGTGGTGATGTTGCTACAGCTAATCAGTTTTTTTTAACCGATAGTACTACCCACTTTTTACGTGGTGCCTTGTACTTTAATACAACCCCAAATGCAGATTCTTTAGGGATTGTAAATAGCTTTTTAATTGAGGATGTACGACACTTAATTAATACATTCAAGTGGAGAAAATAAAATTAAGCGCTTTATTTACGCTTTGCTTTAATCCACAAAACAGTTTGCTTTTTTGTAAAAAAATATTGATAAATACCTGCTAGCACACAATAATTCATGAAGCAGAAATAATATGGTATAAAGAGAATTTTAATGCGTACTGCTTTACTTTCTAACAACCAGCCTAATGCAGCCAAACTATAAAAGCCAATTTGCCCCAATAGAATTATAGCAAATAACCAATTGAAGGTATTTACAACCAAAAACGCATTTAAAAATACCACTAGTATCATTAAAAAAGGCGTAATCGTCCATCGTAGCACACGATGACTGATGTATTGAAACCCCAATAATGGCATAAAAAAGGGATTAAATAATTTACTAGTTCTTATGATAGATTGAATGCCACCGGCAGCAATACGTACTTTGCGTTTATACTCTTCTTTTAAGTTTTCCGATGATGATTCTATTGCAAATGCATCAGGATCGTAGGCAATTTTAAAGCCTTTCATGGCTATCTTCATAGATATCATAAAATCGTCTAACAAGGTATCTGGTTCTACAGCTACATACAAATTTGTTCTTATGCTAAATAACTCGCCAGCAGCACCAACTACAGAATATAATTCTGCGTCCCATTTTTTTAGCGCCGATTCGTATTTCCAATAAAAGCCCTCGCCAGCAGTCGCATCAGCATTGGCTTCTATTGCTACACGTTTTTCACCAGAAACTGCCCCAACTTTTGGGTCGGCATAATGCTTGGCAATACGTAACAAAGCATTCTCATTTAAAAATGTATTGGCATCTGTAAATACAACAATTTCTGTTGTTACTTCTTCCATTGCTCTATGCACGGCATTAATTTTACCGCTTCTCCCATCTTTATGTAACAGTTTAATTTGAGGATAATTGGCAATAATTATAGGTGTTTTATCCGTTGAACCATCTGTTATAAAAGTGATGTGTAATTTGTCTTTTGGGTAAATTAAAGCTAGTGTGTTGAGTATCTTCTGTTCTATTACCGATGCTTCGTTATATGCAGCTACAATTAATGTTAGTGACGGTGTAAAACTGCCATCAACACGTTTAATTTGGTGTACAAATAAGCGTTTAATTCTAACCAAAACATATAACAAAATGCCATAACCTACGTAGGTGTAAAAAATGATAAAAAGACTTATCCAAAAGATGATTGTCATAGTAATTATTTTAAAGGATAACCTAGTTTATGGCTGTTTACATCGTTAGTAATATTCCACCAAATGGCTTTTAACAACCACTTAATAAAGCCACTATTTTTTTGCTTTATATAATTGAAAATATTCCGTGGCGATACGACTGTAACAAAATAAATACTGAAAATAAAGAACTGAAAAGCCGTCGCATTTCGTCGTTCGAATAATATGCGGTTGCGGTTCATAAAATACTCTTTTAAAGCACTTTGCTTGCCCACCGAAATAGACTCTTTATGATAAATTAAAGCATCTAGATTTACCAAAATATCAAAACCTGCCTGTTTTATTCTTGCACACCAATCTAGCTCTTCGTAATATAGAAAAAAGTTCTCAGCCATTAACCCAACTTTATCTATTGCTGCACGTGTTACAAGCATGGCTGCACCGTGTGCAAAACCAGTTTTACCAGTTAGGTGATTGTACTGCCCATTATCAGTTTCAAATTGACCGATTTGGCTGTTTCTTCCGGTAAAATAATTCATTTCTGTATAGCCAACGTATTGCAACATGGTAGGTTTATGGTAATAGCAAATTTTTGGTGAAACCATTGCTGCATTTGGATTTGCAGCTATAGTTGCTACCAGCTTTTCTATTAAACCATCTGTAAATTCGGTATCATTATTTACCAAAAACAAATAGTCGCCTGTGGCTGCTTTTATGCCAATATTATTACCACCTGCAAAGCCTGTATTTACATCGCTTCTTATAAATGTAGTGCAGGGGTATTTTACTAACCAAGCTGGTACTGGATTAATAGTACTTGCATTATCTACCACAATTATTTCAATATTTGAGTAGGTATTTTTTAGAGTAATAGAATTTAATAGCTCATCTGTAACATGGCTGTAATTAAAATTTACCGTAATAATAGAAACTTTTTTCAATGCCGTTATAATTGCAGTTTATAGTTAAAATGTTTCGAGGGTTTTCTAGGTAATGCTATAAGATTTTGGGGCGCTTAAAAGGTAATTTTGATACTATTTTTTGATAAAATAAATTCTTACATTCTATAAAGCCTGTTTTAAAAATACCACCAATAGTGTAATTAATATGCTTGCGTAAATGATAATAGCCAAATACTAAACCTGCTATTAATGTGCAAGGAATAGCCAACGCAGCACCCCAAATATTGTGTAGTAGTAAAATGCCAAAATAGGTAACTGGTATATTGGTAGCCAACATAATAAGTACTTTATAAAAATTTACTTTCTGTTGTAGAATAATATCTAAAGTAACACCGTTAAACCTATCAATAGGATACATAAAAGAAATAATAAGCAACATTCGTAGCACGTTGGCAGCTTCGGTACCTTGGTATTTACCGCCACCTAATAATAACACTGCATAATCTGCCCCTAAAAAGCCAACTATAATAATTGGTATAAAACCTAACGTTAACATACCAGCATATTTTTTAGTAACATGCACCAAATGATACATGTTGTTATTATTGTAAGCTGTTGCCATAGCAGACATGCCAGTACCAATAAAACTTCGCAAAGGAATTTCTATAATTTCCATTAACCGTTGTGGTAAATTATAAATAGCCAAAGTAGCTGGCCCCAACATAAATGTAATAAAAAACGTATTAATACTGCCCAACAAATTAGCACTCATATTAGTACCTAAACTATATTTTCCAAAATGTACAATTTCTAATATTGTGTGTTTGCTCCTTTTAGTAATAGTGTTAATTTTAGAATAGCCAAGTATAATGGCTACTAAACTAGTAATAACATTGGTTAAAAAATTAACCATTAATACATTGGTAAGAGTTGCCTTATGTAGCAAGGCAAGTAAAATAATAATTATAATCATTAGACCACTATTAATAAGTCTGAGCCATAATATTTTTAAATAAGATTCTTCGGCAATTAATATCCAGAAAGTTACAGAATAAGGTAATGAACTTAAAAATGTAATGCCAAACCACTTAATTACAATAGTTAATTCTGTCTTATGTATAAATGGCATACTTGCAAAAAAGCCAAGATTTATTAATAACATAATGCCAGTAATAGCAGCCGCTAAAAACCATACCGAGCCTAATACATTTGTACCACGTTCAGGTGTAGTACCTGCATAAAATTTTACGGTAGCAGTAGTTAAAAACCCATTACGAATAGCATCAGCTAATCCTAAAAAAGTAAGAAAAAAAAACCATGTTCCTGTATCTGATTTTGTTAGTATCCGAAATAATAAAGAGATAGTTAACACACCAAAACCAGAAATTACCAAATTACCTAACAGCGCCAAAAAGTGCTTGTTTTTAAATTGGGCGAGATTCATTGGAACTTGATTTTAAATAGCTAAACACTATTGTACGATGGTATAAAGTTGATTATAATATATTCAAATAAAATCAATATTTGGATATAGTTAAGTTTAATCTTTTAAATTTTTTTTCTTAATAGATACTAAGTACTTAGATTTATTTTATGAAAACCGTGTTATTAACTTCTGTATCTAGCTTTTTTGATACCCCAGCAGAAATACCATTCATGTTTAAACAAGCTGGCTGTACGGTAGATGTTTTTTGTGGTAAAAATTCTTGGTTATTGTCAAATAGTTATTATGATAATTGGCTAGATGCACCAGAAGATAAAACTAGTTATTGTGACAAGTTGATAGCAATTGTACAAAGTACTACAAAAAGCTACGATTGGGTAATAATGATGGATGACGAAACCGTAAAACTCTTGAATGAAAGGATTAATGATGCGGCGCTTTTTATAAAATTAATGCCCATTAATAAAATTGAGAACCGAGAACTGCTATCTTCTAAACTAGGGTTATCCGTGCTTTGCAATAAATACAATATTACTACACCACGTTTTGTAAATTACACTAACGATACTGATATAACAACTATAAATAAACACTTAGATTTTCCTATTTTGCTAAAAGAAGATTTTAGCTTTTCGGGTTTAGGTATTCAATATTGCGAGGACGAAAAAGCCTTGCCAAGTTGTTTGGCAAAGGTTAATAATACAACCAATCTTGTACTCCAAGAGTTTATCACCGGTGAAGATGTAGGTCTAGAAGCCCTATTTTGCAAAGGCAATTTGGTAATGTACAATGCAGCAGAAATTTTAACTTATATGGAAAATAAGTTTTCGTTTACAACAAGAAGACTGTATTACCAAAACGAAAAATTAACCACACTGTTACAGCAATTGGGTAATAGTTTGGGGCTAAATGGCTTTGCCAGTATTCAATATTTATACCACCAACAACGTGATACCTATTATTTGGTAGAAGTAGATTGTAGAATAAATATGTGGATGCCCTACTCGAGGTTTGCAGCACAAAATTTCTCAGATGGTATTAGGCAATATTTAGCCAACGATGGACAAATTGTAGCCGCACCAGCATCTACCAAAAAATTTGAAATCACCATTTTTGATCGCGACATTAGACGTTGTATTAAGCAAAAAGATATAAAAGGTATTTTTCAATGGTTGTTTAACTACAAGGGCTACTGGCGTTTTCTACCATTTTACGATAAAAAGTTTGCTAAACGTGTGTTTAGTAAAATATTTAAAGATTTATTAGAAAAATTTAAAAGCAAAAACGAATATTAAGGAGCCAAGCTTATGCTATCTAAATGGTTCATAATTACTGCATCTATTTTTTCATCAAACTTTCGGGCGAATAATTTATTGCTTTGGGTTAGCATAGCTGCATCTGCTATAGTAAATGTTTTAGGGCTTGCATTATTTTCTGACCAATCTATATATCGTAAATTATCGTTTACCATTTCAGCTTTGTAGGGCGAATTGTATAACAAGGTTTGAAACACAAATTCATCGCTGCCCCACGTAAGTTTAAAGTAGCGCCTTAAACTATTGTTAGTTGCTAGTTCTTGTACAATATATTTTGCTTGTGATAATGTAATACTAAACCATTGTGACCTACCAACAAATACCAAATTAACTGGTGGTTGCCTATTAGTAAATAATTTATTAATAATTGTTTCTACAGCATGGCTACCTATAAAAGGATAATTAGTAAGGTAATATTTATTTAATCTTGGTATTGCTTCCTTCCACACATCGTTCACAGTATAAAACTCCATAAATGCAGTATCGCTATTGGCTTTAAAGAAATCTAAAATAGCAGCGTTGCTTTTTAATGGATAATCTTGACCACTTAGCAAGGTAATATGTTGGTAGTTTATGCCACTTGCAATAATTTGTTCAAAGCCATTTACCGTTGCTTGCACAATGCTATATGCACCCCATCGCACGTTTTCTCTGTTTTTTACAAAAAAAGTATTAGGCTGCTGCATTAAAGGCTGAAAGCTTTGTATAGCAACCTTCAAATCTATATGAATATAAAAGTCAACGCTAGTATGCGCTAGCCGATTAACCAGCCTTTGTAGTTGTTTGGAATTAGTATGTGCTAATATTAAATAGGCAACTCGCATGAATTAGGTTTAAGCACTTCAAATTAGGTAATAGTGGTATTGTACAAATATGTCTTATATAAAACAGCTAGCTTTTGTTGATAAATTTATTTAAAATATTTTTTATTTTTTTGATGTATCTAGACGATTCTCCAATTGGCTGAAAGTTTTTCCATGCGGTTTGGTTTAAATAGCTATAAAATATTTTCTTAAAATCTTCGCTAAAATTATACGCTTTATAAATAGGTTTTCTTTCTACAAAATGAATTAAAAAAGGCGTTTCGGAAGTATCAATTGTAGAAAAATGATTCCATAATGGGTCTAGCTCTAACCATTCATTTGCCAGTACTACATTTAAGCCATATTGGTCAGGATAATTAGCAAACTTTTTATGCGTATCAATGCAAGTAATAATTTTTTCTGTCACATTTTGTTCCTGCCATTTCTTGGTATTCATTATCAGAAGCCCTGTATTAAAGTACCGGGTGCTGCCAGGTAAACCCAATTCTGTGTAATTTAAAACGCCACCCCAACTATTGTCAAACGTAATAATGCGTGGGTCTAACACCGCTGCTACCACATAGTTACTAAGGTCGTTTTCAAAAAGTGTTGCTATATCTTTTTGTACTATCATGTCTACATCTAAATACAATACCGTTTCTATTTCTTGCGGAATAAAATAGGGGATAAATAGCCGCATATAAATGTTTAGCGGGTAGCTACTTCTATCTAGTGGTAGTTTAATACCAGGTGGAATTACACCAGACATTTCCTTCCAAATTAGGGTTGTAATATTTGAGTTAATAGATTGTTGTAGCTTGATTTTATTAGCTTGGCTTACGTTATCCTCAATTATATAAATGTCTATTTTTTTATCTGCTGAAAGGTTGGCTTCTATTGATTTTATTAGTGCTGCCAGTAAAATAGTATAATGATTATCAGTTGCTACAACTACTGTTAATGGGTGCATAAATGTCTGGTTTTAGGATTAGGTTATTTGTAAACTATTAATGGCTTTATAAATTTCCTGCACACTATTTTCCCAAGTGTGCGACTTTGCGAAATCCTTTCTGGCATTTGCCAAAACATCACTTTGTTCTGTCATAGCTTTTTCAATTAGCAATACATAATCTTCCTTATTTTTTGCTAAATAAACATGTTCGCCAAAAATACCCATGGCTTCTGTTTTGGTTGCCACTGTGGGCTTGCCAGCAGCTAAATATTCATCAATTTTTCTGGGGTAATTGCCAATGGTTACGTCGTTTACAATTTGCGGATTAATACATACATCAAAACTATTAATATAAGCTGGCAAAGTGTTTGGTGGCTTGGATCCTAAAAAATGCACATTAGGTATTTTGTGTAAATGGCTTGCTTTAAAAGCGGCATCTTCTGGCCCAACCAGTACAATTTGCCAATCTGGTTTTTGAGTAGCAATGTGTTCAATAATCTGCCTATCTAGCCTTATAGATTGTACCGCACCAACATAACCAATAATCGGGTTTTTAATCACTTGCATATCTGTAGGCATAATGGTTGCTTCAAGTTTATCAAACAGCCCTAAATCGCAACCTTGCCCTACGTAAAACGAATTAGGATTGTATTGCTTACAGTAATTAGCCAAATAGGTAGAATTTGCCACAGCAATATCACTTTTAGCAATTAGTTCTGGCTCTAGTTTAGTACCATGCTTTTTCCAATAATCTACTGCCAACATAAAATCACGTGAGTAGTAAATACTTACCGATGGCTGCAACATTTCTTTTAAATAAAAGCAACGAAACATATCGTTATCGTTAAATAAAATAACGTTTTTAAACCCCAATTTATTAATGGCTCTGCAAATGCTTGCTGCAAGCATTTTATTATTTCTTTTATTAAATAGTTCAAACAAGGTTTGATTGGGTAGCCAATTGATAGACTCAATCATTGCATCTGGATACAAATTCCACAAGTTATTTCTAATTTCTACTAGAGATGGTGATGTACCCTTAATTACAGCCACTCGTTTTTGTACTTTTTTATCCTGTTTATTGCGTAAAAGTGTAATTCTATCTAAGGGCGAGTTGACATATAACACTCTATTGTGCTTGGCAAATTGCAAGGCAATATCTTTACAATTACTACCAATTTCTACATCCCACGGCTGCTGACCAACCACTATTATATCTCTATTGGTTACTAGATTGGCATTATTCATTAATAAGAATTTTTTGCTTTTCCTGATCTAACCTATACGTCACATTTATTAATGCTATACTTAAATAAAATATCACATTAGATGGATATTGTACCAAAGCTTCTTGTGGAAAATTAGCAATATTCCAAGTAAAAACCATAATTACCATTGCCAAACAATAACTCTTTAGTTCGGGGTCTTTTATTTTATAATAATTATTGATGCCCGTTTTTAAAATAGTAAATATCAAAATACAAAAAATAGCAAGCCCAACAACACCAAGCTCTACCGTGGTTCTTACATAGCCACTATCTGGCGGAAAATTTGATAAAAAAGACCCTGGCGAAAACTTTTTACCCCATTCGCCAACCGAACCTAAGCCCCCACCAATTGGGTGCGACCAGATATATGGTTTTATGCGTGCCTGATTAATTTTACGCACATTGTAAGAGGCGTCGTTATTTGGGGTAAAGGCACTTTGAAACCGCAAAATATTTTGGTTTGAGGTTGGCATTACAATAAGCCCAACAATAAAAATTCCGGCAACAATTGAAAACAGTAATATTCTTTTACTAAAATTTAAAATAACGTACAAAATCAGACCTGCTGGTACCAAAGGAAAAGCTCCTCGTGTACCCGAAAAAAGCATATTTACCAAAAGCACCCCAATAACTACTACTAATATGACCTTTTTATACATTTTAAAAGGACCTGTAAACAAGACAATGCACAATAAACTGGCAATTGCCATATTGTAGGCAAACGTGACAGGATCGGAAAAAACAGAATATTTACGCCAATGACCAGCAATAAAAAGTAAGGATGGTATGCCTTCGGAATTATTGTAAACTTCTTCAAAATTGGCAAAACCAATAAACTCTTGTTTGCTAGCATACAAAGCTGCTAATACCATAAAACCAAGCCACCATTTTAATATAAAACGTATAAATTTTACATCACGAATATAATAAACGAAAATAAAATACATCATAGCCACAAAGGCCATTCCTCTAATAGTATATACCCAAGCCAGTCGAGATTCTGCCCAAGGATTGGCAATTTGAAATATATTATAAATAATCCAAACGAGTAACCAAGTAGTAATAGGGCTTTTAAAAATTTGCCAGTTTGGCCGTTGCTTCTGTTGAATAAAAAAACCGAGTATAAACAATACCAGCATACCATCCATCAATGTACCTAATGGAAAATTTACCCCATAACGCAACCAAAACATAATGGTAAATGATAGGGTTATATAAACAACAATACCAAATTTAGGATATATAACCAGCGCAATAACTATTGGTATAGCCAGCAAACCTAGGACAACTAAAATGGCAAAAACTAACCCAAACTCAGCCACACCTACCGCTATAATAGCTGCACAAGACAATAGCAACAGTATACCGTATACATTATATAATTTCTCTATAAATGCAGTTTGCCTCAGCCGCTTTTTTAAGCGTTGCCAAATGTCTTCTCTAGGTTTTAATAATGGTATTTGTAATGCATCTATCAAGGTAACAACATTTTAAAAAAGAAAAAAACAACAATAGCCAGCACAAATAATATGGCCACTTTGCGTGTAATGCCTTCCATCATTTGTTTGTTTTTGGCCACTAATTCTGTCGAGTTGGTAATGTTTTTTTTAGGCTCGGTTCGCATTGGGAATTATAGTTAACTGAAAATAAATAGCAAGTTAGTTTAAAAAAGTAGCCTAGAAACTAAAAGAACATTTTTAAGCATTAAAGATTCACATTCAATTATTTTGATATGATTAATATTTAGAAGTTACCATTATTCGGGTCTTAGAATGTTAATTGGTAGTAATAATTTTTGGATTAATTTTTTATGCAACTTTGTTAATGTTAGTTGCGCACAATCGTATTTAACATCCAATGCGTTACTACAAACGTACCTTTAGTTACAAGTATTATAATAGCTATTGCTTCATGTAACATCAATTTTTTTGGTATTTTACTTAAACAAGGTATAAAAAATGGTAGTTTTTGTTTTCTTGTGTTCCATAAACTTATATCTTGCTCACCTTCAACAGTTTAACCTTTTTTTATGCTAGTCATTTTATTATTTTTTTTCACTCATTGGTTCCTCTCTTTATTTTTCCATTCCTTTTTTTTACATCGATTTGCATCACACAAAATGTATGAGATTAGTAAAAATTGGGAACGTGTATTTTATGTTTCTACTTGGTTGGTTCAAGGCTCATCGTATTTAGTACCAAGGGCTTATGGTGTAATGCATCGTATGCACCATACCTACAGTGATACTGAACACGACCCCCACAGCCCGCATTTTTTTAAAGATGTGTACCAAATGATGCGGAGTACCATTTTAATTTTTCGCAGTTTTTTAACTGGTAAAAACTTGCCAGATGAGCAGTTTACAAAAGACTATTTACCCGTTTGGCATCGGTTAGATAACATTGGTCATCACTCATTTACACGCTTTTTATTTATGGTAGCTTACACTGCCTTCTATGTGTTTTTTGCACCTAATTATTGGTGGTTTTTATTATTACCCATTCACTTTTTAATGGGACCAATACAAGGGGCTATTGTAAACTGGTGTGGTCATAAATATGGGTACAGTAATTTTAATAATGGCGATCAATCTAAAAACACATCTCCTTGGGGCGTTTTGTTAATGGGCGAATTGTTTCAAAACAACCACCATTACGATAAAGCAGATGCCAACTTTGCAAAACGTTGGTTTGAGTTTGATTTAACTTACCAAATAATGCGAAGTTTTAATGCCATTGGCATTATTAAATTAATCGACAGAAAACAACCTGTAACAGCTTTGGAAAACACTGCAATAGCGGCTTAAAACTAGTTTAAATAATACTATCAAAAGGGTGTATCTTACCAAAGAGTCACCCTTTTGTTTTTATATAACTTCTAGTAACTACTTAGCTACCTTTTTATAAACTTATCACATATTCTACTCATGTAATTATGTAGTTGTCTTAGCGATTTATACAATTAATTGCAAACCTTTTTTTAAAATTATTCTACACAAGTAAATGTGAATAGGCATGTGTAAAAAGCGTACAACTTTTACTTTTGGTGGATAAGCAATGCTATTTATGTTAATGAAGACTAGTAACTTGTGCATAGGCTGTTAAACCTGTGTGTATTAAAATTATCCTTAAAAATGCTTTGATTGTAGATTTTCTACTCCATATTCGCTACCCCGTAACAATTCGGTAACATTAAGGTAACATTAATCAGCGGCTGCCAAAAATAGAACAAAGAAGAAAAAATGGATTTAACATCACTAAATAAAGATAGAAAACGCCGCAAAACTACCATAGAGTTGGGTACGATGGCCTTTGGTAAAGTACCACCACAAGCCCGTGATTTAGAAGAGGCGGTTTTAGGTGCCATAATGCTTGAAAAAAGTGCGTTTGATACCGTAAGTGAGATTTTGAAACCAGAATGTTTTTATGTAGAAGCGCACGAACATATTTTTCGCTGCATGATGAGTTTGCAACAAAAAAGCCAACCAATTGATATTTTAACAGTAGTTGAAGAGTTGCGCTTTAAAGAACAATTGGAAGTAGTTGGTGGACCATATTTTGTAACTAAGCTTACCAACTCGGTTGTAAGCACTGCTAATATTGATGCACATGCTAGAATTGTATTACAAAAATTTATTCAACGGGAGTTAATACGTATTAGTGGCGAAATTATAGGCGATGCCTATGAAGATAGTACGGATGTTTTTGATTTGTTAAACGATAGTGAAGAAAAAATATTTAATGTAACTAAGCACTTTTTAAAAGCCGATTATAAAGAAATGAGTACGGCTTTGGCACAAGCGGTAACACGTATTGATGAGATGCGTACAAAAACTGATGAGTTGTCTGGTGTGCCAAGCGGTTTCCCTACTTTAGATAGGATTACTTATGGATGGCAGGCTACCGATTTGATTATTTTGGCGGCTCGTCCATCTGTTGGTAAAACCGCTTTTGCTTTAAACCTAGCCAGAAATGCTGCACTTAACGCCACCAAACCTACCGCAGTCGGTTTTTTTAGTTTAGAAATGAGTGCAGCGCAGTTGGTGCAACGTATTTTAAGTGCCGAAAGTGAAATTCCGTTAGAGAAAATTAGCCGCGGCAAAATGGAAGATTACGAATATCAGCAATTGCACACAAAAGGTATAAAGCGGTTAGAAACTGCGCCTATTTATATTGATGATACCGCTGCGCTAAACATTTTTGAGTTTAGGGCAAAGGCAAGGCGTTTAGTAAATAAACACAATGTAGGGCTTATTATTATAGATTATTTGCAGCTAATGAGTGGCAGCAGCGATAATAAAAATGGCAATCGTGAGCAAGAGATTAGTAATATTTCTAGAAATTTAAAAGCTTTAGCAAAAGAACTAAATATACCCATTATTGCTTTAAGCCAGCTTAGCCGTGCTGTAGAAACACGTAAGGAAAGTAAAATGCCTCAATTGAGCGATTTGAGAGAATCTGGTGCTATTGAGCAAGATGCAGATATGGTAATGTTTATTTATCGCCCAGAATACCACGAAATTCATAACAACGAACAAGGCGAAAGTACCAAGGGTGAAACGCATATACGTATTGCAAAACATCGTAACGGTTCGCTAGATAATATTCGATTACAAGCCTTATTGCACATACAACGTTTTGAAGAAATTACTGATAATAATAACGATAACCCAATGGGTGGTAATTGGAAACCAATTACACCATCGCCAACTATACCAACAGGGGGTAAAAGCGGTGAAAGTGGCGGCAGATTTTTTGTACAAGGTAGTAAAATGAATACAGGCAACTTTGATGATGGAGTTGACGGCGACACACCATTTTAAGAAATGAAAATTTAAAACGAATAATTTATACCAACAAAAAGGCGATGAAATTTTCATCGCCTTTTTTAAATCTCACCTATTACTTTTTAATTAATTCTTATGGTAATAATTTCTTTCTCACCATCTTTATTTTTAAGAAGTATGGTAATATTAAAACCTTTTCCAGCGTTTTGCAGCTTACCAGCTAAATACATAGATGCACCCATTTCTCGCTGACTGGTTAATTCAAAACCTTTAATACCATTGTCTTTAAAAAAGCTTTGTAATGCAATACTGGCTTGGTTTTTACCTACATTTTTAATTTCATCTTTTTCAGGTAATTTTAAGTCAATAAAGTTGTCAAAATATTTACCCACTTCTTCTGCATTACCTGTTTTTAGGGCTGCAATAATAGCGGGAACGCTATCTGCTGATTTAAAAGAAAACAACAGGGTACTTAAGCTTATTAAAAGTAAAAACTTTTTCATTTTTTATAATTTATTATTGTACGATGTTCCAAAAACATGCCAAACTATCGGGTTTAAAAATAGCGAAGGAAATTGAATAATCAAATGTGTTAGTTTTATGCCATGAGCAAGAAAGCAATTTTAATAATTATGGACGGCTGGGGATTGGGAAATTCTAAAATTTCTGATGCCATTCAAAATGCAAAAACACCATTTGTAAGTTCTTTATATTCAAAATACCCGCATAGTACTTTGGTAACTTGTGGTGAGGAAGTTGGATTGCCACATGGGCAAATGGGCAATAGCGAAGTGGGTCATTTAAACCTTGGTGCTGGCAGAATTGTGTATCAAGAATTACAACGAATTAATGTTGCCATCCGCACACACGAATTTTATTCAAATGAAACCTTGTTAACAACCATTAACTATGCCAAAGCCAACAAAAAACCATTGCATTTATTAGGGTTGGTTAGTAATGGCGGTGTACATTCTCATACATCGCATTTAAAAGCAATAATTGATACTTGTAAAACCCAAGGATTAACTGAAGTGTATGTTCATGCTTTTACCGATGGGCGAGATTGTGATCCCAAAAGCGGTTTAGGATTTATAACAGATTTGCAAAAACATTTGGATGGTACTGTAGGTCAAATTGCAACCATAACTGGCAGGTATTATGCGATGGATAGAGACAAACGTTGGGAGCGTGTTAAATTAGCATATGATGCGATGGTAAATGGCATTGGTGATGCTAGTGAGGATATACTGGCTTCAATAGCTGCATCTTATGAAGCTGGTATAACTGATGAGTTTATTAAACCAATTATTAATTCAAAAATTTCCAATCAGCAAGCACAAATCACAAATGGTGATGCTGTAATTTGCTTTAATTTTAGAACAGATCGTTGCAGAGAAATAACTGAAGTACTGTCTCAAAAAGACTTTCATGAGTACAATATGGCCAAGCTAGACTTGTATTATACCACCATGACGGATTATGACAAAACATTTAAAAACGTGCATGTAATGTTTGAAAATGATAATTTGAATAATACATTGGGAGAAGTTTTAGCGGCAAATGGTAAACAACAAATTCGTATAGCAGAAACAGAAAAATATCCGCACGTTACCTTCTTTTTTAGTGGTGGTAGAGAAGCAGTGTTTGAAGGCGAAACTCGCATAATGGCACAAAGCCCTAAGGTTGCTACATACGATTTGCAACCCGAAATGAGTGCTTACGAATTGGTCGAGAAGCTGGTGCCGGAAATAGAAAAAGAATATGCAGACTTTATTTGCCTAAACTTTGCAAATGCAGATATGGTAGGCCATACAGGTGTATTTAGCGCCGTAATAAAAGCTGTAGAAACGGTAGATGCTTGTGTAGAAAAAGTAGTAAAGGCAGCAGTTGCACATGGCTACACTGTTTTTTTAACTGCCGACCATGGTAATGCCGACAATATGGTAAATGAAGACGGCTCGCCAAATACACAACACTCGTTAAATTTGGTACCGTTGTTTGTAATTGGTAACAGTAGCATAAGTACTGTAAAGCCTGGAAAATTAGGGGATATTGCACCAAGTATTTTATCAGTTATGGGGTTGCCAATTCCTAAAGAAATGACAGGTAATATTTTAATAAACTAATTATATACGGCATGAAAAAAATGTTTAAAGTGCTTGGTATTATATTGCTAGTTGCATTGGTTGTTATTCAGTTTTTCCATCCAACAAAAAACATAGCTGCAACACCATCAACGCATCATATTAGCAAGTTATATGTGGTGCCAGTAAAAGTTGAGCAAATACTTGTAAAAGCTTGTTACGATTGCCATAGTAATACTACTAAGTACCCCTGGTACAGCAAAATTCAACCAGTAGATTGGTGGTTAGATGATCATATTAAAGATGGTAAAAAGCATTTTAATTTTGATGAATTTACTACCTATCGCGTGGCTAGGCAGTACAAAAAATTAGAAGAATGTATCAGCGAAATTAAAGAGGGTGAAATGCCTATTGACAGTTATACATTGATTCACAAAAATGCTATTTTAACCGAAAATGAAAAAGAAGATCTTTTTACTTGGTGCGATAATATTAGAGATAGTATTAAGGCAAAATACCCTGCGGATAGCTTGGTATTACCAAAACGCAAAAAATAGTTATTATTGCGCTAATTAAAAATTTGGGGCAAAGTCATCAATTTAAATTTTTATTGAATATAATGGTGTTAGTAAATAATTTAGTGTTTCTATTTTTGTAAAATCTCAAAATTTCTACTCACACTATTGCCTTGCTCATCTATAATAGTCAATAAATGTTTGCCCAGTTTTGGGTTTATTGCCAACTGGTGAAACTGTTGTGTAGTAGCAACATACGCATCATCTAAATGCCAAAATAGTTTGACGTCCCTGGTACGATGGGTAGCTGAGAAAACTGTTTTGCCTTTTTCGCCACTTGCCTCTAAAGGTATATATATTTTTGCCCCTTCTTCTGGGTAAATAATGTCTAAAACTTTTGCTACATCTGTATTACAGCCAGCTTTAAAACTTGGCAAAGGCTTGTAATCAGGATGTTTTTGTAGATAATAATATTCAATAGTAGGAGGCAAAATAAACCAAGGTGTGTGTAACATATTAGATGGACTTTCACAATTATCTGTTACTCTATAAGTGCCAGTTTTATCAAGATTAATGGTTTTACAATAAGGACAAACTTGGGCATTTTTAGCGGAAGTACTTACCATTACAGTGTCAACAGTAGCACAATCTACTGATGCTTTAAAACCAGATTGATGACACACGTTGATGTAATTAAAACCGATAGACGGTGGATTAAACCATGTACTTTTAGGTAAGAGTCGAAAAATATCAAACAATATTGGGCCTGCTGTATTAATGCCTGTTAACTCTGGTCTGCCAACACCAGTTGTGTTACCAACCCACACTACCACACAATATTTTGGCGTAATGCCAATAGCCCAGCCATCTCTAAAACCAAAGCTGGTACCAGTTTTCCAAGCAATACGCTGTGCCGATAAAAACAAATTCCACAAGCCTTCTTCACCCGGTCGCATCACTTCATTCATCGCATTAAACGTGTGCCAAAGAGCGGTATAGTCAAAAAGTTCAATGTTAGTAGTCCGAAAGTCCGTTGTATTTTGCTTCCGACTTCCGACTTCCGACTTTCGGTCAATGTACCTTGGCATAAACCAATCTTTACTATTCCATTCGCCTTTATTTTTTGTTTGATGATTGTATAATCTTGCCATGCTGCTATACACACCTGCTAGTTCAAAAGGCGACACTTCGCAGCCACCCAATATTAAACTCATGCCGTAAAAATCAGCTGGCTTGTTAAGAGATGTAATACCACATTGTTTCATCACATCATAAAAACGTTGGTATTTATATAACTGTAACATGCGTACAGCAGGAATATTTAAACTTCTACTTAATGCTTTATTTGCAGGCACTGCACCATCATACCCAAGATCAAAATTTTCTGGTGCATAGCCACCAATTTGTGTAGGAATGTCAGGTATTAATTGTTTAGGTAAAATAATTCCTTCGGTAAGCAAACTAGCGTATAGCAAGGGTTTCAACGTGCTACCAGGGCTTCTTACAGCATTTAAAACATCTACATGACTTTCTAGTTCTGCATTGGCTGGCTGATACACATTGCCTATATACGCCTTAATATTTCCTGTCTCAATTTCAACCACCATGGCTGCTGCATTGTTTATTTGGTTGCCCTTTAATTGGTTGTGATGTTGTAGAATAATATTATTTACTTGCTGTTGCAAATTGCCATCAATAGTGGTTTGAATACTTGTAGTAATGGCAGTATTTTTACTAATGGTTGTATAGTCTCTTTTAAATCTATCTAACAGATGTGGGGCTATTTGTGGCAAAGGTTTTGGCTCACTTGGTAATGGTTCTAGCTTCGCTAAATCGGCCGTTTGTTTCTCTATGGTTTTATTAGCCACCAACTTATCTAGCAACTCATTTCTTTTGCGTAAAAGGCTGGCTCTATTTTTACCAGGATGTACCAATGTAGGTGCATTAGGCAGTACAGCCAAGGTAGCCATTTCGCCCCAAGTTAATTGCATGGCATCTCTACCATAGTACCGCCACGCAGCAGCATCTAAACCCACCACATTGCTACCAAATGGTGCATTGCTAGCATACAAAGCCATGATAGATTTTTTCCGATAACTACATTCAAGTCTAATAGCAGCAATGGTTTCAGTTAGTTTGTTCCAAAGATTTCTGGTAGTGTGTTGCTTGTATAAACGTACTACTTGCATGGTCAACGTACTGCCGCCACTAACTGTTTTTCTATTGCGACTATTTTGCCAAATAGCCCTAAACATGGCTATTGGATCTACACCAGGGTGGTAATAAAAACGCTTGTCCTCAAATGTGGTGATACAGTTGGCAAACTTTTCTGGCACTTGTGCATTGTAAGGAAAACGCCACTGACCATCACTCGCAATACAAGCATTTAAGAGTTTACCATTGGCATCTGTAATTACAAAAGAAGTGGGTGCTTTAAAAAGTTGAGATGGCAAAAAAAAATAAAACCAAAAAGATAGTAATAGTAAAATGCCCCACTTAATTTTAGATTTTTGAGAGCGTGATTGCAAGTATGTAAATACTTTCTTCAATAATTAAATTTTAAGTTTTTCACAAAGAACACAAAGACTTAGTAACCTTTGTGGGTTTTATTTAATGCCGTTGTGGTATACATTTACGCTTAACTAAAAGCCAAATAAATTATCTAACCGTACAAGTGTGCGACGCAACTAACGCTAAATAGCATTACAAACGCTGGTTACATAAACTACTCTACCACCTCAATCCATTTGCCGCTAACGCCACCACTAATTGTGTTGTCATACATGGCTTCGCAATACACGCCGGGCCAGAAAAACTTGCCCAAATAGGCTGCATTTAATTGCACATAATACGTGAGTGTTTCGCTTTGTTTAATATCAAAATATTGGTACACACGGTCGTCTCTTATATCCATATAATCGCTTGCAGAAGACTTAAATTGCCCTTCAATATTAAACAATCTGGTGTTTAATATCTCCCACCCACTTGGAAATATTTGCGATAGTGCCATTTGCTTATACAGGCCTCTTAAACCGGGATTTTTAACGGTTACTTTGGCTACAAAATCTGTTCCTTGTTTCAACTTTGTAATATCAATACTTTGCCCATTGGTGTTCAAATAATTAACCGAAACCAATAATATATTAGCATTATTAACCACAGGTATTGGTGCGGTGCTTACTGGTCGGCCTTGATTAATAACCCTTACATACAACACGTTTGTGCCTTTGTTGGTAAGCTGTACATTGCCTTTTGCACTTTGCCAATTAATAGCAGTTTGCGATATGTTGCTGTTGCTATTTACCGCAAATGCTTTGCTGTTGATACTGCCGTTAATAGTTATTTTTTTACCAGCACTAGTACCGCTAAACTTAGCGATGGCAATGAGTGCATAAGCGGTGGTTTGAGTGCTATACCATTGCTCTTGCGATAGTTTATTAGCCACAGTTCTTACCAATTGTTCTGCCTCTGATTTTCTACCCATAATGCTTAGTGTTTCTAATACCATGGCTTCATCACGCACGTTGCTACCAAACGTTACACCCGCAAATGGCCTTTTGGCAAAGGTTGTAGGCAAGCCACTAATTAGTTGTAATGCCACTTGCTGCTGACCTGCTAAATAGTATGCTGCTGCCAAACGCCACTTGCCTTCTGGGGTTAAAAACTTCCATTCTTTTAAGCGGTTCATAGCACCAATTTCTGGCGATTTTGCTAGTGCTAATAAGTACAACCGATACGCTTGCATTAAATCTGTACCGTAGTAAGGTGCTGTTGTAACGTTCCAATTTTGTGCTTTACTTTTTTCGTATGCCTTCCATTGTTGTAATAAGTAGGATGGCACTATATAGCCTTTGATGGCTGCTTCTAGCAGAAAATGGCCTGCGTAATTGCTGCCCCATTCATCGCTTGCATCAAGGCCTGGCCAATAACTAAAACCACCATCGTTTTGCTGAAAATTTTGAATTTTAGAAATGGCTGTACGAATGTTTATGTCTATTGCTCGTTTATGTTCGTCGCTTAAATCCATCAGTTGATTTAGTACCAATTGCGGAAATACGGCAGAGGTTGTTTGCTCAATGCAACCATGCGGATAATTGATTAAATAACTTAACCGCTTTTGCAAATTAATAGCAGGTATTGATGATACTTCTAAAGTTGCTTTACTGCTTTTACCATCACCAATTATGGCTACGGCTGCATTGTAGCTTTGCCCAGGTTGTAAAGTAGCTTCTGTTACTTGTGTAACTATTGGGTTAGGGTTGCGCACATCAATTTCTGTTTCATACATCGCTTGCTCTTTGCCACTTGTGGCTATTACTTTTATTTTACCAATACCTGTATTGCTTTTTACTTTGGCATCAAAATAAACAGTTTGCTCTCCTGGTTGTGTAAAGCTGATAGTTTGTGAACCAGCAGCTTCTATAAATGGATTGCTTTGTAAACTCAAGCTTACATTTTTGATAGTATTCTCTGTTGCAAATACGGTAACTGGTATTTTAAATACTTCAGAAGGGCCAAGCACTCTAGGCAATGTTGCTAATAGCATCAATGGCTTTTTTACCTTTACACTTTTTTCAGCAAAGCCATATGCACCATTATTTGCAGCCACTACCATGGCACGAACGCTGCCCATATATGGTGGTAGTGTAAAACTGTGCGTTTGACTACTGCCATTAGTTTTAAAAGGTCCCATAAAACGCACTACAGGTTTAAAACGATTTGCCTTTCTAGTTTTAGTGGCTTCTGCTTCTGCATCACCACCAATAGTTAATATGCGTTCTAATTCGCCGCTCCATGCACCAATTACATAGTCGTAAACATCCCAACTTTTTACACTTAACGCTTCCTTAGCATAAAAATATTGGTGTGGGTCTGGTGTTTTAAAATGTGTTAAATCTAGTAAACCATCATCTACCAATGCAATCACATAAGTCATTGGTTTGCCATTGGCTTCGCTAACGGTTATGTATGAAGTTTGTTCTGGTTTTATTACATCAGCCATTCTTATTACTGGTTTAATAATGGTGTTTTTATCTTCCACCATTATTGGCATTACGCCATACATTCTTATTGGCAAGTCGTTGGTGGTTTGAGCATGTGGCTGAATTAAACTCACGTTAACGTACACATTTGGGCTCATTTCTTTTTCTACAGTGAAAGAAAATTTTGTTTGCCCCTTTTCGGTATTTGCCCAAAAAGTTTTTAGCACAGTGCTACCAGTTTCTATACTTATCAAAGCTCTGCCACCCTTGCCAGAAGGGATGGTGAGTGTGGCTTTTTCACCCACATTATATTTCCCTTTATCTGTAGAAAAAGATAGCATAGTAGCGGCTGAAGCATCATCATTATTGCCACGGCTGCGCCATTCATCATTATCAACATAAAATGTTTTACCTGTTGTGTGACCACTTCTTGTATCCTTTACTAAAATTAAATATCTACCCCAATCGGTGGTTTTAAAATTACTAGAATAGTTACCTTTACCATTGGTAGCAGTTATGGTTTGCTTGTCAATTAATTTATTATAATTATTCTGTGTAAAATTGCTCAATCCATCACCACCATTATCCCACCACCAACGCCATTGTATTTTGTATAATGTTACTTCTAACTCAGTATTACCGCTAGTTAGCTGACCTTCTGTATTAACATCTACCAAGTCAAAATGGTGTTGCTTACCACTTTCTATATAGCCCCAATTATCTTTGCTTTCTGGCACATGTACACCCACATAAGATGTGTAAGGATTGTAAGGCAACGCAATATTATCGATACTAAAATTACCGCCAGGCTCAAACACTTTTACTACCAAATTTGCCAGCAACATGCCTGGTGCTTGTGTGCCTGCATCAAACGCAGGACTAACACTTGCAGTACCTTCTTCATTTAAACTACCATCAAAAATGGTTTTGCTTTGTGTGGTAAAAGCAGCTGTAGGGTTATCAAATTCAAAGTCTTTGAATTTATCAAAACTTGTTTTCTTTTTATAGAGTTGTGCGTCTACTTTAGCTTTTAAGTTCTGTGCTTTTGCGCCAAATAACCAAGCTGCTGTTAAGGTGCCGTTTGCTGTTGCATTTTTACCCAAAGCCTTTACACCATTAAAGTTTAAACTGATTTTTAAACGGTTTGGAATTACCGTTTCTATCTTCACAATTTTATCAAATGTTGCAGCACCAACTTTTATTTTGCAAGTCCAATTACCTGTAGGTGCGTCAACATCTGTGGCAAGCCTAAATGTATTGAAACCATCTTCTGCATTGGGCTTTATCACTCTTTTATACAACTGGCCACGTGGTGAAATCAATTGTAATTCTATAGGATGCCCCTTGGGTAATTTGTTAGTTTTATCTTCTATAATACAACTTAAAAACAAGCTATCACCGGGTCGCCAAACACCACGTTCGCCAAAAATAAAGGCCTTAATACCATTCATAATTTCTGCACCACCAACATCAAATTTTGAGAGCATTAATGAGCTGCCATCATCAATTTTTAAGTAACTTTTTTCTACTCCTTTTTTGGCTATTAGTAGGTATGGCTTACGCTTAATATCTATTATAGCAATACCATCGCTACTGCTAGTTTCTTTGCCTACAACTTGTAACTGATAATCTAATACTTGTAGCTCTACACCTTGCATTGGTTCGGTAGAAATGATATTGTTTACGGCTACAAATAATTTGTTATTGCTACCACGTTTTGCAGTTAACCCAATATTCGTTGATAAAATATTTCTACTAGCAAACCGCTCTTTGTTATAGTAGCCTTTGCTGCATGGATTGTTACGTTGTTCCCAATTGTAACCATAAGGGTAACTGTCATTGTAGCGCCTCCAAAATTCTTCATCATTATCTACCTTACCATCTTCATTTTCATAGTAATTTTCTGTTTCTTCATCATTGCTGGTCTTGTCTATTTTGGTGCAAGTGTATAAAGAATATTCTGGTCTGAATGCAATATTTACACAGTAAATAGCTCCTGGTTCTGTACGAATATATTTATCTAAACTTAAAGAAAAGCGGTTCTTTTTATGAAGATTCATGCTTTTATCGTCATCTAATTTTACAGTAGCTTGTACAATTGGCCTAGCAACTTTTCTTAGGTTATAACTTTCTGCAACATCAATGGCATTGCTTTGTAAAAACTGGGCAATATTATTTTCATAAATCTTTATGATAGAAATATCAACGGCTTTTAAATTCACAGCATCAAATGGCAATAGTATTTTACCCCCGCTATTTGGTAGTATAACTCCTTTGCCAGTAATGATTACAGCTGGTAATCTATTTTCAAAAAATACATTGGCCGTAAAGGCTTTGGTAAGTTTTTTAGCATCTTGGTTTTGTATGCCTTCGTTTATGTTTACTGTATAATTACCATCTAATTTATTAGATGCGTACACTTTTACTTCGCTGCCTAAAATGGTATAACTTAATATTTCTTGGCCACTAATGGCAATTAACCCATCCAAAGATTGATTTACTGCAATGGCATCGCTAAATTGTACTAACGCATACTGTTCATCTTCTTGCACTACCCTTACATCTATTACTTTAAAATCGCCAACGGCTGGCACTATTATTTCTTTACTATTTTTTAATATAATATTTAATGGTTTACCATCCCAATCTAACAGCAATGTTTGTGCATCGGTTATTTTGATAATATCATTTATTACAAAACCGTGTGTTTTATTGCCCTCGTTATGTTGCCAATTAATTTTTAAATGTTGATTGCCAATTGAGGCATGTAATAGGTTTTCTACAATAGCACTTTCTTCAATATCTGCAGTTAAAATTTGTCCCGATAAACTCATGGTATTTTTACCAGTACTTCTTAATCCATTTTCTTCAACTTGAAAAGATGGCTTGATAGTTTGTACATTAAATTTAAACTTGCCGTAACGACTTGGTACATTTAATACAGCTTCTAGTTTAAACGCTACTTCATACAATTCATCTACCTTCAAATCTTTATCAGGTTTAAATTCTATGGTTCTGGCATCTATCCAATAGGCTTTTCCTTCTACCATAGGTGACCATGAAAACAAGTCTTTTTTTATTGGTTCGTTTAATGCATGCGTTACACTTGCATCTGTTGCTAGTTGAATGCGAACAACACTTTTTTTAGAAACAGTACCAGATGTATAAGCTTCTATATACTTGCTAAATTCTGGGTCTATCTGTACTAGTTTTTTTGGCTTGTTGCAGGCAATAGTTAGTACAATGGTTACCAATAAAAAATACCAACTTTGTTTAGTAAATTTCAGGTGATTGTGGGCTTCCATAAAATGTTATTAGCGTTATAATGTTGGATAAAATTTAAATGTTAAATTATGTCAAAATACCACACAGCACAACAATAAATATTTTTTAAATCTCATTACTGGCAAATTGTATTTATATGGTAATTCGTACAAGCCTAAATTATAGCACCAGTTGTTCCTCGCATTCACTTGTAGCCAATTCAAAAGTTACGCATTTAGAAACACAGTATTATTGTATAACCATGCAGCAGTACACAACATATCAAAAAAGCGCATTTAGGAATCAAATATTACATTTAATTGCAACTATTAACTGGTTTAAAAATCTATATTGGTTTCTTTTAGTCATTACTCACTGCACATTACTCCTCATTCACACCCCACTAAAAGCCCAAAATACCCTTGTGCCAATAGGCAATTGGCGAGAACATCTAAATTATGCATCTGCTCAAGCAGTTGTTAAAGGGGATAAGATTTACTGTGCTACCACCAATAATGTATTTAGTGTAGATGCATCTAATAATGCCGAACGCTATAGTAAAGTAAACGGCCTAAACGATTTTGGGGTAAGTGCTATTGCTTGGGATGAAGCGACCAAACAACTGGTAATTACTTATAACAATAGCAATATTGATTTGCTTAAAAACAATACCGTAAAAAACATAGGTGATGTAAACCGAAGTGCGATAGTGGGTAATAAAACCATTAATTCTATTTACTGTATAGGTGGCTTTGCGTACTTGTGTAGTGGGCTTGGCGTGATAGTGATAGACCTTACAAAATACGAGGTGAAAGATACTTGGATAATTGGTAATACTGGTAACCAAGTTGGTATAAATGGGCTAGTAAATGATGGCACTTTTTGGTACGCCGCCACCAATGAAGGATTGAAGAAAGCTAGTTTAAATGCCACTAATTTATCTAACTATATTAATTGGCAAAATATAAGTGGTGGCAATGGTTTAAGTAGCGGCGTTGTAAGAAATATTGTAGTAGCTAATGGTAAACTCATTACTCAAAAAAATGATAGTTTATTGGTTTTAAATGGTACAAGTTGGAGCCTGTTTTATGCTGACGTAAATTGGCAAATTGTAAGCGTTACAGCATCGGAAAATAAACTGTTGGTTTGTCAAACCAATACAGCCAATATGGGTAGGGTATTACAAATAAATAGTATCGGTGCCATAGAAAAAACATTGCTAAATACTACCTATATTTCTGTACCAAAACAAGCCATTGCCGATGCTGGAAATGTATGGATTGCTGATGCTAAAGAAGGATTATCTAAATACATAACCTCTTTTGAAAGTTATATGCCTGATGGACCGTTGGGTATAGCAAATGGTGATATTTTGGTTGCAAATAATACGTTGTATGCTGCTGCTGGCAGTGTAAATGTAACTTGGCAAGCTCAGCAAAATCGCAATGGTATTTACACGTTTAAAGACGAGGCTTGGGATAATATTGGCTACTATAGCAAACCGATTTTCGATTCAGTTTTAGATATTGTTACACTTGCAATTGACCCCACCAATCAAACTATTTGGGCTGGGAGTTTTGGTGGCGGCTTGGTAAATACTGATGGCAATGTCACTAAAATTTACAAACAAAATAATGCATCGTTACAGCCCGTAATTGGCACTAGTACTGACTTTAGGGTGAGTGGTTTAGCTTTTGACAATGCCAACAACCTTTGGATAAGTAATTATGGGGCTCTACAAAATTTAAGTGTTCGTAAGACAGATGGTAGCTTTAAAGCTTTTCAAATTCCATTTACACATACTGCCAATGCAGTAAGCCAAATTACTGTAGATGACAGTAATCAGATATGGATTGTAAGTCCGTTGGGTAATGGACTTTTTGTGTACAATTATGGTAATAGTATTGATGCTATTAACGATGATAAATGGAAATTTTTTAAAATAGGACAAGGTAATGGCAACTTACCTAACAATACCGTTTATTGTACTGTAAAAGATAAAAATGGGTTCATTTGGATTGGCACTGCCAAAGGCATAGGTGTTGTGCAATGTCCTACTGAAGTGTTTACTCAAAACTGCGAAGCCATACTGCCAGTAGTGCAGCAAGATCGGTTTGCAGGGTATTTGTTTCAAGATGAGGAAGTACATACTATAGCAGTTGATGGTGCAAATAGAAAATGGGTAGGTACAAAAAATGGTGTTTGGTTAATCTCACCCGAAGGCGATAAAATCATTTATAGGTTTACCATTGATAATAGCCCGCTGTTAAGTAACGATGTAAATCGTATAGCCATTGACCCACAAAATGGGGAGGTTTTTATAGCTACCACAAATGGTATTTGCAGCTTTAGAAGTACCGCTACCGAAGGCGAAAAAAATAATAGTAATGTGTTGGTATTTCCTAATCCAGTGCCACCAAATTACAACGGTACTATTGCTATAAAAGGCTTGGTAGATAAGGCTTTGGTAAAAATTGCTGAACTTAGTGGCAGGCTTGTATACCAAACAAAGGCATTGGGTGGTCAGGCCATTTGGGATGGCAAAAACTACAAAGGTGAGAAAATTGCTAGTGGTGTATATTTGGTTATAGTAAGAGATGATACTGGTTTGGAAAAGATTGTAACTAAGATTGTACTCGTGGGTGGCCGATAGTGGATTGATAGAACATGGATGATACTGGTGCAATGGATTAAAACGGATATTTTGTATTAAAACTAAAAAAGTGAGATATTCCTTGTAAGTAGTGCATTTTCTTGAAAATTTAAAGCTCAATAAAGTATCTAACTATTGCAGTGTGCGACGCAACGATGTTTAATTGGAAAACAAAAGCTGGCCAACAAAAAATAACACAATTATAAAAACAAGAATATGTCTACAGAAACCTTATCACAAACAGCAGAAATTTTACAAGATAATTTTGATTACACACTGTTTAGTTGGAGCAAGCAAAAAGGACATTCGCCGATTGCAGTTGAATACGCCGAAGGTGTGTATTTGTACGATTATGACGGCAAAAAATACATTGACTTTTCGAGTGGCTTAATGAATGTAAATATTGGTCATGGTGATCAACGCATTACCGAAGCCGTAACCAAGCAAATGCAGCAGGTAAGCTATGTTACGCCAAGTTGTGTTACAAAAGTTCGGGGCGATTTAGGTAAAAAACTAGCTGAGATTTGCCCAGGTGATTTGAACAAAGCCTTTTTTACGTTATGTGGGGCAACGTCTATGGAAAATGCTATCAAGCTAGCAAGATTATCTACAGGAAGACATAAGATTTTAAGCAGATATCAATCGTACCACGGCTCAAGTTATGGTGCCATGGCAGCCAGTGGCGACCCTCGTAGGTTGGCCGCCGACAGTCAACAAGCACCTAATTTTATACATTTTGATTTACCCTACTTATACCGTTGGGATTATGGCGAAGAAAATTTATTAAAAGAGTGTATTGCAAGCCTAGAAAGGGTTATAGCTTATGAGGGTGCTGGTAATATTGCGGCTATTATTTTAGAAGGCGAAAGTGGTTCATCGGGTTGTTTGCAATATCCTGTGGGTTATTTAAAATCGGTACGAAGCATTTGTGATAAGTATGGTATTTTATTTATTGCCGATGAAGTAATGAGTGGTTTTGGCCGAACTGGCAAATGGTTTGGTTTTGAAAATCATGATATTATTCCAGATATGATTTGCATGGCAAAAGGGTTAACCTGTGGCTATTTGCCTTTTGGTTGCTTAATGGTTAGCGATAAAATTGCTGTCAAATATGATGATACGATGTTGGCTTTGGGCTTAACATATTCTGCACATCCTGTGTGTTGTGCTGCGGCCTTAGAGACATTGAAAATTTATGAAGAAGATGGCTTGATTGAGAATTGTAATGCCATGAGTGCATACCTCAACAGCAGAATTGAAGACTTGAAAAAAATCCATCCTTCAATTGGTAATTGGCGAAACACTGGCTTATTGGGCTGCTTAGAATTAGTGAAAAATAGAACCACTAAAGAACCAATGGCGCCTTTTAATGCGAAGCCAGATGAAATGGTGATAATGAATAAAGTAGCTGCAAAAATTAAAGCTTTAGGTATGTACACTTTTGTACGTTGGGGCTATATTTTTATTGCACCACCATTAATTGTTACAAAAGAACAAATTGATGAAGGCTTGGCAATAATTAGTGAAGCATTGTTGATTGCAGATGAAAATTGTGTTTAATTATAAAATTTAAATTTTTAAAATATAATGGTGTTTTCATTTGGAATTAATCATTCAAAATTTAAAATAAAGAATGTCAGAAAACCAAATTATAACTAATTCATCTCTTTACAGCGAAGACTTAGCGCCTGTGCCACAATCCAAGCGAACTTGGAACACCTGGAACTATGCAGCATTATGGATAAGCATGAGTTTGTGCATACCTACTTACATGCTTGCAAGCTCGTTAATTGAAGGTGGTATGAACTGGTGGCAAAGCATTCTCACGATATTTTTAGGAAATGTGGTTGTATTAATTCCCATGATTTTAAATGGCCATGCTGGTGCTAAATATGGTATTCCATTTCCTGTTTTTGCAAGGGCAAGTTTTGGTACAGTTGGTGCCAATATTCCTGCCATGTTACGAGCCATTGTGGCTTGTGGTTGGTTCGGTATTCAAACATGGATTGGTGGTTTTGCCATCTATCAAATGTTACGCTTGTGGCTACCTTCTTTAGAAACATTGCCACAAATTTTTCCAGCATCTTTTGGGCTGCAAACTGGCCCTGCCATTACGTTTGTTTTGTTTTGGTTGTTAAATATGTATGTGGTGTACTTGGGCGTTGAGAGTATTAAAAAACTCTTGGTATTCAAAGCTTTTTTCCTGCCCGTTGCAGCATTGGCATTATTGTTTTGGGCCATTTCTGCAGGGCATGGCTTAGGACCAATCTTACAACAATCTTCTAAGTTTGTAACTTCTGCCGATTTCTTTCACTTCTTCTTTCCTGCCTTAACTGGTATGGTTGGTTTTTGGGCAACTTTATCTTTAAATATTCCAGATTTTACACGTTATGCTGTTAGTCAAAAAGCACAAATAAGAGGTCAAATTATTGGCTTGCCGTCTTCCATGACCATTTTTAGTTTTATAGGGGTGGTGGTTACTTCTGCAACCACTATTATTTATGGTACTACTATTTGGGATCCTCTAGTTTTGGCAGGTAAATTTGATAGTAAAATTTTTGTAAGCCTCGCTATGATTGCTGTTGCTATCTCCACATTGGCTACAAACATTGCTGCAAATATTGTAAGTCCAGCTAACGATTTTGCAAATTTAGCACCTTCAAAAATTAATTTTCGTAAAGGTGGCTATATCACTGGCATCATTGGTATTTGTATTTTTCCATGGAAATTAATTGCTGATCCAAGTGGTTATATTTTTACTTGGTTGGTGGGCTATTCAAGCTTACTCGGTCCTGTTGGCGGCATTATGATTGCAGATTATTATTTTATAAGAAAACAGACTTTAAAAGTTGATGATTTATACAATAACAAAGGTATTTATGGTTTTAAAAATGGTTTTAATAATGCCGCCATTATCGCATTATTTTTAGGTATCTTGCCCAATGTTCCCGGCTTCTTTACTACCATAAAAGTATTCAGTGCAGATGCTTTTCCAGTTTGGCTTATAGGCTTGTACAGCTATGCTTGGTTTATCGGTTTCGGCGTTAGCGGTTTGGTATATTGGACTATGATGAAAAAGAAGGAACTATTATAAATGTTGAATTTTAAATTTTGAATGATGTATTCCAGATTAAATTTAAAATTCATAATTCAAAATAATCTGCAATGAGTATCTTAATTAAAAACGGAAACATCATCACAGCAACAGACAATTATGTGGCTGATATTTTTATAGAGGGCGAAACAATCTCTGCCATTGGCAAAAACCTAAACGTTATAGCTGATAAAGTTATTGACGCAATAGGAAAGCTTGTAATGCCCGGTGGTATTGATCCGCATGTGCATTTAGAAATGCCATTTATGGGTACTTATTCAAGTGATACCTACGAAACAGGTACTCGTGCTGCATTGTATGGCGGTACAACAACAGTCATAGATTTCATCTTACAAACACAAGGAAAAAGTTTACAATCAGCTTTACAAGAATGGAAAAGTAGAAGTGATAATAATGCGGTTGGTGATTATAGTTTTCATATGGCTGTAACCGATTTTAATGAAAACACTAAGAAAGAAATTCAACATTTTATAGAAGAAGAAGGCATTACCTCTTTTAAAACGTTCATGGCATATAAAGGTGCGTTAATGATTGATGATAGACAGATGATTGACCTAATGTTGGAAGTAAAAAAGCATGGTGGTTTAATCAACGTTCATGCTACCAATGGCGATATGATTGATTATCTAATTGCCAAACATAAATCTGAAGGAAAATTAGCACCACTTTATCATTATTTATCACAACCAGAAGTTACAGAAGCCGAAGCAAGTAGCCGTTTTGTTGATATGGCAAACTATTCAGGCTGCCCAGGTTATATTGTGCATCTCACTTGCGAAGGTGCTTTAAATGCAGTGCGTGATGCAACTAGCAGAAATCAAAAAGTCTTTGTAGAAACCTGTATTCAATATTTAATTTTAGATGCTAGTTTATACGAACAAAACTTCGAAGGTGCTAAATGGGTAATGAGCCCACCGTTACGTGAAAAGAAAGATCAAGCAACATTGTGGTCTGGCATTAATCAAGGTTTAGTACAAGTAGTAGCAACAGACCATTGTCCTTTTATGTGGGAACAAAAACTAATGGGTATAGATGATTTTAGTAAAATACCCAACGGTCATCCAGCCATTGAAAATAGAATGGAATTGCTGTTCAGCGAAGGCGTAAACAAAGGCAAAATTTCATTAAATAAATTTGTAGAAGTAAGTAGTACAAATGCTGCAAAAATCTTCGGCATGTTTCCTAAAAAAGGAACAATTGCGGTTGGTAGTGATGCAGATATTGTGTTGTGGGATGCTAATGAAAAACATACGCTGTCAGTAGCTACACACCATATGAATGTTGACTATAGTGGTTACGAAGGGTGGGAAATAACAGGGAAAGTAAAAACAGTTTTATTGCGTGGTAAAGTAGCCATTGACAATAGTAAATGTATGGTAGAGAAAGGTTATGGGCAATTTATCAAGCGTAATAAAGTTGAGGGAAAAATATAATTTATTCTACGTGTTGAATGCTACGTTTTAAATTAGGGATTGCATTCATTCATCATTCAAAAAAATAAAGATGCCTCGTATCATCAAATCTGCACTAATTCAAATGTCGCTTCCAAAAACCGAAGGTGAAGGCACTATTGAAGAAATTAAGGAAGCCATGGTGCAGAAACATATTCCAATGATTGAAGAAGCTGGTAAACAAGGTGTACAAATCCTTTGCCTTCAGGAAATATTTAATACACCTTACTTCTGTCCGGGTCAAGATGCTGCTTGGTATGCAAGTGCCGAATCTATTCCTGGCCCTACAACCGAACGTATGGCCGAGTATGCTAAGAAGTACAATATGGTCATCATTGTGCCCATTTATGAAAAGGAACAAGCGGGCATTTTATACAATACAGCAGCCGTAATTGATGCTGATGGAACTTATCTTGGCAAGTACCGTAAAAATCATATACCTCATACTGGTGGCTTCTGGGAAAAGTTTTTCTTTAAGCCTGGAAACCTTGGCTATCCTGTGTTTCAAACAAAATATGCAAAAGTTGGTGTGTACATTTGTTACGATAGGCATTTTCCTGATGGGGCTCGTTGTTTGGGTTTAAACGGAGCTGAAATTGTTTACAATCCAAGTGCTACAACTGTTGGTCAATCGCAATATTTATGGAAGTTGGAGCAACCTGCACATGCTGTTGCCAATGGTTATTTCATGGGCTGTATCAATCGTGTTGGCTCTGAAGCACCTTGGAATTTGGGGCAGTTTTATGGCACATCTTATTTTGTTAATCCATTAGGGCAAATTTTCGCTACCGCTTCAGAAGACAAAGACGAATTATTGGTAGCAGAATTTGATTTAGACTTGATTGAAGAGGTTAGAAGAAAGTGGCAATTCTTTAGAGATCGGCGACCAGAAACTTATGGGAAAATAACAGAGTTATAATTTATTTTGAATGGTGAATTTTAAAAGTTGATTTGTTTTCGTGACGAGCTGTATTACAACTGTTGAGGTTTAGTTGCGTCGCACACTTCAACACTTTATTCTTTTATCAAGCATTCAAAATATAAAATATAAAATATAAAATAATGATTTCAAATAACCGACTCACTGCTAAACAATACGAGCAAAACTTTACTGACATTCACCCACCATTTGAAACAAAAGATGCGGCTTTAACCGAAGCCAATCGTTGCTTGTTTTGTTACGATGCCCCTTGTACAAAATTGTGTCCTACAAGTATAAATGTCCCTAAGTTTATTAAACAGATAACCACTGAAAATATTAAAGGGTCTGCACATACTATTTTTAGCTCGAACATAATGGGTGCAGGGTGTTCAAAGGTTTGCCCGGTAGAAAAATTATGTGAAGGTGCATGCGTATTTAACTTGATGGATGAACCACCAATTACCATTGCCAAATTACAACGCTACTCTACAGAAATAGCGATGGAAAAAAGATGGCAATTGTTTGACCGTAAACCTTCAACGGGTAAAAAAGTAGCCATTGTTGGTGCTGGTCCTGCTGGTTTAAGTTGTGCGCACACTTTAAGTAGAGAAGGTATTGATGTAACCATTTATGAGAAAGAAGCCAAAGGTGGTGGGCTAATGACTTACGGCATTGCTGCTTATAAAGTAACGCCGCAGTTTTGTGAAGATGAAGTGAATTATATTACTGCTATTGGCGGCATCGACATTAAATACAACCTAGCTTTAGGAAAAGATATTACCATAGAAGAATTACAAAAAAACTACGATGCTGTTTACTTGGCATTTGGTGTAGGCTTGGCTCGTCAACTCGATATTCCTGGTGAAGATTTAGCAGGTGTGGTTGATGCCATATCGTTCATCTACCAACTTAGAAATACGAGATATGAAAATATAGAAGTAGGCGATAAAGTAGCCGTAATTGGTATGGGTATGACGGCTATTGATGCTGCTACACAAGCCAAACGCTTGGGTGCAAAAGAAGTAACGCTTGTGTACAGAAGAACGCAAGAAGAAATGCCTTGTACCGAACATGAATTAAACATTGCCAAACTTGATGGCTGTAATATTATTTGGTTGGCTTCGCCTAATCAAGTGATTGGTATTGATGGAAAAGTTACCCAACTTATTTGCGACACCATGAAATTAGGTGAGGCTGATACAAGTGGTAGAAGAAGCCCAGTATCAACTGGTGAGACAATCACTTTAGATGTTGATATGGTAATTAAAGCCGCTGGGCAAATGCCGTTCCAAGAACTAGTTAAGACCTACGTGGTACAAAATACCAATGGCAAAGTGGTTATTAATAATTCAGCAACAAATCTTACAGGCGTATTTGCTGGTGGTGATTGTGTAAATGGTGGTAAAGAAGTAGTAGATGCAGTGCAAGCTGGTAAAGATGGGGCGAAGGCTATTTTAAATTTTATATTTTAAATGTTGAATAAAATGAAGACAGAGAACAAAATACTGGATATGTCTTTTGATTTTTCGTTGCAGATTATTGAGTTGTATAAAATTCTACTTGAGAAAAGAGAATACGTTTTATCGAGGCAATTATTGAAAAGTGGAACAAGCATCGGTGCAAATGTTGAAGAAGCAACTGCTGCTCAATCAAAAAAAGATTTCATTTCTAAAATGGCAATTGCATCAAAAGAAGCAAGGGAATCAAGATATTGGCTACGACTTTTAGACAAAAGCAAATTGGTAGAACTGGATTATTCGCCTCACCTAATTTCAATTGAACATATCATAAATATCATCACTAAAATAGTAAAAACATCTTCCGAAGGAAACGCCTCTTAATTCAAAATAGTTCTTCTTAATTCAACATTCAAAATTTCTCATTCAAAATATTTCCTAATGGCAGATATTTCAGCAAACTTTCTCGGCATCAAATCACCAAACCCATTTTGGTTAGCAAGTGCCCCCCCAACTGATAAAAAAATAAATGTGTTACGTGCTTTTGAAGCGGGTTGGGGTGGTGTGGTTTGGAAAACATTGGGTAGCCAGGTAAAGAATGTATCCTCACGTTATTCATCAGTTGATTTTGGCGGCCATCGCATGATGGGCTTTAATAATATTGAGTTAATTAGTGATAGACCGCTTGACATTAACCTAAAAGAAATTACAGAGTGCGTAAAGTTGTTTCCTGATAGAGCGATGATTGTGTCGCTAATGGCGGATAACGACCGCAATTCTTGGCACGAACTCATCAAAAAATGTGAAGATGCTGGCGCTATGGGCTTTGAACTGAATTTTGGTTGCCCACATGGCATGACAGAACGTGGTATGGGTGCTGCTGTTGGTCAAGACCCACACATAGCCAAAATGGTGGTTGAATGGGTAATGGAAAAAGCAACGATTCCAGTTATTACCAAGCTCACACCAAACGTTCACAGCGTGGTGCCAACAGGCCGTGCAGCGGTTGAAGGCGGAACAAATGCACTAAGTCTCATCAACACCATACAAAGTGTTACAGGTATTGATTTAGATACGTTGGTTCCAAATCCTTACGTGGCTGGCAAAAGTGTATTTGGTGGTTATTGTGGCCCTGCGGTAAAGCCAATCGCTTTAAAAATGCTCACCACCATTGCTCAGGATGAACTCACTAGTAAAGTACCAATTAGCGGTATTGGTGGGGTAAGTACTTGGAAAGATGCAGTTGAATTTATGTTGCTTGGTAGCACCACGGTGCAAGTGTGTACTGCTGCTATGACACACGGCTTTAGAATTGTAGAAGACATGTGCGAAGGCCTAAACAATTGGATGGACAATAAAGGCTACGCTACCATTAACGACTTCATTGGTAAGAGCATTGAGAAGATTACCCATTGGGAAGACTTAGACATCAACTATCATCATATAGCGAAAATTAATCAAGATAAATGTATTCACTGTGGGCTATGTTATATTGCTTGCGAAGATACTTCTCACCAGTCTATCAATATCGTCAAAGGCAATCCCTACAACACTTATACTATCAAAGATGAAGAATGTGTAGGTTGTAATTTATGCAAACTAGTTTGCCCTGTGGATAATTGTATAACTATGGAAGAACATCGTGTTGCCCCAGAATACATTAATTGGAAACAATGGCAAGAACAAGGGTTACCCTTAAATGACCATTAGTTTTTCATTACCATAACTATATGCTTGTATTTAATTTTGATATACAAAAAAACAAATACCGATGATACAAAATCACGAAATAGATTATCGCATACTAGGCGAAGAAATGCAATATGTAGAAATAGAACTAGACCCAAACGAAACCGCCGTTGCTGAGCCAGGTGCGTTTATGATGATGGATGATGGCATACAAATGGAGACCATTTTTGGCGATGGTAGTAATCAGCAAAATAGTGGCTTATTGGGAAAGTTATTTAGTGCAGGCAAGCGTATGTTGGTGGGCGAAAATTTATTTATGACAGCCTTTACAAATGTATCGCTAGGTAAAAAGCATGTTAGTTTCGCATCGCCTTATCCAGGTAAAATTATTGCCTTGGATTTGTACCGTTTAGGTGGTAGAGTTATTTGCCAAAAAGATGCGTTTTTGTGCGCTGCCAAAGGTGTAAGTGTTGGTGTTGAATTTCAGCGAAAGCTTGGCACAGGCTTATTTGGTGGTGAAGGCTTTATTATGGAAAAACTAGAAGGCGATGGAATGGCTTTTATGCACGCAGGTGGCCATGTGCAACAAAAGGAATTGCAGCAGGGAGAAATCATTAAAATAGATACTGGTTGTATTGTTGCTTTTACTCAAACCGTTAACTATGATATCCAATTTGTAGGCGGTATTAAAAATACATTATTTGGTGGTGAAGGTGTATTTTTTGCAACACTGCAAGGGCCAGGCACTGTATGGATTCAAAGCTTACCAATTAGTCGTTTGGCCAGCCGCATTTTACAATATAGTAGAGGTGCAAGAAAAGAAGAAGGTAGCGTTTTGGGTGGCTTAGGCAATATGATTGATGGTGATGGGTGGTAAAAATAATAGGAACACGGATGTACAGTTTTATCTGATAAATACGGATAAAAATACCTGTGAAAATTTTTTAAATCTTTGACATCCGAGTTCCTATTAAATAATTTTAAACCCATCTGCATCCTTCAAAAAAGGCAGTTTATTTCTTATTTCATCAAGCGGTTCTTTTTCTAAAGTAATTGTATAAATATCTTCATCATGGGCTTTGGTATATAGTGTTTCACCCATGGCGTTTACTACCATACTATCGCCACTGTGATAAATATTGTTACCATCATTACCCACCCTGTTTACGCCAATAACATAACATTGGTTTTCTATCGCTCTTGCAGTTAATAAGGTTTTCCAAGCATAGTTTCTACGTTCTGGCCAGTTAGCTACGTACAATAAAATATCATATTCAGCAAACCCATCGTCAGTTGTTTGTTGCCTTGCCCACACAGGAAAACGTAAATCGTAGCATACTTGTAGGTTTATTTTAAAGCCTTTTACTTGAGCAATCAACCGTTTAGTACCTGCTGTGTAATGCTTATCCTCATTGGCATGGCCAAATAAATGACGCTTGTTATAATATCCCATCTGACCATTTGGCAACATCCAAATTAGTCTATTATAGTATTTACCACTTTCTTCAATCATCAAACTGCCAGTAATAATTACACGTTTCTCCATCGCTGTTTTGTGCATCCAGCGTACCGCTTTGCCATCCATTCTTTCGGCAAATTTTTCTGGCTGCATACTAAAACCAGTACTAAACATTTCTGGTAATACAATCACTTCAGTAGCAATAGAAATACTATTTATTTTATGGGTTAATTGTTCCAAATTGGCATCAATATTTTCCCAAAATAAAGCTGTTTGTATTAATGAAATTATTAGAGACATTCTTAAAATATATTATATGCAAATTAATTAAATCGGTAGCCAATACTAATACTAGCATATCGTTGCGGTTGTTGTTGTGTGCGTGCTTCTTGAGTTTGATAAACTACTTCTATTTTACTTGCAATTCTGCCCGAAGTAACTTGTAACCCAAAACTTTGCATATACATGCCTGCAAAAATTGATGCTGTTATAGCTTGCACATTTTCTGTAAACAACCCACCTTGTACCGTTGCATTATATAGCTGATAAATAAATTGCGGGTGCCAATATATAAAGTATTCGTTTTTTGTTTTTGCTATATTTTTTTTATTAATATTGGCATTAAACAAACTGCTATTATTAGCTTCTTCCATTAATCCAAAACAAATATACCCGCCAATTTTTGCATTGGTAAATGTGGTGCCTAACGTTAATTCAGATTGAGGAATAATTTTTAGCAATTCTGTATTTATTGGTGATAATACTTTTGCATATTTAACCGTTGCATTTAAGCCAATTTCGTTGGTAATTTGTGTTTCCCAGCCCTTAAATTGCTTATACTTAAGTAAGGTGTGAATTGTTTCCTGCACATTCTCGCCCAGTGAGTTTGTGCCAATTGTACCTATACTTGCGCCCCATTCTATTATTTGAAGTTTGGGTAAAAAAATAGCCCGATTATAAGAAAGGTATAGATATCCACAGAACGGTCTGTCTATGCCGCCATCTCTAGCAAAGTTGACACTTTTTGGAGTAAAAATCATTTGCCCCAATTCGTAACTATTAATAATTTTATAATTATTTTTTTCTGATACGGTGTTTAAAGTAACAAATAGGCCGTTGGTATAATAGCCATCTTTTTTTTGTAATAAGTAAGCGTCGTTATCGGTTTTAAAGCTAACCTGATTACTAAAACTTGTTTTTTGTCCAAAACAGGTACACGTAATAACTGACAATAACATCCATAAAAAGCAACGCATTTCACAAAAATATAAAAAAACTTTGCCGCCTTTATATTTGTTTTTTTAGTTGGTTAATAGCAATCGTTATTAGTGGTTGTTCAAAGCCTTTTTGTAATAAGTAGCTATTGGCTTTAGCCTGTTTGTTTAGATATTGTTCACCTTTTAGGCTTAGCCATTTTTTGGCTGCCAAACTGTTTAATGTGTTTAAATAATCAGCTTCATCAACAGCTTTTAATGCTTTGGTTATATTGTAAGTACTTACTTTATGTTGCTGCAATTCATATTTTATTTTAATTCTGCCCCATTGTTTTATTCTAAATCTACCGCTAGCAAAGGCAGTAGCATAGCGTTCTTCGTTTAAATAATTTTCTTCTATCAGTTGAGATAATAATATTTCTACATCTTGTTTATACAATCCTAAACTGTATAATTTTTGCATTGTTTCGTAGTGGCTACGCTCTTGATAACCACAAAAATGTTTCAATTTTTGCAGTGCTTGTTGTGGTGTTAATGATTGTTTATATACCATGTTATTTATCAAAAATAAAGGGTTACAAACAATTAAAAAACCAACTAAAGCTTTGTAATCTCAATTTATAATTCACACAATAAACACATTGGCAGTAAAAAACTTATTTTAGATAATATCTCTGAAAATAATATTAGCAAATTGCAGTACGTTTGTTGCCAACACAAAATGAAGTTAGAATGAAGTTTATTGTTTCGTCATCATCGCTTTTAAAGCATCTACAACAAATTAATGGTGTAATTAATGCCAATACAGTGCTGCCAATACTAGAAGATTTTCTATTTGATATTGAGGATAAAAAACTAAGTATTGTTGCTACCGATTTAGAAACGGTAATGCGTGTACAAATGGATGTTGAGAGCAAAACAGATGGTAAAGTTTGTATTCCTGCAAAAATTTTAATAGATAGTTTAAAAAACATTGCAGATCAGCCTTTGACTTTTAATATTGATAAGAATTTTGCAGTAGAAATTACCAGCGATAATGGTAAATACAAAGTACCTGGCGAAAACCCTGATAATTTTCCTAAAGAGCCTGCAAGTGATGACACCACTGGTTTTACCATGAAAAGCACCGCTTTGGTTACAGCCATTAATAAAACATTATTTGCTGTAAGTAACGATGATTTACGACCTGCAATGACAGGTGTTTATTTTGAATTGAGCCAAGAAGGTGTACAATTTGTAGCTACCGATGCACACCGTTTGGTTCGCTATAAAAGAACAGACACGTTTGCTACAAAAACCGATTCATTTATTGTGCCTAAAAAACCCTTGAACCTTTTGCGTAATGCTTTGCCTGATAATGATGATGAAATAACTGTAAGCTACAATAGCAATCATTTGTTTGTAAATCATGGTGATGTACAAATGATTTGTCGCTTAATTGATGCCCGTTTTCCTGATTATAAAGTGGTTATTCCTGCCGATAATCCTTACAAATTAGTAGTTACAAAAACCGATTTTCAAGGCGCCTTACGTCGCGTAAGCATTTTTAGCAATAAAAGTACCAACCAAGTGGCATTAAGCATTACTGGTAGCGAGTTACAAATGGCAGCACAAGATATTGACTTTAGTTTTGAAGGTAATGAGCGTATGAATTGCCAATACGATGGCGAAGATTTGCAGATTGCTTTTAATGCAAAATTTTTAATAGAAATGTTGAATGCAGCAGATACCACCGAAGTACGATTAGAATTATCTACCCCAACAAAAGCTGGTTTAATTAAACCTAGCGAACAAGCCGAAGGCGAAGATTTGTTAATGTTGGTAATGCCGTTGATGTTGAATAATTGATAGAATAAATAGCTCTAAAAAATCCTCTCAATTGTTGGGGGGATTTTTAATTTTAGCCAATAATTTTTTAGTAATGAAAATAGTAGCCATGATACCGGCACGTTATGCTGCCACTCGTTTTCCTGCAAAATTGATGCAGGTATTGGGCAATAAAACCGTTATACGTCACACACACGATAATACGTTTGCAACGGGTTTATTTGATGAGGTATTTGTAGTAACAGATAGTGAAATTATTTATGATGAAATTTGTAACAATGGCGGCAAAGCCGTGATGAGCAAAAGTCAACACGAAAGTGGTAGCGACAGAATTGCCGAGGCTGCTAAGGTTATGGATGTAGATATTATTGTAAACGTACAAGGCGATGAACCTTTTGTAAAAAAAGAACCACTGCAACGATTGTTACAAGTATTTGAAGATGATATAAACGGCAAAATTCAAGTGGCTTCTTTGATGCAAGTGCTAAAAGATGAACAACTAATTGCTGACCCCAATTATGTAAAGGTTGCGGTTGATAAAAATATGAACGCCATGATGTTTAGCCGTTCTATTATTCCATACCAAAGAGATAAACACATTACCCCAACTTACTACGAACATATTGGTGTGTATGCTTTTAGAAAAGCAGCTTTGCTAATCTTTACCCAATGGGATATTACACCAATGGAAGCTGCCGAAAAAATAGAATGTCTCCGTTATTTAGAAAATGGCATGACATTAAAAATGGTAGTAACAGAGTACATGGGCATTGAAATAGATACCCCCGAAGATTTGGTTAAAGCGGGGAAACTGCTGTAATATATTTCGCTTTTTATTAATCAGTACAACAAGTATTGTAACCAATAAATTCCTAACCTCAACGCTTTGCAACTATTAAAAATGTGGCGTTAATTGATTTTTTAAATCAAATTTGTTACAACGAAATTACTAGCCAAATGAAATATTTAATAGCTGCTTTGTTGCTTACCATACAGGCCACGGCACAAAACAAATTGTATCAAGAACCTCACCGCCCACAGTATCATTTTACCACACCACAAAACTGGATTAATGACCCCAATGGATTGGTATATCAAAATGGTGTGTATCATCTATTTTTCCAGTCTAATCCTTTTGCAAATGTGTGGGGCCACATGACTTGGGGCCACGCTACCAGTAAAGATTTGGTGCATTGGCAGTATTTACCCGTAGCTATAAAAGAAGAGAATGGCATCATGGCCTTTTCTGGTTCGGCAGTGGTAGATGCACATAATACTACGGGTTTTGGTTCAGCCAATAAACCACCATTGGTAGCTATTTATACAGGCCATACCGAAACCCTGCAAACCCAAAATTTAGCGTATAGTAATGATAATGGAATAACCTGGACAAAGTACAAAGGCAACCCAGTGCTAGATTATCACAAGAAAGATTTTAGAGACCCAAATGTATTTTGGTACGAGCCAAAAAAACAATGGATAATGGCTTTGTCTTTTCCTAACGAACACCAAATAGGCTTTTTTGCATCTAAAAATTTGAAGCAATGGAAAGAGGTAAGTGTATTTGGCCCGTTGGGCGATACAAGTGGTGTTTGGGAATGTCCAGATTTAATGCAAGTGCCAATTGATGGGCAGCCTGGCAAAACCAAATGGGTACTGTCTACTTCTCAAAACGCTACCATGCAATATTTTGTTGGCAGTTTTAACGGTACAAAGTTTACAAATGAAAACCCAGCTAGTACCATTTTTAAGCAAGATTTTGGTACTGAATATTATGCTGCTGTTGCTTATCACAATACGCCTAACAAACAACCTGTAGCTATTGGTTGGGTAAATAATTGGAATAATGCCAATGATATTCCTACCTCACCTTGGAAAGGTGCTATGGCATTGCCACGAAAATTATCCGTTAAAAAAATAAACGGTAAGTGGCTGTTAATGCAACAACCTGTAAGTACTATTGCTACACAAAGAGGTACAAAAACTGATTTAGGCACAATAGCGGTTGCTGATTCTAAATTATTGCCTGTAAAAAGTCAAGTGTTTGAAATGCAATGTGTGTTAAAGCCGTCTGTTGGTGAAAGTGGCATTAAACTAGCCGTTGGCAATGGCAATTATTTTACAATAGGTTACAACAGCCAAACGCAAACCCTTTTTACCGATAGAAGCCATGTAGGTACTGCATCATTCAATAAAAAATTTGATAGCCTTGCCATTTGCAAAGCAAAAGTGGCGCTTAAAAATGGTAAACTACAACTGCATATTTATTGCGATAAAAGCATTGTAGAAATTTATGTAAATGATGGTGCGGCTGTGTTTACAGTACAATTATTTCCTAACGAAAATAACAATGGTGTAGAACTATATAGTAATGGCGACAAAGCTATTTTTGAAAATTTTAGATTTTGGAAAATGAATAGCATTTGGTCACAAGTTGCTACTAAAAAATAAACGCAAGTAAAATCTATTCGCACAATTCATGTAATTGCTTCAAATTCGTGTAATAAATAAAAGATATGCAGTTTAGAAATTTTAAAATGGTTAGTTATGTGGTTTACGGCAGAGGTAGTTTTAATCAATTAGACGAAATATTAGCACCGCAACGCAAGGGTGATGCACCAATGATTTTCTTTGTGGATCATTTTTTTGAAGGGAAAGCATTACCTAAACGTATTCCACTGCGTGGCAAGGATAAAGTTATTTTTGTAGATGTTACCTACGAACCAAAAACCACGCAGGTTGACGGTTTGGCCCAACAATTAAAAGATGAATTTGGTAGTGTTAGCGGTATTATAGGCATTGGCGGTGGTAGCACCATGGATTTAGCAAAAGCAGTAAGTTTAATGATGACCAATCCAGGTTCTAGTGCCGATTATCAAGGTTGGGATTTGGTGAAAATGCCCGGAGTTTACAAAGCAGGCATCCCTACATTAAGTGGTACTGGTGCAGAAGTTTCTAGAACTACTGTGTTAACTGGCCCAACTAGAAAACTTGGTATGAACAGCGATTTCACACCGTTCGATCAAATAATTTTAGACCCAGAACTAACCAAAGATGCACCAGCCAATCAGCGTTTTTACACAGGTATGGATTGTTACATCCATTGCATAGAAAGCTTAGAAGGCAATTTTATAAACGAGTTTAGTAAAAGCTATGGCGAAAAAGCCTTGCAATTGTGCCAGCAAATTTTTCTTGGTAAAAATCAATGGACGGACGAAGATAATGACAAATTAATGATGGCTTCCTACGCTGGCGGCATGAGCATTGCTTACTCGCAAGTTGGTGTGGCACATGCGGTTAGTTATGGTTTAAGTTATTTGCTAGGTACAAAACATGGCATTGGTAATTGCATTGTGATGAACCATATTGAAGAGTATTATCCAAAAGGAGTAGCGGCGTTTAAACAAATGGTAGCTGAAAACAATATCCATATTCCAGAAGGTATTTGCCGAGGTTTGTCAAATGAACAATTTGAAGCTATGATAAACGTAAGTCTTGGCATGAAACCCTTGTGGGAAAATGCTTTGGGCAAAAATTGGGAACAAATAATGACCCGAGAAAAACTAAGAATTTTGTACGAAAAGTTGTAGTCCATTATACCCACTTTATTTTAATCCGAAGCCGTTATTGGCTTCGGATTTTTTATTATAAAACGCTTACATACAATAGTTGTCTTGGTACGATAATTGCAAAATTCTTTTTATTACTTCAAATTTTGATTTACGATTTTTTTTCTTAATTATTGTATAACTTTTAAAAATATATCATGAAAAAGACGAAATTTGGTTTTTTTGGTATTGTTGCCATCACTGTAGGTTTATTTGCATTTAGCAATATGGAATACGGCTCGGTAAAAGGTACCGTTTCACCACAACAAGGTGCTTTAAGGGCTTGGGTGTTATCAGCAAAAGATACATTTAAAGCTGATGTTATTGAGGGCACATTTGAAATAAAATATGTAAAAAATGGCACTTATCGTTTAGTTATTGAAGCGAAACCTCCTTACAAAAATGCTTTAAAAGAAGGTATTACCGTACTAGAAGGTAGCCAAGTAGATGTTGGCGAAATAGTATTGCAACAACAAGCCAATAAGTAAAAAATAAAGCTATTTAAAGCAGTTGAAGTATCAACTGCTTTTTTATTTAATACCGCACCCAAATAGTTAGCAAAAAATACTAAAATAATTAGTGTTGATAAATAATTTCTATTATTTTTGTCTCATCATTAAATTTGATAGATAAAAATTACGACTAATGATGAACGCAGAAAAATTGAAAGCCCTAAAGCTAACAATGGATAAGATAGACAAAGATTATGGAAAGGGTAGTGTAATGATGATGAATGAAAAAAGCAAAGACCCGATGGAGGTAATATCTACCGGTTCTATTGGTTTAGATGCTGCTTTAGGTGTTGGTGGTATTCCACGAGGTAGAGTTATAGAAATTTATGGACCAGAAAGTAGCGGTAAAACAACGTTGGCCACTCATATAATTGCTGAGGCTCAAAAGCTTGGTGGCATGTGTGCATTTATAGATGCAGAGCATGCATTTGATAGTGCCTACGCACAAAAACTTGGTGTAGATGTAGATAATTTATTAATATCGCAACCAGATTATGGTGAGCAGGCGTTAGAAATTGCTGACCGTTTAATTTTATCTGGTGCATTGGATGTTGTAGTTATTGACTCTGTGGCTGCTTTGGTACCAAAAAGCGAATTAGAAGGCGAAATGGGAGATAGTAAAATGGGCTTACATGCTCGTTTAATGAGTCAGGCTTTGCGCAAGCTTACTGCAACCATTAATAAAACTAATACTATATGTATTTTCATTAATCAGTTGCGTGAAAAAATTGGAGTAATGTTCGGTAATCCAGAAACAACAACTGGTGGTAACGCCTTAAAATTTTATGCATCCGTTCGATTAGATATTAGACGGATGTCTCAGATAAAAGATGGCGATGCAGCAATAGGTAATCACGTAAAAGTAAAAGTGGTAAAAAATAAGGTAGCTCCACCTTTTAGAGCAGCCGAGTTTGATATTATTTTTGGTGAAGGCATTAGTAAGGTTGGCGAAATTGTAGATATGGGTGTTGAGTTGGGCATTGTAAACAAAAGCGGTAGTTGGTTTAGTTACGAGACCACTAAATTAGGTCAAGGTAGAGAAGCTGTTAAAAACTTAATGCGTGATAATCCAGAATTGGCTAATGAAATTGAAGCTAAAATTCGGGCAAAAATTGCAGAGAATATTGGTGGTGGTGTTGTGGTTAAAGGTGAAGCATAATTTTTTCAGATATACGGATTAGTAAGTAACAACCACTTCTTGAAAAAGAGGTGGTTTGTTTTTTTTGAGACAATTCTTAGTCTGATATAATGTGCTATTGTTGATTTAGAAAAAATTTACAATATCGGTATTGCTATATTTGGCGAACTCTAAGGGTTTAAATTTTAGGTAAAAGGCATAATTATAATCAAACCGATGCAGTGTGCGACGCAACGATGTGTAATAGTAGTACATAGTTGGTAACATAATAAACTATAAAAAGTGAAACAATTTATTTCGGTTGATGATGTTTCTGATATAAATGCTTTGGTTAAAAAAGCATTAGCGTACAAAACAAACCCCTTTGTGGATAAGGCTTTAGGCGATAATAAACGTATTGGTTTATTGTTTTTAAACCCAAGTTTACGCACAAGGTTAAGTACTCAACTTGCTGCCAAAAATTTGGGTATGGAAGCCATTGTATTTAATGTAGATAAAGAAGGCTGGGCATTGGAATTTGAAGAAGGTGCCATTATGAGCGGTAATACAGTAGAACATATTAAAGATGCTGCACCTATTATGGGTAAATATTTTGATGTGTTGGCTATTAGAACATTTCCTAGTTTGCAAAATAGAGAAGATGATTACAGTGAAATGTATATCAATCAATTTATAAAATACGCTGGTGTACCTGTGATAAGTCTAGAAAGTGCAACCTTACACCCATTACAATCTCTAACAGATGTAGTTACTATAACTGAACATATGCTTTCAAGTACTTCATTGGCTAGGGTTAAAGTCGTGCTTACTTGGGCACCTCACGTAAAAGCATTGCCACAGTGTGTTGCCAATAGTTTTGCCCAATGGATGACTGCTTGGGGTGAAGTAGATTTTGTAATTGCACATCCAGAAGATTATGAATTAGCAGAAAAATTTACCAATGGTGCAACCATAACACACAATCAAGATGAGGCATTAAGAAACGCAGATTATGTGTATGTGAAAAATTGGAGCACTTATAATGACTATGGTAAAGTATATGAGAATGATCCTAAATGGATGTTGACCAATGAAAAATTAGCTCTTACAAACAACGCCAAAGTAATGCACTGTTTGCCTGTAAGACGAAATGTAGAATTAAGCGACGAAATATTAGACGGACCTAATAGTTTGGTAACCCAAGAAGCTGGCAATAGGGTTTGGGCTGCACAAGCTGTATTGAGTGAAATATTGAAGAGTTTGTAATGGAGAAATTATTTATTATAAAAATTGGCGGCAATATTATAGATGATGAGATAAAACTCGCCACATTTCTACAAGATTTTGCGAAAATAAAAACCTTTAAAATATTGGTGCATGGTGGTGGAAAACTAGCTACTAAAATGGCGGCTCAATTGGGGATTGAGCAACAAATGATTGATGGCAGAAGAATTACAGATGCCGAAACATTGAAGATTGTAACGATGGTTTATGCTGGCTTAATCAATAAAAATATTGTAGCTCAGTTGCAAGCAAATGATTGTAACGCCATAGGTTTATGCGGTGCTGACGGCAATGTTATAAAAGCCCACAAAAGAAGCCACTCAACTATCAATTACGGCTTTGTTGGCGATGTTGATGTAATAAATACTTACTTAGTGCAAAGTTTATTACAACAAAATATGGCCGTGGTTTTATCGCCTATTACACATGATGGTAAAGGACAACTATTAAATACAAATGCCGATACAATAGCACAAGAAACCGCAAAAGCCTTGAGTAGCTTATACGATGTAGAATTAATTTACAGTTTTGAAAAAAATGGTGTTTTGTTAGATGTAAATGATGAAGCATCAGTCATATCTACATTACAGCCAGATTATTATCAAGAACTAAAAGTCAAGCAACTCGTTTTTGCAGGTATGATACCAAAACTTGATAATGCATTTGCAGCGATAAATAGCGGTATAAAAAAGGTAATTATTGGGAAAGCAGAAGAACTGCAACAATTAATAAGTGGCGAAAAAGGAACGGCAATAATTAACGGATAAATCATTTTTAGCCCATGAAGAAGCCAATTCAAATAGGTGAAAAATTATATAAATCGAAGAGCGAAGCACTATTGTATTATAAAATAATTTTGAACTCTTATGATTTTGGTGAAAACTTAAATGAAAAGCACTTTGAAAATGTAATTGATTTATTGATTTACGATGAAGAAATTAATAATAATTCTAACGAAGAATGTGACAGTGAAGTTTTAATAGAAGAACTTGAGCAAGAATTATTCATTGAGAATATAAGAGTTGCAAGGGTTCAATTCAATACAAAATGTTTTGAAAGAATATGGAGTGATGGAAGTAGCGATTACACTTCATATATATTTTTAATTAACCAACCACAGAAAGATGTAGATAGATATTTTACGATTGCTTGCAGAAATACTGTTCAGAAAGACTTAATAAACTTGAAACAGCAATACTTTAAGAACAATACGCTAGGCGGCGGGAATGTAAAATGTCAAGAAACTGGACACATTTGTAAATGGGATAATCTTGTTGTCGATCATAGGCAACCAAATACCTTATCCATTATCATAGATCGCTTTAAAGAAGTAAATCAATTGGATATTTCGGGTGTGGAATACATTGTAAATGAAGACAATTTAATTCTATTTAAAGATGAGGGCTTTGTTGAAAGATTTAGAAATTATCATAAGGAAAAAGCCAATCTTAGAGTCGTGAAAAAAGAACTTAATTCAGGTAGAGCATCAATGGGTCGCATTAAGCAAAATTCAAAAGATTTAAAAATAAAATAACTGATTCATTACCTTCAAACACAACAATGACTACCATTACAGCAGATGCCATTAATCTTTTAAAGCAGTTAATTGCTACGCCATCTTTTAGTAAAGAAGAAAACGATACTGCCGAAATACTATGCTCTTTTTTTGAAGAGAATAGTATTCCCTTTTCAAGGGTTGGTAATAATATTTATGCCAAAAACAAGCATTACGATATTGCCAAAGAAAGTATTTTATTAAACTCACACCACGATACTGTTAAACCCAATAAAGGCTACACGATTGACCCGTTTTTTCCATTAGAAAAAGATGGCAAAATATTTGGCCTTGGTAGTAACGATGCTGGCGGTTGTTTGGTAAGCTTAATTGCTACGTTTCTTCATTTTTATCAAGAGGAAAATCTACTGTATAATGTTGTGTTTGCAGCAAGTGCCGAGGAAGAAATTAGCGGTGTAAATGGTATTGAATTGGTGCTACCATTTCTTGGCAATATTAATTTTGGTATTGTTGGCGAACCAACCAAACTAGAAATGGCTGTGGCAGAACGTGGTTTAATGGTAATAGATTGCACGGCTAATGGTCGTGCCGGTCATGCTGCACGTAACGAAGGCGAAAATGCTTTGTACAAAGCACTAGACGATATTAACTGGATACGTAATTATCAATTTGAGAAAGTAAGTGATTTATTGGGCGAATCAAGATTATCTGTTACAGTTATTGAAACTGAAAATAAACAGCACAATGTAGTACCATCACAATGCAAGTTTGTAATAGATGTCAGGGTAAATGAATTGTACACTTTTGAAGAAATTTTAGAAGCGTTGAAGCAAAATTTAAAGAGCCAGTTTAAGCCTCGCACCACAAGAATGAAATCAACATCCATTGCATTGGATCATCCGTTAGTAAAAGCTGGTATCACGTTAGGCAAAGGTTATTATGGCTCGCCCACAACTAGCGACAAAGCATTGATGCCTTTTGCGACCTTAAAAATGGGCCCAGGCGATAGTGCCAGAAGTCATACTGCTGACGAATATATTTACGTAGTTGAAATAGAAGAAGGCATTGCGACTTATATTAAATTGCTGACGCAGTTGGTGAAATAGATAGAAGCTAGTGTAGCACAACAATGACTTGAAAAAAATTGAAACTGGCAACCAGTAACTTGAAACCTACAATATGAAACTCTGGCAAAAAGATATCGCCTCATTACAAGAAGTAGAAACTTTTACTGTTGGGAAAGACCGTGAAATGGATTTGCTATTGGCACCGTATGATGTACTAGGCAATATTGCACACGCTGAAATGTTGGCTACTATTGGTTTATTAACAATTGAAGAGAAAGATATTTTGGTAAAAGAATTACAAACTATTTACCCAAGTACTCAAGATACAAGTTTCAAGATACAAGAAGGTGTAGAAGACGTACACTCACAAATTGAGTTTTTACTAACGGATAAATTAGGAGAGGTTGGTAAAAAAATTCACTCAGCCAGAAGTAGAAATGACCAAGTTTTGGTGGATTTGAAATTGTTTTTGCGTAACGAAATTGAAGTTTTGGTAAAAGAAATTGTGCCATTTTTTCAATTATTGCAACAGCAAAGCGAAGCTTTTAAAAACGATTTATTGCCAGGTTATACGCATTTACAATTGGCCATGCCTTCATCGTTTGGTTTATGGTTTGGGGCTTATGCCGAGGGCTTGGTAGATGATGTAATTACGTTACAATCTGCCTATAAAATTGTTAATAAAAATCCATTGGGTTCTGCAGCTGGTTATGGCTCATCATTTCCTATTAACCGAAAATTAACAACCGAATTGTTAGGTTTTGATAACTTGAATTATAATGTTGTGTACGCCCAAATGGGGCGTGGTAAATCAGAACGTATTACGGCACAAGCGTTGGCAAACGTGGCTGATACATTAGCAAAATTAAGTATGGATATGTGTTTGTATTTAAACCAAAATTTTGACTTCGTATCTTTTCCTACAGAGCTTACAACTGGTAGTAGCATTATGCCCCACAAGAAAAATCCAGATGTATTTGAATTGATACGCAGCCATTGTAACCGCATTAAAGCTTTGCCAAATGAAATTAGTATGATGACAACCAATTTACCAAGTGGCTATCATCGTGATTTACAATTGCTTAAGGAACATTTGTTTCCAGCCTTTAAAATATTGAAGGATTGTATTGCTATGGCAACGTTGATGTTGAGTAATATCAACGTAAAAAAAGACATTATTACCAACGAAAAATACAAATACATTTTTAGTGTAGAGGAAGTAAATAAATTGGTATTACAAGGCATACCCTTTAGAGACGCGTACAAGCAAGTTGGTTTTGGTATTGAGGCTGGAAAATTTAACTATTCAACGGCAGTAAACCATACACACGAAGGTTCTATTGGCAATTTATGTACCGCTGAAATAAAAGCAATGATGGATGAAACGCTTGCTACATTTGGCTTTGAAAAAGTGCATCATGCTATTAAAAAATTAATCAATCAAACAATCAGTAAATAAAACACCTAATAACAAAATGAAAAAAGTTGCGCTTATTATCGTATCAACAATTATTGTCATTAATGTACAGGCTCAAGTAAAAAAGCTTGCCCCCAAACCTGCATTAAAAGCAACCGTTAAACCTGTAACTGTTAGCCTATTTAAAAATAATGCTGATAGTGCTAGCTATGCATTGGGAGCTCGTATTGCCCAAAATATTAAAGCCCAAGGTTTTGATAACATTAATCAAGTATTATTTCAAAGAGCTGTAAATGATGTTTTAAAAGGCAACAAGTTGGCTATTGTAGAAACAGGTTTAGATGCTTGCATAGGTACTTATCAACAAAAGGTACAGTCAGCAAAATCATCAGTTGCAAAAGCTGCTGGTAAAATTTATTTAGCTAATAATGCCAAACGTAAAGGTGTTGTAGTATTACCTAGTGGTTTGCAATACGAAGTTTTAAAAACAGGTATTGATACAACTAAGCCCAAATTAACTGATAAGGTAAAATGCCATTATCATGGTACATTGATTGATGGTAAAGTGTTTGATAGCTCGGTTGACCGTGGCGAACCAATCGTTTTTCCTGTTGGCGGCGTTATTAAAGGTTGGACAGAAGCCTTACAATTAATGACTGTAGGTAGCAAATGGAAGTTATTTATCCCATCAGAATTGGCCTATGGTGACCAACAAGCTGGTCCATCTATTGCCCCAGGTTCTACCTTAATTTTTGATGTAGAAGTAATTAGTATAAAAAAATAAGTAGCAATTATATTGTTTTGAAAAAGCCATCATTCTGTAAAAGAATGGTGGCTTTTTGTTTGAAATATTTCCCAATTTACCCAAAACAATAAGTCACATTTTAAAATCTCTGGTATTAAAATATAATTTTTACTTAGCTAATTTACAAGCTATTAAAATTTTAGTGCAAATTTTTTATTGAAAATCAGTTAGTTATAATGGTACGATGAAAAATAGTTGTGTAAATGCTTGGTTTATTCACATAATACTAACTACTTTCGTTGTCCAAATTTAAAAAAGCCCAATGGGATAGCATTGGCAAATTAAAATTTCTACAATGAGTAAATTACATTTTACAACCAAACACGCCAACTCGGCTACCGTTACGCACAACTGGCATGTTGTGGATGGTACTAATCAAACCGTAGGACGTATGAGTGCAAGAATTGCAGCCGTTCTTCGAGGAAAAAACAAAACATATTATACACCGCACGTAGATTGTGGTGATTATGTAATCATCATTAATGCAGAGAAAGTTGTTTTTACAGGCAATAAGTTTGAAGACAAAATCTATATTAATTACTCTGGCTTTCCAGGTGGTAAAAAAGAGGAAGCTGCACAAGATTTAATGAAACGTAGACCAGAAGTAATTTTAGAAAGAGCTATTAAAGGTATGCTTCCTAAAAACCGCTTAGGCCGTAAAATGATTGGTAAATTATTTGTGTATGCTGGTGACAAACATTTTCATACTGCACAACAACCAAAAGAATTAAAATTCTAAACCATCCCAACTAATTATAAATGGAAAAGCAAAAAAATGCTGTTGGTCGTCGTAAAGAAGCTGTAACCCGTGTTTTTATTAGCAAGGGCGAAGGTAAAATTACCGTTAACGACAAAGATTATAAACACTACTTCCCTTTGGTTTATTTACAAAACCAAGTCGAAGCTCCTTTAAAAACTGCTGATGCTGTTGGCAAATTTGATATTGTTATCAATGCACAAGGCGGTGGTTTAAAGGGTCAAGCTGAAGCTGCTAAATTAGGTATTGCTCGTGCGTTGCTAGAAGTTAATGCTGAATTTAGACCAGTATTAAAAGCTGCAGGTCAACTTAAACGTGATCCTCGTAGTGTTGAACGTAAGAAATTCGGTCATAAGAAAGCAAGAAGAAGCTTCCAGTTCAGCAAACGTTAATCAGAACAATTTCAAATTACTAATTTCAAATTTCAAATTAATACAATGGAAGCGAACACTTCATTACAACAGCAACTACTTGAGGCCGGTGTACATTTTGGTCACTTGAAGAAGAAGTGGAACCCTAAAATGTTGCCTTACATCTTTGCAGAAAAGAAGGGTATTCATATTATCGATCTTAACAAAACTGTAGATCATTTACAAGAAACTGCTGCAGCGTTGAAACAAATTGCAAAAAGCGGTAAAAAAATCATGTTTGTTGCTACTAAAAAGCAAGCAAAAGAAATTGTTACCGAGTGTGCACAACGTGTAAATATGCCTTACGCAACAGAACGTTGGTTAGGTGGTATGTTGACCAATTTTAACACCGTTCGGAAGAGTGTTAAAAAAATGCAGAGCATTGATAAAATGTTGAACGATGGTAGTGCAGAAAGCCTTACTAAAAAAGAGCGTTTGACATTAACCCGTGATAAAGACAAAATGGAAAAAGTACTAGGTGGTATTGCCCAATTAGGTCGTTTACCTGCTGCTTTATTTTTGGTTGATATAAGTGTTGAGCATATTGCATTAGCAGAAGCGAAACGTTTAGGCATTACCACTTTTGGTATGGTTGATACAAATTCTGACCCTAATAAGGTAGACTTTGCAATTCCTGCAAATGATGATGCTACAAAATCTATTGCTATTATTACTAATTACATTACTGCTGCAATTGCTGAAGGTTTAGCTGAGCGTCAAGCTAATAAAGATGAAGATGATTCAGTTGAAGATGGTAATAGCGAAAACGAAGCAAAAGCTAACCGTTTAGAAAAAGAAGCGCAAGCAGAAGGTGGTCGTGGTCGTAGAGGTGCTGGTCGTGGTACCGATGCAAATGCTGCACCAAGTGGTCCAGGTGGTGTACCAAAACGTCGTGTTCCTGCAAACAATAATCGTCGTCCTGGTGGCGGTGGCGGAAGATAGTTGCAACCCAATCATAGCGGGAGTAAATATCAATTAACTATTTAATAATATATCACAATGGCTGCTTAGTTTCAACTTTGCAGCCATTGTAAATAATAAAAACAGCCCAATTTTAGGGGATAGGAGAAAAAATTATGAGTACAGCCGTAGCTATTACAGCATCTGATATTAATAAATTACGCCAAGCAACTGGTGCTGGTATGATGGATTGTCGCAAAGCATTAACTGAATCAAATGGCGATTTTGAAGCAGCGATTGATTGGTTACGTAAACAAGGTCAAAAAGTTGCAGCAAAGCGTAGCGACCGTGAAGCAAAAGAAGGTGTAGTTATTGCACAAACTAATGTTGCTAACACAATTGGATATGCTATCACTATTAGTTCTGAAACTGATTTCGTTTCTAAAAATGCAGACTTTATTGCATTTGCACAAAGCATTGCTGATGCAGCCGTTGCTAACGATTCAAAAAGTGCTGCTGAGTTAAACGAAGCCACTGTAAATGGTGCTAAAGTATCTGAATTAATAAACGATAAATTAACGTCTATTGGTGAAAAAATAGGTATCGCACGTTTTGAAAGAGTAGAAGCACCTTATGTGGCTTCTTACATTCATGGTGCAAACCGTATGGGAGTGTTGGTAGCATTAAACAAAGAAGCTGTTGAAGCTGGTAAAGATGTGGCTATGCAAATTGCGGCCTTAAATCCATTAGCGGTTAATGCTGAAAGTATATCACCAGAAACCATTATAAGAGAAAGAGCAATTGTAGTTGATACTATGAAAGCTGATCCTAAAATGGCGGGCAAACCAGATGAAATGATAGCTAAAATAGCAGAAGGTAAATTAAACGCTTTTTTTAAAGAGCAAACATTATTGGCACAAGCATTTGTAAAAGACAGTAGTAAATCTGTAGAAGAATATTTACAAAGTGTTGATAAAGATTTAAAAGTTGCTTCCTTTGTAAGAGTAGCCTTGGGTTAAAATAATCAATCTAACTTATAGTTATAAAAATAGCCGTTACAACTTTTTGTAACGGCTATTTTATTATCTATTAAGAACGGCAATATTAAGTTATTGGACAATAATCCTTTTGCTCTCTTTAACGCCATCTAATGTAAATTGTAATGTATAGATGCCAGCACTTAAATCGCATACATGGACGTGCCCGTTGTTTAAGCCTGCAAAGGCACTCATTTTTGTTTCTTGTACCATTTGCCCAGCATTATTGTACACTTTTACTAATAGGTCTCCTGTTTTTTCAGCATTAAATTGTATCATCAATTGCCCTGGTCGGCTGATAGGATTAGGACTAACACTCATCACCATTTTAGCGGTTGATGTTGGATTTTTATAGCTTTTGGTAGGGCTAAGGGTTTGCTTGCCATCTTTATCAGTAATGGCAAGGGAATAATACACATACTTATCTTTTTGAGGTAAGGTATTGTCAACTAAGCTATAATCTTGTTGGGTGGTTGAGTTACCAACCGCTGTAACTTTACCAATATCTTGGTATTTAAAACCATCGCTACTTCTACGAATTGTAAAATCTGCCACATTTTGTTCAGTAACAGTACTCCATGTAATTGATGGCTTTTTTTCTGCATTAGCAGCAACAGAAAAATCTTTAAGCAGCACTGGTAAAGTACTTGTTACTGTAAAGGTGGCTACCATTCCTGTAAAGGTTCCAGGATCTGCATGAACCTCGCAATAATATTTGTAATCACCTGCAGTGGTAACCGTATAATCGTAAGTACGTGGGTTTACGCCAGAGGGTGAACCACTATTAATAGGACTGGCACCAGCTGGTGTAGCATTAGCAACACCTGTAGATACCGCATTGTGAAAACCTTGCTGGAAGCTAAACCGTATCACATCGCCAACAGTTACTGTAACATTGGCTGGTGTAAACTGATTACTAGTAACCGAAATAACTACAATAGCTGCATTGGTAAGCGTTGTTGCCGCTAGCAGAATAAGTAAAAGGTAAATTTTTTTCATTTTTTTTATTTAGATTATGAAACTAGATAATTACAACGTCTAAAAGTTAGAAAAGGTTGCTTTTTTATTTTTAAAGATGTGGTATTGTTGGAGTTTTTGTTTTTACATAGTTGTGCAATAGGTTTTATGTAGAATTGGTAGCAAGTTTTAGAAAAGGATGTTATTTTAAAGTAATAATTTTTATTCATACTTTGCTTGAAGACGTAAAAAGTGTATAGAAATTTATGTTAGAATGTATTGATACTTACAATTAAATACAAACATACTATTTCAGTTAGAGGTTAACGCCTAAATAAATAAATGGTAATTCAAAAAACAAAAGCAGTAGTAAGATTTATCTTACTACTGCTTAAATAGTATATTAAACTTTCTAAGTTTCGAAAACTTTAAAAGTCTAAATGGAAACAAAGCTAGTAAGTAAACGTTACACCAATACCTAAGCCCATATCACTATCGTAATGAGATGCAAGAGAAATGTATTTTGTGGCTATATACCTCAACCCGGCCATGTATTCTTTATCGGTATTTATCATGATGCTTGCCCTAAGTCTTTTAGCAACAGGAATATCTTCTCTACCTAGTTGAAAACGAAACTTCCCATCACCATCTACCCTTGCATCTGCTATAAACAACATGGGCAACGTGTAAGCAATACCTGCTACTACTGTTTTACGATTGTTTTTATTACTGGCTTGCCCGAACCAGTTTTTACCTTCATTGCCAAATATGTTTTTAAAGCCACCTTCTACTTTGTAATGATAATCGAAACCAATATAAGGATACCACCACTGCATACGACCTAAGTAACGACCAACCATGGTTTCACTTTCATAACCGTGCCTATCATGAAAACCCAAATGCCAAAGTGTACTTACTTTCCATCTTGTATTAGCCAGCATTGCCATGCCATCGCTGCCATTAGTTTGTAAGCTTGCATTTGTCATAAAGTGAAACATCTTATCATCTGATTTTAACATTCGATAAGCCATAGCGGGGTTTGGTATTTCTGGATTTGGCGGTGAATTTTCATATCTAAATATTCTGCCCATGCCACTCATCATATGGTATAACACATGACAATGAAAAAACCAATCACCACTTGTATTGGCTGCAAACTCAATGGTATCTCTTTCCATTGGCATAACGTCTATTATATTTTTTAAAGGGGCATAATCGCCTTGCCCATTTAAAATTCTAAAGTCATGCCCATGCAAGTGCATTGGGTGTCGCATCATACTATTGTTGTATAAGATAAGCCGTACATTTTCTCCTTTTTTAATCAGTATTCTATCACTTTCAGAAATTGTTTTATTATCCAATGTCCAAACGTATCGGCTCATATTACCTGTTAAATCAAACTTTAATTCTTTAAGCGGTCCTTGGGGCAATACTGTTTTGTTTGGCGAACGTAACATGCCATAATTAAGTGTTACAATATCTCCACCGCTATTACCCGTATCCATGCCTGCCATGCTATGATGCCCCTCATTCATTTGCATTTGCTTGCCGCTCATGGGTTTTTTATCGTCCATCTTCATGCCTTGCATTTTTGTTGATTGCATGGTATCTACTGAATTTTCAAAGCCAGTGATTTCAGGATACATCGCTGTATTCATGTCCATTTCCTGATTTTGCATTTTCATACCATCCATTTCAATCATATTGCCAGTCATATCCATCATATTATTCATCATCTTCATACCAGCAAAATATTTCAGCTTGGGTAGTTTGGTTGCGGGTACTTTTTCTCCACTACCCAACCAAAGCGAAGCTGATTTTGTGCGATCTTCTGGCGTAACTAAAAATTCATAGCTTTTGTTATTAGGAATGGTTACAACCACATCGTATGTTTCTGAAACGGCAATAATTAATCTATCCACTTCCACAGGTGTTACATCATTACCATCGCTTGCAACAACTGTTATTTTGCCACCTGCATAAGTCAACCAATAATAATCGGAAGCACCACCATTGGCAATACGTAAACGCACTTTATCACCTGCTTTAAATTGTGGTTGTTCGTTTTGATTTTTACCATTAATTAGGAAATTATCATAGTATACATCGCTCACATCCATGGCAGTCATCCGCTTCCACTCGTTGGTAATTTTTGTTTTAAAATGCCCGCTTTTAATTGCTTCTGCATAGCTCTGTGTGGTTCCTTTCTGTATAGCGAACCAATCGCTAGCATTATGCAGACTACGATTAATTTCTTCGGGTTTCATATCTGCCCACTCGCTTAATGTAACCGGTATTGTAGGTATATTCCATTCTTTTCGTTTGTTCATAATAAACATACCGTACATGCCAATTTGCTCCTGAAACATAGAATGACTATGATAAAAGTGTGTGCCGCTTTGAATAATTGGAAACCTGTAAATATGGGTTGTGTGCGGCTTTATTGGCATTTGAGTAAGATTGGGAACACCATCGTATTGGTTTGGTAAAAACAAACCATGCCAGTGCAAAGATGTTTCTTCATTTAGTTCATTATGCACATATATTTCTGCGGTGTCGCCTTCTGTAAATGTGAGTGTAGGCATAGGTATTTGCCCATTTACTGCGATAGCCCTTTTGGTTTTTTTACCAAATGTTACTGTTGTATCAGCAATATATAAATCATAACGAACGGTACGAGGTGGCGTATTGTTTGGAATATATTTTTTGTTGAAAGTAGTAAAAGTTGGGTCAGCAGACATATTCATTTGCATACCATCCATTTGCATCATTTTATTGTTGGTGGTATTGGCTTTCATATCCATGCCCTGCATAGTATGTTGATGCATTGCCGTGTCTTTTGGCATACTAGCCATATTCATGCCTTGCATGTTGTGTTGATGCTTTGCCGTATCTTTTGCCATTGGCATGTCCATCTGTTTTGTGGGTTGTGCCTTTGATTTTTCTTTAATCAACTTCATACCACACTTTGGGCAATTGCCGGGTTTTGTGCTGTGGATTTCTGGATGCATCACACAAGTGTATGATGCTGGCTGAGCTTGTTCCATTGACATGTTACTCATATCCATGCCCTGCATAATATGTTGATGCATTGCCGTGTCTTTTGGCATATTAGCCATATCCATCTTTTTTTGAGATAGCTTTTTTGATTTTTCTTTTATCAATTTCATACCACACTTTGGGCAATTGCCTGTTTTTGCGCTGTGGATTTCTGGATGCATGGGGCAAGTATAAGTAACAGGTTGTGTCTTCGGTTTAATTTCTGGTTTACTCATATCCATACCTTTCATATCCTGTGCCTGAACAAGGAAAATGGGAAACATGAGTATCATAATAATTATCTTTTTCATCGTTTATTTTTTTATTTACAACAACTCTTTTTACGAATGAAGATTGCTTTGAATATCGTAATCAATAGTTGTGTTATTTTTTTAATTTTGTCTTAATTGTTTATGGAAAGACTGTCTTTTAATGCACTTGCCCAATTAATAACCACTTGCTTATCACTTTCTGATAGCTTAGCATTTTTATGAATAAGCGTATAGGATGCTATTGGCATTTCATCATCTTTAATTTGATTAATAATTCCCATCAATTTACTTTGTTGCTTACGAATAGATAAATCGCCAAACTTGCTAAAGTTTAGCATGGCCTTACCTTCATTAATATGGGATGCCATCAACCAAGCACCCGGTTGAATATCTGAATACCAAGGGTAGTTGGTGTTATTGCTATGGCAATCGTAACAAGCGGTTTTTAATATTCCTTGCACATTGCTAGACACTGCATATAGCTTGGTAATATCGGTTTGCAACACTTGTCCATTACTGTTACGGGCTGGCTGTACAAACTGTACGGCAATAAATATTACGAATAAAATTAATAATAATATTTTTATTCCTTTCATAGAAATATTATTGTAGTTCTTCTTTTACTGTGCCACAGGTAGACATTTTTTTGCCCAAATAGGGATTTGAAATATCCTTGCTTTCGCTTAGCCAATTTGCTCCCTTACCATCGTTGTACATAGGGCAATGGTCGTAATACAATTTTTGTTCGCCGCCAAAAGCTTTTACCAGTTGGTATATGTCTTTACTTAACATGTCAAAATGCTCTCTTTGGTGTTCAATTTTACCAGCATTCATACCAATATGTTCAGCATGTTCTTTGGCATCATCCTGAATATCATTATATATTTTTACTTGGTCAGCGGTTAAGGCAGCTTTATTAAAATTGGCAAATGACTTTACCATGTCGTTACCTGCGTTTGCTGCATCTTTAGCGTTGTCTTTTGCAAAAGCGTTTTTCATTTGCAGGTAATTAGCTAATATTTCTTTTATAGAAACCACCCCTTTAGCTTCTGTAACTGATGAAACTTGCTTTGTAGTAGTATCAACCGATGCAACTGTAGTTCCATTTTCTTTTTTATCAGAAGTGGCATTGCTGCATGCCGTAAAAACAATGGTTGTGAATAATATGAAAAAAATGATACTTTTATTTATTTTTTTGTATTCGTGAATCTGCGGTGTCATTTTGATTTGTTATAATTTATTAATGTAAATTTTAAATAGATAAAGTACACAAACTGCATACAACCAAAGTATTTTACACTTTGTAAATAGTGATTAAAATGTAGCTGCTACTTTACCACAAGTAAGCATAGCATTGCCATAATACGGGTTTTTTACGGTGGCCTCACTGCTTAACCAATAGGCCTTTTTCATGGGGCAGTATTGTTGGTAAACGGGTTGCTCTGATAATTTTACAGCCTTAGCCAATGCAGAAAAACTATCTGAAAAAGATTGGAAATAGTCTCTTTGTTTCTTGATGTCTTTGCTTTCTGCAATATGCCCTGCATCAAAAACCAACTTTTCATTTACCGCCATCAATGCTTTGTGGTCTGCTTCAGACAACATGTTCATGTCTATTGCATTGATGCTTGTTACAAACTCAGCTGCTTTGGTAGCAGCAGTAACAGCATCCGTTTTAACAAGCGCATTTTTAATGTCGTAATAAGAAGCTAATAATTGTGAGAATGGTTCAGTTGCTTTTTGTGCAGTAACCGATAAATTGAAAAAGAAAATGATTGTTGCTATTGCTATGATAGATTTCATGGTAATTAATTTGATGTTTGAATAAATAGTTTGTTGCACAAACAATGCCATGCAACTATTGTACGCAAATCATCAAATCAAATTCTATAAACGCAATGAAGGATATAAAGCTTTTGTTCTTGCCTATTGGGGGGCAAATGAAAGGTATAATCAGCCTTAGTTGTAAGGTTAATTAGAGACTGATTATAAACAAAAGAGGGGGTTAAAACAACTGGGCAATTGAAGCCTAAAAAGCTAACAGCATTACCAATTTGATTGTATTCTTTTTTTAATTGAATAAACTTATGCTCGTCTTTACAGCAACCTTTTGTTACTGATTTCTTCATGCCGCATTTTCCGCAATTGGCATCTTTGCCTTGGTAAAGGCTTGAGCATACCAATTTATTCATGCAGTAGTGGGTATGCACAGTAGCACCTACGGTAGTAATTCCGTAAATGAAAAGAAAGAATATAGCTACTATTTTTTTCAGATTGTAAAGATAAGTTAGATTGAATTTTAGCTTGAGTTAAAATTTTTAATTAGGTTTTTTATCATATACCAATTGTTGGCATGCAGTACACAATATCCATACTTCATATCATCAACGGCGAACAATTACTACTGCTGAAACCACAGCCAAACATATTGCCTTAGACAACGAGACGCTGCGGGGAACGAGTAATGCACTTACTTCCATATTTTAAAATTCAACACTAATTTCTTTTTTTGAATCAACATGCGCCAGTCTATGAACAAAAGACAAAAAAGAAAGAATAAAGACATTACAAAACTTGCAATAGACTTCCAAGATGATGCTTTATCAATTATATTTTGAATATTTTCCGAGGCATATTTACCTGCGTGTAGTGCGAGAGTGTCACTTGCAAATTTTCCAATAAGAAACGCAGGGATAATATATATGGCCTTTAATTTTGAAATGCCCGCCGCTAAAAAAAGAGGTGTAGTTGGAAGTGGTAATAATGAATAAGCAAGTATAACCATTTGACCTTTCCATTTATTCTCTTTCATTTTTACTCCAAGAAACTGAATGTCTTCATTTTTTGACGCTTTTAAATACCTATTTCCTATTAATGGGGAATATAAAATAAGTATATATCTACCTAAAACTGAGCCAACTACTCCTATTATAATTACTATCCACACATCTAAGTGAAAAATTATCTGAAATAATAACATAATTGTAAACGCGGGAAGGAAAGGAAAAGGAACGACATCAAATAATAACGCACCTACAAAAACTAATAAATACTGCCACCACATTTTTTGAGTTTTATTTTTACTGAAAAGTACGATTTTGTTTTCGCAGGGTTTCACAAAGCGTTGGTGAGTGTTTGAGCGTGGACTCTGCGTTTTATTATATTGTAAATCTAAAACAATTCATGCAACAACTAGCAACGCAGAATCCAAAGTCAAGTGCATTGATCTTGTACGGTGAAACTTTGTAGGAACGAAAGAACATTTTGAACTGCGGATTTACTCTTATTTTGAAAAAATAAATTCTTCCCTATGCACTGGCGTAGCCTTGCAGACTTTATTAAACGCTTCAATAGAATTAAACTTTAGTTGCTCCAAAATTTTGTATTCATAAAACACCTTAAAAGTTTCATTTCTAAACACCCACGGCTCTACCGTAATTTCTTTACCAACTTTATAAAAAGTTTGGCTGATGTCACCATCAGGGCTTTTAGATATTTCCATTTTTTTTCCCCTAGCTTGAATTTTGTCCATGCAAATGAGTAGCGAAAAAGCATCACACCATTGCAACAAGCAGTATAGATGCGCCGCATATTTTTTATCAACGTCCAAGACTTTAAGAATATGTTTTTGATTTTTTTTCTGCTCTTTTAAAAAAGCATCTAATTTCCTGTCTTCACCATCGGGTTTGCCGCCATACAAAAATTTTAAATGCAAAGAAGTAAGCAAAGTATTTAATTGACTTTTTGAACTGGATATTTCCATCACGTTTACAAGTCGAAATAAATCTGTCTTTTTTGATTCGTCACTTACCCTAAAATCTCGAGGTGCACCTGCATCTGTCAGGTTTTCGCTTTGGGTAGTTTCTTCTACACCATCATCGTGTTCAGCAATAGCAACAAGTGTGGGAACCATAATATCGGTTGGTAAATCAATATCGTATTGATAAGCCAACATAGCAGCGAGTAACCCGTGAGAGCGTTGGGTAATAATTTTCCAACCTTTTTCATGCGAAGTAACAATCATTATTAAAAATATTTTAGCATGGATGTTTATTAAATCAACACAGGTATTTTGCTCGGCGTATTTTTTGTTTGGTTACTGATATATTAAAAATAACCATTACGTCGCACTCAAAACCATTTTGTTTTCCCAATCTATCACGAAACGTTAGTGAGTATGTTGGTGTGGATGCTGTGGAAACAAAAGTTATAACTTATGGTTAGAGAATTTGTAAGTTTTGAAGCGGTTTTATTATCAAATAAATCCTATAATAAAAAAGATAATGCCAGCTGATGAAATAATTAAGCTAGTAACCCATAAGGACTTCTTTTTTATAAGCATAGATATAGCAGAGATGGCAATGGCTATTTGAAACAATGTTACAGCCTGTGCCAAGCTTACATGTTTTTTAAGATAGGTTTTTGACTCCATCTGTAATTTTTCTGCTTCTTTTTTAATCTCTTCTTGCTCTGTTTTATACTTTAAAGAGGCAGAGGCATCTGCCATGTCTGTTTTAGCTTGTAATGTTTTTATCTCGGCTTTAATACCTTTTGCTTGATAATAAGACCATTGATCGGATGCTTGTATTTGTTCAATAAGGGCTTCATTAGAATAATGCCCAGCCATTAAGCCAGAAATAGCTGCAAACACGGCCATAAAAGCGGTTGAAATGGCAACAAAACGAAACCAACCTCCAGCATCGTGCAATTCTTCTGCCCTTTCTTTTATGGTTTCGTATAAATGTTCGGTTGGTATTTCTATATCTTCCATTTTATAATTTTTTTTACAATAAAAATAAGGTAAGCAAGTTGTGCGGGGTTGCAAAATATAACAACCTATTATATAGTCAAATGTCTATTTGTATCTTCTTAGGTAAGGCTTACATTATTCAATTAATTTGTAAACCATCTTTTATTTTTAAGTAGTTAAAACTTACATAATAACTTAAAATTGGTAAAAACATAAATTGTAATAGGGGCGAAAGACCAACCTTAACAAAAGGAAGTATTGGCATTGATGCACCATACGCCCAACTGCCTAATGACAAATGTCTCATTTCTCCTAAAATGGCACCTATGCCACCAATTACTACTAGCATAAACGTTCGCTGTATATTTATATGTTTTATCCAAAAGGGTTGTTGATAAATAATTGCAAAGATAAAATACAGCAGCAGAACCATAATAGCATCAGCAACTGTTGCTAAACCGCAAAATGCAATATGCTGAATATCAAAAGAAGTATTTTGATACAAAGGCATTTGTGCTAACTCCCAAACATAGTTTAGTACAACAGCAACTAAGGCTGTCAATACCACAAATCGGTTAAAAACTGGCTTATCTATTGTTTTTTTTAGTAGAGTGAAATAGCCTATCGCCACCAGTATAAGTGCAATAACTGGCACAATGAAAATAGCTGTTGATAGATTTTTCATACTGAATTAAAATGACAGTTGTTATAAAAGTTCATGTATATTTTTTATATAACAGCTACTTTTTGTTTATTGATTTATTAGCCAATTGCGAACGTGGTAAAACTTTTGTAACTGCCATATCTAAGTAATAAAATGAATTCGTTAAAAGATTAAAGCACTAAAAAAACAAACGTCCAAAGGTTTTAAAAACTCTCGGACGGTTATTTGCTGTTATGTCTATAGGTTAGTAAGTACACCAATATTAAAGATTACATCTTCATGTCCTTCATCATTTCCATTTTTTTCATCTTGTCATTACACATTTTTCCACTCATTTCCATACAATCGCCATCTTTCATCAGCATCTTTTTACCATTTTTCATTTTACATTCGCCATTAGTCATACAAGTTGTACCATTTTTCATGGTCATGTTTTTGTCCATCATCATCGACTCGCCATTTTTCATTACCATCATTTTTCCGTCTTTCATCATCACACAGTCTTTAATGGGCATCATCATTTTTCCATTCATGTCCATCATATCGCCATCTTTCATCACCATCTTTTTACCATCTTTCATGGTGCATTTGCCATTGGTCATCACTTTTGTTCCGTTAGGCATAGTCATGTTTTTGTCCATCATCATGGTTTTACCATCTTTCATTACCATCATTTTTCCGTCCTTCATCATTACACCGCCTTTCATAGCCATCATCATTTTTCCATTCATGTCCATCCTGTCGCCATCTTTCATCATCATGGTTTTACCATCTTTCATTTTGCATTCTCCATTTGTCATGCACACTGTACCGTTTTTCATAGTTATGTCTTTGTCCATCATCATGGTTTCACCATCTTTCATTACCATCATTTTGCCGTCTTTCATCATGCAGCAATCTTGCATTTTCATTTTTTTGTATTTCATCTGTGCAGATGCGTTGCCTACCACAAATAATAAAGCTATAGTAAGCATGAAAGTAAAGGCCAGCACCCTTTTTTTTGTTATCATAATATGTAAATTTATTTTTTTCTTCAGATGCGCTGTTGCCCATTCTTCAGTATCGCTGTTGCTCGATTTTTTTAATTTTAAACCACTTGGGTTAATGGCAATTACAACATTACTTACACATATTATGCTGCTTGACAACTTATAATTCTGAAATAGTAAAGTTTGTATTGTTTAATGCATTGCGAAGTATTTGTGTTTTAATTTCTTGAGATGAGATAACTTCTGCTCGCTTATTTCCCAAATCAACTGTTACAGATGTTACCCCGGTAACACTTGATAATTTTTGCTTAACGCCTGAAACACAGCCACCGCAGCTCATGCCACCTATATGGTAACTGTGCTTAATTGAATTTTCCATTTTCTTAAATTGAAAGGTTAAAAAGATGTTTGTATTAAACTAATTGTTGCTAATTTTTTCTTCTATTTCTCAATAAAAGCACAATCACTAGAATTACTGCAAGCGGAAAAAGCCACATACCCCAACCCATTCCTAAACCCCAAGAATTATCATGCATCATTTTTGATAATTTAATTGTAAAGGTTTAGCTTTTAACTACCCAAAGCATTACATTTTTGAAGAAAAACATTGTGACATTCACACATTATAGTGTGTTACTTACTGTGTTTTAAAATTGCCCAAACTGAGTAGAATTTAATCAGAGTTTGGGCAATTTTTTCTACATCATTTCTTTACATGCTTTTGCACTTGCTCTACATGCTGCTGCACATACTTTGCAATGTTGGTACATGTCTGCATGTTTTTCACAGGCTTCTGCACACGCTATGCATATTTCTATGCACTCTTTCAGTAGATGTTTGCCATGCTTTGAATTACGAGATAATAGTGTGGCTGTTGCGGTGCAAATGGTGGCACAATCCATATCTAACTTAATACAGGCTGTCATCATTTTAATGTTGTCTTCATCTAAACAGGCAGTAGCGCAATTGTTACATTCGGCAGCACAATTGTTTAATGCTTGAATGAGTGCTTGATTGTTGTTCATGATTAATTTGTTTTAAGTAACAGTTATATAATCATGCCGAGCAAATGATGTGTTGCAGGGTAGCAAACATTTTAAATACAAATACACGGACGTTCCATCAATAAGAAAAGCACTAAATAAATGGGCTATTAAGACGGATAATAAGATTTTACTTTGCCGCAGGGCTAGTTAAAACGTTGGTGCAATGTGTATTTTATTGCTAAATACTAATAATAGCGGGAAATATACTATCGACTAAAAATTGACTAGATTGAAGATGTATTTATGTTAAGGGCCTATTATATAAATCCTATTAAAAAAAAGATAATACCAGCTGATGAAATAAATAAGCTAGTAATCCAAAGGGATTTCTTTTTAGTAAGCATAGAAATAGCAGAGATAGCAATGGCTATTTGAAACAATGTAACAGCCTGTGCCAAGCCTACATGTTTTTTTAGATATGTTTTTGACTCTGCCTGTAATTTTTCTGCTTCTTTTTTAATCTCTTCCTGCTCTGTTTTATACTTAAAAGGGGCAGTGGCATCTGCAATACCTGTTTTAGCTTCTAATTTTTTTATCTCAGCTTTAATGCCTTTTGCTTGATAATAAGACCATTGATCGGATGCTTGTATTTGTTCAATAAGGGCTTCATTAGAATAATGCCCAGCCATTAAGCCAGAAATAGCTGCAAACACCGCCATAAAAGCGGTTGAAATGGCAACAAAACGAAACCAACCTCCAGCATCGTGCAATTCTTCTGCCCTTTCTTTTATGGTTTCGTGTAAATGTTCGGTAGGTATTTCTATATCTTCCATTTAATAATTTTTAGTTTTTCTATAGCCAACGTTCAAAAAACTCGAAGGTACGCAACATCTGATCTATGCGTTGCCTATTGTTGCCACTTCTTGTAAGTTCATGTGTGCCACCAGGGTGGCGCACATATTCTACTGGTCTACCTAAAACCTTTAAACTTTTATACAGCATTTCGCCTTGTATTACGCCAGTTCTTAAATCATTCTCACCATGAAACATAATATAAGGCGTGGTAATATTTTGTACATAATTAATAGGGCTTTCTCGTGCTAAAATTGGTTTCACTTTTTCTTCCCAAGGGTAGCCGCCAAAATAATTGGGTACCAACCGCCAAGCATTGCCTTCGCCAAAAAACGTATTTAAATCGTACACTCCACGTTGGCTGCAAGCAGCTTTAAAGCGCTGGTCGTGTGCAATAATCCAACTTACTAAATAGCCAGCATACGAGCCACCAGTTATAAGCAGTTTACTGGTATCTGCCCATCCTTCTGCAACGGTTTTATCAAGTGCAGTTAGCACATCGCTAGTAGGGCCAGCACCCCAATCGTTTACATTATTTTTTAAAAAGTTTAAACCATAGCCACCGCTGCCTCTAGGGTTACTATAAACTACCCCAAAGCCTTGAGAGCAAAAATATTGAAACTCGTGCCACATACTACTTTCACCAGGTCCCCACATAGCACTTGGCCCACCATGAATTTCTAATAATAAAGGATATTTTTTTCCTGCTTGGTAGTTAGATGGTTTCATTACCCAATACTCTATAGCCATGCCATTTGTGTTGGTAAATACATGCTTTTCTGGTAGGCTAATAGCTTTGCCCTGCAGCCAGTTTGTATTAAAATCAGAGCGTTGCTTGGGCATTTTGGCTGATAAATCACTTGTAAAAACTTCACTTGGGTTAGTAATAGAATTTTTGGTAAAAGCCAGTTGGTTATTAGCAATAGCAAAGCTGTTAATGCCTGTATTAAAATCAGTTAAAGGTTCTACTTTTTTAGTAGCCATATCAACCCTGTAGAGGACTACCCCACCATTACTTTGGGCGGTAAAGTAGAGAAATTTTTCATCAGCAGTCCATGTAAGGTTGCTTTTGTTTCTGTCTAATACAATATCAATTTTTTCGGTTTCAGTGCCGCCAAAAGGCATAATGGCCAAAGTGGGAACACTTATAAAACCAGTATTACCATATTGAAAAGCCAACCATTTGCCATTAGGCGAAACAGTAGCAGAATTATAACTGCTATTCTTTTTTCCTAATAATTTCTGAAAGCCAGAGCCATCAATATTTACAATATAAATCTGTGTTTCTAAAGCTCTATCGGGGTGTTGCGTATCATCAACTTTGGCATCTATTAAAATTTTAGCTGTATTGGGAATAAATTGCGCATTACTAAAACTATAAAAGCCATGCGTAATGGCTTTGGGTTCGGTTGGTGCAAGAATATTAATGATAAAATAGTGGGTAAAATTGATGTCAGAAGATGTGGATGCCTCTTCCTGAAACTGTAACTTGTGTAGCACTTTTGCTTTTTTATCGGTCACATTTGCATCTAGGTAAGCCCTAATTTCTTGTAAATTACCGTCTGGGTTTGGTGTGGCAGTATTTACAGTCAAGGCTTCATTATTACTAAAGCCTGGCTTTTCGTAAGGCCAAATGGGTAGTGCATGAGTTGGATTAAGCAGACTATCTTTTAATAAATCTTTTAAAGAAATACTAGCCGAGAAAAGTAATTGCTTGCCATCGGCACTCCATTTTGGCGTAGCCGCACCATATTTATATTTTGTAAGCTGTACAGCTTCGCCACCATCTAAAGGCAACAAAAAAATCTGTGGTTTGGTATCAACTGTTCTTACAAATGCTAATTGCTTACCATCTGGGCTAAAGGCGGGTTGGCTTGCGCCATCTTTACCCGTTAGTTCTTTAGGGGGTAAAGAACCATCTGTAGGCAGTAAATAAATATGATTTACATATTTAAACTCCCATTTACTATCACCATCTGGTTCAATGGTAGTAAGGGTTACAGCAGCTTTGCTGCCATCGCTTGTAAGTGCGATGCCACTAGCGGTTTTTACTTTTAAAAGGTCGGTTACCTTTATTTTTTCGGTACCATTTTGGGCATTTGCTGCAGTAATAATTACGCAGCAAACCATTATAGCAAAACATTTTATCATGGCAGTAAATTGAGGTTGTAAAATACAACACTGCCATTTACTATTTACACAATTTTTTTTGTTACTTAAACGATAAACAATATTTGGCTTGGCATGTAAATTACATTCAAATACTTTTGCAGCATGAGTACAGATACTTTAACAGCACCAATATTGACAGCAAAAGATTTTGCTACGGATCAAGAAGTGCGATGGTGCCCTGGTTGTGGTGATTATTCAATATTAGCGCAAGTACAAAAAATAATGCCCAACATTGGCGTACCAAAAGAAAATATTGTTATCATTAGTGGCATTGGCTGCAGCAGCCGCTTTCCTTATTATATGAATACGTTTGGGATGCACTCTATTCATGGGCGTGCTACTTCGGTTGCTAGTGGGTTAAAAGCAACCCGACCAGAATTAAGCGTTTGGATAGTGACTGGTGATGGTGATGGTTTAAGCATTGGGGGTAACCATACCATCCATTTGCTACGCAGAAATTTTGATGTAAATATTTTACTTTTTAATAATCAAATTTATGGCTTAACCAAAGGGCAATATTCACCAACGTCTGAGGAAAATAAAATTACGAAAAGTACACCAATGGGTAGTATTGACCATCCGTTTAATCCTTTGGCTTTGGCAATGGGTGCAGATGCTACTTTTATTGCCCGTACTATGGATCGTGACCCAAAGCATATTCAAGCAATGCTGATGAGAAGTCACCAACATAAAGGCGCTTCTTTTTTAGAAATTTACCAAAACTGCAATATTTTTAATGATGGTGCTTTTGAAATTTTTACCGAGAAATCATCAAAACAAAACGAAGTTTTGTTTTTAGAACATGGGCAACCATTGGTATTTGGTGCTACAAAAAATAAAGGCATCAAGTTAGATGGTTTAAAACCTGTAATTGTAGATTTAGAAGAAGGTGCAAGCACCGATGATTTGTGGATACACGACGAAAATGACTTTTACAAAGCACAGATATTGGTACGACTATTTGATGACCCAAGAATTGTGGGCCATTTTCCTAGGCCATTTGGTGTGTTTTATGCTACAGAAAGGGCTTGCTACGAAGATGTAATGCAGATGCAGATTGAAGAAACTATTGCCAAAAAAGGACGGGGTAATTTGGATGCATTGCTAAGAGGCAAAGAGGTTTGGGAAATTGTATAGTTTTACCTTTACCATTTTTAGTAAATAATCTATTTAAAAATATCAATAAATTAGGATATCAACTCTTCTCTTAAGCCTGTAGGCGTTGCTATCAATAAAGTACCTTGTGTGTAGTTTTCGTTGTGCTGGCTAGCATCTAAACCTTCAGTTTCATCTTCTTCACTAACCCTAAGTGGTATAATGAAAATATTTAATTTGAAAATTAAATACGGTACTACAAAATTATAAGTTACTGCACAAGTCATTGCTTTTTACTTGTGTAAAGAAAAACGGTGTATTAACATAAGCTAAGCCATCGTTACCAGCAGCATTACCAGCTTTAGTTGCAAATACACCTGTTAATAACATACCAACTATACCACCAATACTATGACAAGGAAATACATCTAGCGTATCATCTAACTTGCTTTTTGATTTAATAATTACCGCAGTGTTAGATACTATTGCTGCAAAAACGTCAATAAAAATACTTTGAGGAATAGCTACAAAACCTGCACCTTGTGTAATGGCTACTAAGCCAACTACCGCACCAATACTGTAAATAAGATATATGCTGTAAAATGCATTCTCTCAGCAATAGCGCCAACTACTAAATCCGGTTATTACGGCAAACAGTAACTGAAATAAAGAAAATAAAAGAA